>NZ_RAVW01000330.1 GCF_003611585.1 Corallococcus exercitus | reverse complement strand
TCCCTGGACCGTCATGCCCTCCTCGCGCGCCCCCAACCAGGTCCCCCCGCAGCGTCCTGCCCAGTTCGCGTCGACCGACGTCGGCTCCCTCCGGCAGAGCATCAACCTCTTCCGGGGCTCGGTGAGCTACCAGCGCCCGCTGGTCCAACTCCCGGGGAAGCTCGGGGACGACACGCTCGCGGTGGAGCTGGGCCTCTCCTACGACAGCTCCATCCACCTCGCCGCGACGCGCTGGAACCTCGACGCGCCCACGGGCGTGGTCGGCCTGGGATGGATGCTCCCCCGCGAGCGGATCATCGCGGAGTCCGACGGCGCCCTGTCGCTCGCCGCGCGGCGCTTCAGCCTGGAGTCCGGAGGCGCTCGCAACCGGCTGGTGCCCACCCCGCGCCCGTGGGTCCGCGCGCTGCTGGACGCGGCGCTGGGCTCGCGGCTGGGCGGGCCCCTCGTCTCGCAGGAGCTCATCGCCGCCTTCGCCGGGGCCGGCCTCCCCCTGTCCTCCCAGGCCACCATCAGCGGGCAGGGCCCCTGGGACGTGGAGGACGCCGTCCACGAGCAGTCCTTCGTCCTGTCCGAGCAGGCCGGCGCGGACGGCGTCCCGGTGCTCGCGGTGGCGGCGGGCGGGCTTGGCTTCGAGCCGCAGGACTTCAGCTTCTGGCGCGTCCGCTACTACCCGACCTACGAGCGCTGGGTGGCGGTGGACGACTCGGGCACGCAGCGGGTCTTCGGCGGTGGCGTCTCCGTCACCCCGCAGGGCTTCGCCACCAGCACCGGCCACGGCATCGAGTGGGGCGTGCGCTTCGGCGGCGAGCGGGGCGGCTGGGTGGGCAGCTCGATGCGCAGGGAAGGGCAGGCGCAGTACGCGCACGCGTGGAACCTGGTCGCGCGCGTGGACCGCTACGGCGACCGGGTCACCTACGCGTACGACGCCGTGGAGCAGCGCGTGGGCCCCGAAGGGCTGCCGTACACCAAGGCCTGCTACCTCTCGCGCATCACCGGCGTGGGCGGCCGCGGCGTGGCGCTGGACTACGCGCCCAAGTGGTACACGGCCACCGTCCACGAGTACCAGGATCCGCACAAGGTGCTCGCGCCCGCCGCCGACGGCGAGGCGCCGGAGAACCTCACCACCCCCAACGCCTTCCAGGACCGCTACGAGACGCTGTACCTGGACCGGGTGCGCGTCCTGGACGACGCGGGACGCGAGCTGTACCGCGTGAAGCTGGACTACGCGCCGCCCCAGGCCCTGCCCGGCACCCCCGCCGCGTCGTCCGCCGACCTCTGCAAGCGCTACCTCACGGGCATCACCGAGCAGGACCCGGCCGGACGCAGCCTGCCCGGCTACGTGTTCAGCTACGCGCTGGAGGACGCCGCCGCACACCCGGGCGCGCTCACGCGCATCACCTATCCCGAGGGCGCCACCGGCACCTTCACGTACGACGGCGCCATCCCGCTGGACATCTGCGAGCGGGACCTGACCGTCACGCCGCCCGCGGGCTTCGCCGCCACCGGCAACACCCCTTTCGTCTGGCTGGGGCCGGACTACGCCGTCACCTGCTGGCTGGATGCCCAGCGCAAGCGGCTGAGCCTCCAGGTCCACACGTGGACGGGACGCTGGCAGCTCTCCACCGTCAGCGAGGGGCTTGTCTACGAGGGTGAGCAGGCGCTGGACGCGGACACGCTCGCGGGCGTCACCTCCACGGACTTCTTCGGGCTGACCTTCCGCGTTGGCGACGAGGTGCGCGTGCTCCCGTTCCGGCGCAGCACGCTGCGCGCGTGGGAGTGGGCGCGGTACTCGGGTGGGGACGGCACCTCGTGGCTCTCCTTCCCGCGGGCCACGGGCGCCCGGCTCGCCGCCGGAGAGCGCTTCCTGCTGGCCACCGTCTCCGGCTTCGACGGCGCGGGTGACAGCCTCTACCGGCTCACCTGGGACTGGCAGCGGCGCGCCTGGAATGGCGGGGACGCGCCCGCGGTGCAGGGACGGACGATGCAGGTGCTCGCTCGCGGCGAGCGCTACCTGCTGTGGCAGCACCTCAACGGGAAGGGGACGGTGTCGCTGGCGTGGCTGGACGGCGACCACCGTTGGAACGACGGCGGCTCCCTGGACGTGGCGCTGGGGCCCCGGCAGACGGAGATGGCCTGGGCGGAAGGCCCGTCCATGGTGGCGTGGTGCGAGGCCACGGACTCCAGCGCCACCGGCCGCTACGCCCTGCGCGTGCGCCGCTGGGACGCGGACTACCAGTTCCAGGAAGGGCAGGGCGTGGACGCGGAGAACCTGCGCCTGTCCTCCGTCACGCAGGTGCCCAGGCCTTCATGGCCGCCGGTGCCGTCCGTGTCCGGCAACGAGCTGGTGGGGACCGACCGGTACCTGTGGCGCTTCGATGGAGTGGGCTGGAACACCTCCGAGGCGCTGACCGACCAGGGGCGTGGCCGGCCGGGCTGGCTGGCCTACGCGTACGGGCGCGACGTGGCGCTGCAGGTGCTCAACGTGTCGGATGGCATCACCACGCGGCTGCTCGCGTACGACGCCGACAGCGGCACCTTCGCCCGCGCGCCCAGGACGCTGCCGGCCCTGCCGCCGGGGGAGGACTCCGGCTACCCCTCGGCGACGGGCGAGGACTTCATCGTCGCCTCCAACACCGTCTGGTACCGCGGCGCCGCGCCCGGGTGGACGGGGCTCCAGAGCGAGCAGCCCGTCTACGAGGGCGCTCCGGAAGGCACGGACTCCTTCAGCGTCGTCGACGCGGCCCCGGACTTCACGGGGTGGCGGCTGCCTCCGGGGCAGGGCGCCGCGCGCATCGCCCTGGCCCTGCTGGAGAACGGCCGCGCGAAGGCCACCTCCACCATCGCGGGCCAGACGTTCGTCAGCCCCCTGTCGCCCGAAGGACTGCTGTCGCCGCCTCGCGCGGGCAAGAGCCCCGCGGGCCCCGCCACCCTCGTCACCTACCCGCAGACGGCGCCTGACTTCGAGCGCGCGCCGAGCCTCACCCTGCATCGCTTCGTGGGGGGCGACATCCAGGGCCCGCTGGTGGACTACCCGGTGCGCTCGCTGTCCATCGACACCGGCCTGGGCGAGCCGCTGCGCTCCGTGTGGAGCTTCGACCGGGTGAGCGCCGCGTGCGACCCGTCCGGCGAGGTCATCAAGTACTACCGCTCCACGGCCTGGGATGGCTGTGACGACCCGTCCGCCGCGCACGGCGGGCGGACCGTGACGACCTACGACAACGGGGCCACGGCGGAGGGCCTGAGCATGCTGGACGGCCAGCCCCTCCAGACGCTCACCTTCGAGGGCGCCGCGCTGTTCGCCGCGCCCATCTCCGCTGGCCTGGGCCTCACGCCCGACGTACCGCCGGGAACCCCCGTGCCGCAGGAGCTCCGCGCGCTGTTCCCGGCCGAGGCGGCGCTGTCCGCCCAGGCCGTCTACGAGGCCCGCCGCGTCGACGGGCGCTACCTGTACTGGTCCGTCGAGGACCCCACCACCCAGCGCCGCTACACGGTGGACAGCGACGAGGACCCGAAGTCCCCCACGGCGGTGCGCGGCTACACCGGCCGCCTGGTCGCTAGCGACACGAACACCTGGGAGGTCTTCACGTCGCGCGCCGGCTTCACGTCGCTCGAGGACGCGGCCTCCGGGACGTGGAGCGAGGTGATGCTGCATGGGGCCTACGTGCGGCCGGCGAGCATCCGCTCCATGAAGGACGGCCTCGCGCTGGAGACGCGCTACGGCTATCTGGGAGGCTTCCCCGCGCCGCTGACGGGTGGCACCACCTCCGAGTCGTTCGACACGCGCGACGTCCACGGCGTGACGTGGACGACGGAGATGGCCACCACCTTCGCCGCCGCCGTGCCCGCCTGGCGCGCCCTGGCGTGGGAGAACGTGCTGACCTCCGTCGCGCAGATGCGCACCCGGGTGTGGCCGAAGGACGGCGTGGACTCCGTGTCCGCGTGCGCCGCCACCACCTACGGTCCGTTCGAGAATGCCGGAGGTTGCACGGTGCTCGACGTGTCCGCCCGCTACGACTGGGGCGGCCCGACGGCCCCGGATGGCGCCCGGTTCCCGTTCGGCGCGGCCACCATTCCCCCGGAGTGGTTCGCGCGCACGCGCATCCTGGCGCGCGACGTCCAGGGCATCGCCACGCTGTCGAAGGACGCTTCGGGCGTGGCGCACTCCACCCGGGTGGATGCCACCGGGCAGCTGCCGCTGCTGATGGTGACGAACGCGGACCTGTCCGCGCAGGAGGCCGACGCCTGCGGCTTCGAGTCGCAGGAGCCGCTCTCCGCATGGACCTTCACCGGAGGCGCCGCCGTCACCACCGAGCGCGCCCACACCGGCGTGCGCTGCGCGTGGCTGCCGGGAGGGACCGCCGCCGTGGAGCGCGCACCGCTGACGCCCACGGACAACGCGCGCACCTACGTCGCCGGCTGCTGGTACGCGCGGCCCCGCGACGCCGCGGCCGGCGCGTCGCCCGTGCTGATCATCACCGTGACGTCCGGAAGCACGGTGGTGGGCGAGCCCCTCCGGCTCGCGCTGAACGACACCTCCGGGCGCTGGACCTGGGTGCAGGCGGCCATCGCGCTGGGCGAGCATCACGCGCGCCTCGCGTCCGGCGGTCCGCTCTCCGTCAGGCTGCGCGTCGAGGCGGGCGGCGGTGAGCTGTGGGTGGACGACGTGGGCTTCTACCCGCGCGACGCCAACGTCATGGCGCAGGCCTTCGAGCCGGGGACGCACAAGCCGACGGCCAACGTGGGCCCCGGGGGCCTGACGTCCCGGGCCGTCTATGGCCCCACCCGGCGCATGGTGGGCCAGGTGCGCGCCAACGGAGCGCTGAAGGGCGTGCAGCTGGAGTTCAGCTCCCGCCAGCGCAACGCTGCCTTCAATCCGGGGGACCCGAACACCCAGCTCGTCCTCCAGGCCACGCGCGGCGGCACCATGCAGACGTTCCGCGACGGCGAGGCGTGGCGTGACGCCTGGACGCCCTCGGCGGAGGGCGCCTGGCGCGCGGCCTCGGGCCTGCTGCTGCACGAGGGCAGCACCGACGCGTCGCTCACCGCCACCGCGCCGGAGACGGAGGCGTGGGCCCTCTACGTGGAGCCCACCTCGGTGGACGGTGGGCCGGTGCGGTTGTCACCGGGCTTCGGCTTCACGGTGGGCACCGCCGCGCGGCTGTCCTGGGACGGTGGATGGAGTCTGGAAGTGGGCGGGCAGGGTGTCTCGCCCGTGGGCTCGGGCGCCTCCAGCCCGGCCTCGCTGTTGCTGGTGGTGACGGGAGGCCGGCTGCTGTTCTGGACGGACGGTGGCCTGGTGTTCTCCGTGGCGACGGGCGTGCGCGGAGGCGCGGCGCTCACCTCGGGCACCGGAGCGCTCGGCCTGCGCAACCTGGCGTGGATGGAGGGCCCGGTGATTCAAGCGCGCCTGCAGGACTCCACTGGCGCGGACCGTCAGCTCCAGGCGCTCGGGGGGGACACGTACCTCGTCAACCAGCTCATCGAGGACGCGCTGGGGCGCACCATCGTGAAGACGAAGTCCGTGCCCGGCGACTTCGGCTCGGGCGCGGCGCTGGCCCCGCTGCTCTACCGGACGGGGCTGGTGGACCTGCCGGCCTTCCAGGCCTCGCTCGCGGGCAGTGGCGTCATGGCCGGCGATGCGACGGACTACTGGAATGGGCAGGCGGGCCGCTCCGCGGACGGAGGCTACCCGTACTCGCGGCGCCTGCTGGAGGCGTCACCGCTGGGGCGCACCGTGGAGGTGGGCCTGCCGGGCGCCGCTTGGGCCATTGTCGACCCGTACACCACGCCCGCGGACTCACGGCCCACGACGAAGGTGCGCTACGCGCCGGACGCGGCGGTGCTCCCGGGGTTGGACCTGCCGGCCACCGACTTCCGCGTCACCACGTTCATCTCCCCCGTGGGCGAGCGGCGCCTGAAGGTGCGTGACGCGAAGGACGCCGCGCTCGCCGTGCTCGTGCCGCTGCGGGGCGATTCCACGTACGTCTCCGCGACGGACCTGGGCATGCAGCCCACGGGCACGCGCACGCGCGTCATCCTCCCCGACGGCTGGCGGGACGGCACGGACACGGCCATCGTCCGCGACTACGACTGCCTGGGCCGGCTGCTGCGCGAGTCCACTCCCGACGCGGGCGAGACGCGCTACGTCCACGACCGGGGCGGGCGCGCGCGCTTTGCCCAGACCGCGGCGGACGCGGCCGAGGGCCGCATCACCTGGACGACCTACGACGCGATGAGCCGGGTGACTGCGCGCGGCCACGTGACGGTCGCGTGGAATGAACCGCTGCTGCTCGAGCGGGCGGAGCTCCCGGGCTGGCCGCTGACGGATCCGGCCTCCGGCGCGGTGACGACGGGCGTGTGGCGCTACGACGGCGACGGCTGGGACGCGCTGGCGCTGGGACAGCTGGTGGACTCCCGCTCCCAGGACACGGGCGCGCCCGCGACGGTGGACTCCTCGTACCGCTGGACGCCGCTGGGACAGCTCGAGGCGCGCACCCTGCGAGTGACGTGGGACGACGGCGAGGAGGCCGCGCCGCTGGAGGTGACGTTCGGCTACGACAACACGAACGCGCTGGTGCGGCTGGGCCTGCCGCGGGAGCTGTTCCCCCAGCCCGGGCCGCTGCGGTACGGCCGCGACGTCCAGGGCCACATCACCTCCATCCAGGACGAGGCGGGCATGGAGCTGGCCTCGTTCGGGTGGGATGCGATGGCGCGGGTCCGGACCAGCCGCTCCGGCCCCGTGACCTGGGAGATGACCTACGACTCGCCGGGCCACCTGCTGCAATCCGCCGCCTCCGCCGGGACGAGCGCCACGCAGGCGTACACCTTCGCGCCCGACAGCAACGTGCGCGGCACCAGCGCGGTGCTCGGCTCGCACCGGGAGCAGCTCGCCTATGGCTATGACGGGCTGGGCCGCATCACCGCCTCCGGCACGGTGGAGGGCACCGACGCCGCCGAGCGCTTCCAGTACGAGGAGGACCTCAACGGCAACATCCACGAGCTCTCCGGCGCGAGCCTGTCGTACGTGCCGGGCGGTAACCGGCTGGACACGGTGGCCTGGCCGGACGGCGGCGAGACGGCGTTCACCTGGCGGGCCGACGGCACGGTGTCGTCGCGCCGCACCCGGGGCACCGGACCGGTGGACCTGGACTTCGCCTACGCGCCCGGCATGGCGCTGCCACGCCAGATTCACGTCCGCCCCGGCGCCAGCGACGCGCGCACTGTCGAGTACGCCTATGACGCCGACGGCGTCCGCGTGGCCACCCGGGTGCGCGGTCCCGACGGCGAGCAGCGCGAGGTGCGCTTCCCGGGTGAGAACCAGCCGCTGTTCGTGACGGGCGGGAAGAGCGGCACCGTGCTGTACGTGCCGGGCCCCACGGGCTGCCCCCTGGTGTACCGCGACGGCGTCCGCTACCACGCCTCCAGCGACCGGCTGCGCTCCACCCGCGCGCTGTTCGATGCCCAGGGCACGCTGGTGGAGGGCTTCGGCTACACCGCCTTCGGCGCGGCGCGGGAGGCGACGGGCGCAGCGCCGTGGATGCGCCTGCGCTTCTCCGGCGCCGAGTACGACGCGGAGACGGGCCTCTACAACCTCAACGCCCGCCTCCTGGACCCGGTGCTGGGCCGCTTCTACGCGCCGGACCCGGCCAACGAGTTCCCCAGCCCCTACACCTACGCGGGCAACCACCCGACCACGCGGGTGGACCGCACGGGCGCCATTTCCGACAGTGGCCGGATGGCGGTCGTCGTGTTCTCGGGCGCCGTTGCCGCCGCGGGGACCGTGGCGGGGCTGGTGCTGGACGTGACGACGATGGGGAGGACGGCGGGGCTGTCGGCGCTCGCGAGCATGGTCTCCGCGGCCGGCTGGAACGGCATGACCTACGCGCTGACCGCTGACGACTTCAGCTGGAAGGAGTTCACCGGCACGGTGGCCGTGGGGGCGGTGAGCGGCTTCATCCGCGGTGGCATCTCCGGCGGCATCCAGGGACGCGCCAGGCGGGGGCGCGAGGAGAAGGTGCGGGGCTTCCCGCAGCAGGCCGCCAGGCTGGCCGAGGACGCGGCGATGCCGGACGCCACGCGCGCGACGAAGGCGAAGAAGTGGATGTCCGAGGCCACCTACTGGGACCAGCTGCAGAAGAAGCTCAACCCCGCCGAGGACGCGTGGGAGCAGTTCATGGTGGCCCTGCCGCACAGCGCGCTGGGCAACACCATCGGCTACACCGTCGCCGGACTGGTGTCGATCCCGCTGACCAACCTGGTGACGCTCGTCGTCTACGGCGAGAACGAGTTCGGGACGGACTGGAAGGACGGCCTCAACGTCCTCCTGGACGGAGCCTGGGGGCTGACGGTGGGCGTGGGCGGGACGTCCTTCGGGTACGTCAAGAATCGCTACAAGCTCAAGGAGCGGCTGACGCGCAAGCTCGAGTCCGCGGGCAGCGCGATGCTGGAAGGTATGACAGGTCCGAGCGTGCTGGGCGGCCCGGGTGGCATGGACTTCGGTCCGGCCGGCCGGCTCATCGGCGGCTTTTGAGTTTCCGGAAGAAGAGGGGAGCGTCGATGAGAATCTGCGTGAAGACCGCGGTGATGCCCAAGAACAAGACCTGGGCGTCACCCATGAAGGTGGACTTCGGTGAAGACCTGCTGCCGGGTGAGCGCGTGCTCGCGGCGATGGCGGGGCTGAGCTACTTCCGGCTGTACTACGCCGACAACGGCTCCACCTCGGAGGCGGTGGGGCAGGCCAGCGTGACGCTGGTGCCGAACCTCACCGAGGATGCCGTCCACGTGACGGCATCGCTGGTGATGACCAACTACGATGGCGCCGAGGCGGCCAGCTCGACGGATGGCAGCGGGCACGACAGCTTCGTGCGCATCACCGTGGTCGCCGTGCTCGGGCTGTCGAACCCCGCGTACCAGGCGGTGGCGGGCAACCTCTACGGGCTCGCCGGGCAGTGGGGAGAGGCCATCCCCATCGCCTCCGCGTCAGCGGAGGCCCGCGCGTTCCTCGCCGGCTTCTACATCGCGGGCAGCAGCGCGAAGGAGGTGAGCAGCCTGTCCTTCACCTCCTCCGTGGAGAAGCCCGGAGGCGCCCAGGCGAAGGTGAGCGGGAAGGCGACCCAGAGTGGCGACGAGGAGCGGACGGGAACGGCCGACGTGGCCTTCCTGTCCACCGACGGGGTGACCTCCTACCGCGTCCTCTCCATCGACACCGCCTCCAGCAAGTGGACGGAGGTCGACGACGAGCGCGACGGCGTGACGTGCGCCTTCAGCGTGACGCCCAACCTGGCCTTGGGCGAGACGGTGCGCCGGGCCGGGGTGCTCCTGCAGAACGTGAACATCAACTTCGAGAGGGACAAGACGAGCGACCTGGAGCTGTTCGAGGCGGGCGTCACCAGCGACACGCTGAGCATCTCCAATGGGAAGACCATCTCCGGGACGCTCATCCTGAACATCTTCAACTCACGCACGGGCGACGACTACGGAATCGCGCCGCCCCCTGAGAGCAACCTGACGGCGTTCGTCATCGCCGAAATCGCAAGCCCGCGGCCTGGAGGTGCGTCATGAGCTGGGAGTTCAGCCGCAAGGAAGTGGTCGCCGGGGACACGGCGACGTTCGACTTCTCGGGCGACGTGGGGCTCGCGCTGTATGGCATCTCGCGCTTCGACATCAACTTCGCCACCAGCGCTTCGGGAGGAAACCTGGGGGGCTCCGCCATCTCCGGGTTCGGCGTGAAGCTGACGCGGGAGAACGCGGGGGAGGACAGCCGGCGGCAGGTCAAGGTGAAGGCGGAGGTGTCGGGCACGCCGCTGTCGTCCGCCACGGTGTGGATCACCGTCATCGCCTGGGTCGGAGGCGAGTCCAGCATGCGCTATGTCGTGAGCGGCGAGGAGCTGGCGACGGGACAGATGTCCCGGTCCGAGGCCGTGGTGGCCTGGCCGGAGTTCTCCGCCGCCGTGCTGTCGGGCTTCAAGCTCGACTTCGCCTCGGGCAGCCACAACGTCGGCGGCGTGGGCGCGTCCGCGGGCATCTCCGCGGCCCTCACCGCCCCGGGCAGCGCCTACGTCACGGGCGCCGGGACGCTGACGGGCAAGGGCGCCTCCAACTGCACGGTGAACCCGTCGGGACTCGTGCTGGGGGAGGCCCAGGAGAACGCGTGGTTCGGGCTCGTCGCCGACGAGTCGACCTACACCGTCAACGACACCAACTGGGGGACGACGAAGCTGCGGGTGGAGACGGGCGCGACGGTGCCGCTGCGGCATGCCGCGGTGCTGCTCCAGTCCTTCTACGGGCGCTTCAGCGCGACGAACATGTCCCCCAGTCCGCTCAGCTCCGTGACCATGGGCGCGGGCGAACCGGTGGCGGTGTCGTCCGAGTCCGGCGTCTTCGAGTTCGAGTCCACCCGGTGGCTGGCCGACTGCACCACCATCGTGAGGACGGGCCAGGAGATCTGGACGGAGGCGCAGACGTACTCAGCCGTCTACCTCTGGGCCGCGCTGGGCTGAGGCCGGTCACGCGGAGCTTCCGGCCTGGAAGCTCCGCCGGGCCTCAATGACTGTCAACGTCATGCATGTAACGCCTGACACATGTCTGTGTCAGAATTGACACGGAATCCGTCCAAGGTGCGTATCGCCTTCTCCTCGTATTTTTCGCGACTTCTTGGTAGTTGAGGCCGCGAAAAGGAGCCGGAAGAATGCGCACCCTGAACAAGCTCGCAGTCGCGGCGGTGTTGGGTCTGTTGCTCGGCGGCTGTGGCGCCACGGACCTGGGCGGAGAGGACGTCACCCGACAGCTCGAGCAGGACTTCGGTGGCCCGAGCGGCCTCATGGACTTCTTCGAGAGCCACACGGAGGAGGAGATCCGGGAGGCGCTGACGCCCTATGGCGTCGGGTACGTCGCCCACGGGAACGTCACCGCGGCCCTGATCAGCGACTGCCCGAAGTACTTCCCGTCGACGGACCGGAGCAAGTGGCACAGCTTCGACGGGGAGTACTACTTCATCGACAGCGTGGGCCGTCCGAGCCGGGCGTACAAGGACCTGCCGAAGATCACCGCGGCGCCGCGCATCGACTCCTGTCAGACGAACGTGGGCCAGTGGGGGGACGCGGAGAACCCCAGCAACGACTACGACGGAGGACACCTCATCGGCTCGCAGCTCGGGGGCTGGGG
>NZ_RAVW01000032.1 GCF_003611585.1 Corallococcus exercitus | reverse complement strand
CGGGGGGGCGGCTCCAGTAGAGCCAGGCGGTCAGGGCCAGGAGCGCGGCCACGGCCAGCTTCCGCAGCCAGTCCTCCCGCGCCCTTCCAGGCGAGTTCGCGTCGTCCTCGGCGGCCCGGGCCAGCGCGGCCTCCAGCTCAGGTCCCAGCTCATGCATCCGCCGGCACAGCCAGGCCACGGGGGCGAGCGCCACCGGCACGGGCGCGGTGTCCTTCTCCACGGCCATGGCCAGCATGCGCTCCCAGGCGGTGGCTTCCTCCTGGCTCTCGGGGGACCTCGCGGACAGTCCCAGCTGACGGGCCAGGGCCTCCGCGGAGCGGAGCAGGAGCACCGAGAAGGCGTCGCTTGAAATCCCGTACCAGGCCGCGCACTCCGCCAGGGGACGGCGCTCCACCAGCCGGCGCACCAGCACGGCGGACGTGCGGGGCGCCAGCTCGCGCAGGGCCGCGACGAGGGCCTCGGGGGACAGGCGGGCGGCATCGGGGACGGAGGCGGTCACGGGGCTCTATTCTGCGGCATCCGCCTGGGGTTTTCGCGGGCTGCGGCCGTGGGTGTTTGCCGGCGGGTTCCGGCCGATTTCTTGAGGCGGATCGCTCCGCCCCTAGACTGTTGGACCATGTTGCAACGTGTGGCACTGCTGCTGCTCCTGCTCGCGTCGTCGCGGGCGTTCGCCGTGGAGACGATGCGCATTGCCATGGACGACCCCGGCGACGAGGTCCGCGTGAGCGGCCGGGGCCTGGGCTTCGGCCCCGATGCCGAGGACGGCACCTTCGTCGCCATCAGCGGCGGACAGGCCACCGTTCGCCGCCGCAACGGCAAGCTGGAGGTGAACGGGGCGCCTGTCATCGGGGACGCCATCCGCTTCCGTGGCGGCATGGAGGCCACCGACGCGGGGGGCCCCGGCAACGAGCCCCTCAAGGCGGGCAGCGCGCAGGTGCGTGGCGACGTCGTCGTGCGCGTCTTCAAGAACAGCCTCCAGCTCATCAACGTCATCCCCCTGGAGGACTACCTCGCGGCGGTGCTCGGCAGCGAGATGCCCGTGTCCTTCCCCCTGGAGGCCCTCAAGGCCCAGGCCGTGGCCGCCCGGACGTACGCGCTGCAGAAGAAGCTCGATTCCTACGGCGCCGCCTTCCACATGGGCAGCAGCGTGCTCCACCAGGTGTACGGCGGCGTGAACCGCGAGGACGCCAAGACGCGCGCCGCCGTGGAGGCCACGCGGGGCGAGGTGCTCACGTACGACCTGGCCCCCATCGAGGCGTACTTCCATGCCTCCTGCGGAGGACACACCGAGTCCGGCCAGGATGCCCTCCAGCGGAACCTGCCCTACCTGCAGCCTGTCGACTGCCCCTGCGGCAAGCTGCCCGCCAGCCGCTGGTCCGCGACCCTCCCCGAGGCGGAGCTGCGCAAGGCGCTGAAGTCCTCGCCGGACGGCATGCGCGTCACCGGTCGCACGCCCACGCACCGGGTGACCCGCGTGACGCTGGCCGATGGCTCCGTGGTGGACGGCGTGCAGTTCCGCCGAAAGCTGGGCTACACGCGCCTCAAGAGCCTGGACTTCGACGTGGAAGCCTCCGGCAAGAACTACGTGTTCACCGGGCGTGGCTTCGGCCACGGGGCGGGGCTGTGCCAGTGGGGCGCCAAGGCCTTCGCCGACCAGGGCAAGTCGTACCGGGAGATCCTCTCCCACTACTACCCGGGCGCCGAGTTCCAGCAGCTCTACTGACCTCCCACGCCGGTTCCGCGAGGGCGCGGGGGCTGCTACAAGCGCCAACCCCGTGTCGTCCCTCCTCTCCGACTACGATTTCGAGCTCCCCGAGGCGCAGATCGCCCAGGCCCCGCTGCCCAACCGGGACGCGTCGCGCCTGATGGTCGTCAGCCGCGCCACCGGCGCCTGGAGCCACCAGCACTTCACCGACCTCGTGGACCTGCTGCGCGAGGGCGACCTGCTCGTCCTCAACGACGCGCGCGTCATCCCCGCGCGCCTGCTGGGCCAGAAAAGTGGCACCGGCGGCCGTGTGGAGTTGCTGGTGGTCCGGCCCGCCGCCGCGGCCACGCTCACCTCCGCCGCGCTCGGCGGCGCGCCCGAATCCCTCGAGTGGGTCTGCCTGGGCCAGGCGTCCAAGGGGCTCAAGCCCGGCCAGTCCGTCACCTTCGCCGGGGGCCTGTCCGCCGAAATCCTGGAGGCCCTGGGGGGAGGGGAGTATCGGGTGCGCTTTCATGCCGCCCCGGGCACGTCGCTCGCCAGCCTCCTGGACGCGGCGGGACGGCTGCCCCTGCCTCCGTACATCACCCGCGAGCCCAGCAGCGCGGACGCCGAGCGCTACCAGACCGTGTACGCCCGCGCGTCCGGCGCCGTGGCCGCGCCCACCGCGGGCCTGCACTTCACGCAAGAGGTGTTCGCGAAGCTCGCGGCGAAGGGCGTGCAGCGCGCGGAGGTGACGCTCGACGTGGGGCCCGGCACCTTCCTCCCCGTGCGCGAGGAGGTGCTGGACAAGCACCACATGCACCCGGAGCGCTTCACCGTGCCGGAGGCCACCGCCGCGGCCGTGAACGCCGCGAAGGCCGAAGGGCGCCGCGTGGTCGCCGTGGGCACCACCGTGGTGCGCACGCTGGAGTCCGCCACCGACCCGGACACGGGCCGGCTCAAGAGCGGTCCCGGCGAGACGGCGATGTTCATCCGGCCCGGCTATGTCTTCCGCCAGGTGGACGTGCTCCTCACGAACTTCCACCTGCCGCGCTCCACGCTGGTGATGCTGGTGAGCGCGCTCCTGGGGCGGGAGCGCACGCTCGCCGCGTACCAGGAGGCCGTGCGCGCGGGCTACCGGTTCTTCAGTTACGGCGATGCCATGTTGGTGAAGGAGTGAGTGCCGTGGTCGACGAGCAGGGCAGGGAAAAGGGCGAGAAGGGCGATACCCGCGTGCCCCCGGGGCTGGTGCGCTTCGAGCTGTTGCACGAGGACCAGAGCGGCACCAAGGCGCGCCGCGGCCGGCTGCACACGCCGCATGGCCCCATCGAGACGCCCATCTTCATGCCCGTGGGCACCGTGGGCAGCGTCAAGGGCGTGGGCCCGGACGACCTGAAGACCCTGGACGCGCAGATCATCCTGGGCAACACCTACCACCTGATGCTGCGCCCCGGAGAGCCGCTCATCGGGGAGATGGGCGGCCTGCACCGCTTCATCTCCTGGGACCGGCCCATGCTCACCGACAGCGGCGGCTTCCAGGTGTTCAGCCTGTCGGAGAAGCGCAAGATCACGGAGGAGGGCGCCGCGTTCCAGTCCCACCTGGACGGGTCGCGGCACTCGCTGTCGCCGGAGCGCTCCATCGAAATCCAGGAGACGCTGGGCGCGGACGTCATCATGGCGTTCGACGAGTGCCCCCCGTCCACCGAGGACCGGGCCTACCTGGAGAAGTCCCTGGCGCGCACCACGCGCTGGCTGCACCGGTGCGTGAAGGCGTGGAGCCGCGAGCGCTCGTCGCTCTTCGGCATCGTGCAGGGCGGCCTCCACGAGGACCTGCGCAAGCGCCACGCGGAGGAGATCTGCGCGGTGGACCTGCCCGGCTACGCGCTGGGCGGCTACTCCGTGGGCGAGGCCCCGGAGGCGATGCACGCGGGCGTGGCGTACTCCGCGCCGCTCCTGCCCCGGGACAAGCCGCGCTACCTGATGGGCGTGGGCACGCCGCTGGACCTGGTGACGTGCGTGGAGCAGGGCGTGGACATGTTCGACTGCGTGCTGCCCACGCGGTGCGCGCGCAACGGCCTGCTCTTCACCTCGGAGGGCAAGCTGGTCATCCGCAACGCGGCCTATGCCAGGGACCCCCGCCCGGTGGACCCGGCGTGCTCCTGCTACACCTGCCGCACGTTCAGCCGGTCCTACCTGCGGCACCTCTTCGCGGCGGGGGAAATCCTGGCGATGCGGCTCAACACGCTGCACAACCTGCACTACTTCCTGGACCTGATGGCCCAGGTGCGCCGGGCCATCGCGGAGGACCGCTTCGCCGCGTTCGCCCGGGACTTCCGGGCAAGGGCTCAGGCCCAGGAAGCGGAGCGCAAAGGCGGCCGGTGAGCGGGCAACGGGATTGCCGCGCTTCCGGCGTTCACTTGCTCACATGGGGCGCCCTTGCTAAGAGGCCACCCTTTCGGATGTTTTGACCCCACCCGTACGCCGGGTCGGGGCCGCGTTTCCGAGTCCTCCCCTTCAAACGACGAGGCAGTACGTGGCTGACAGTTTCCTGATTCTCGCGCAGGCCGGGGCCGGTTCCCCCCTGGGGACCTTCGGCTTCCTCGCCGTGCTGGTGGCCATCATGTACTTCGTGATGATCCGCCCCCAGCAGAAGCAGCTCAAGGAGCACCGCAACCTGCTCGCGGGGCTGAAGAAGGGGGATGACGTCGTGACGTCCGGCGGCATCCTCGGTCGCATCCACCAGGTGGACGACTCCACCGTGACGCTGGAAATCGCCAGCGGGGTGCGCGTGCGCGTGCTCAAGACGGCTGTCAGTGCGAAGGGATCCGTTCCGGTGGCGGGCGCCCCGGCGGCGCTCCCCGCTGAGAAGAAGGAGGAGAAGTAATGGACCGCGGCTGGTGGTGGAAGTTCGGAATGATTGTCGCGGTGACGCTGGGGACTATCTGGTTCCTCGTCCCGACGTACTACTCGCTGGTGGTGTTGGACCGCGCCGAGCGCAACAACATCGCCGTGCTGGAGCAGCGGCTGCCCCGGTGGGCGCCCCCCGCCAGGTACCGCCTCAACCTGGGGCTGGACCTGCAGGGTGGCATCCACATGGTGATGCGGGTGGACACCAAGACGGCCCTGCAGAAGCGCACCGAGCGCCGCGGGACGCAGATCGCCACCTACGTCAACGACAAGAAGCTGGGCGAGGTGACGGCGGACACGGATCCGGAGCGGCTGGAGCTGACGCTGACCGCGAAGGACCCGGCGACCATGGACGCCATCCAGAAGGAAGTGCTCGCCACCTTCACGGACTTCTCCCTGGAGTCGCGCAACGGCGGCACGCTGGTGCTCAAGCCGGACGAGGGCCAGGTGAACCGCTTCCGTGACGAGGCCGTGGACCAGGCCATGCTCGTCATCCGCCGCCGCATCGACAAGTGGGGCGTGGCGGAAGTGGACGTGCGCAAGCTGGGCACGGACTCCATCCAGATCTCGCTGCCCGGCCGCAGCAACCCGGAGCAGGCCAAGGAGCTGGTGGGCACCACCGCGCAGCTGGAGTTCCGGATGGTGGACGACACCAACCCCCAGGTGTTCGCGCAAATGTTCCAGCAGCACCCGCCCCCGGCGGAGAGCAAGATCACCCTGGTGGAGGACGAGGGCTTCCCGCAGCTGTCCTCGCCCAACCGCGAGGCGCTGCTGGCGTACGCGAAGGACAAGACGCCGGAAGGCCGCGACGTCGTCACCGAGTGCGTGCCGAGCCCGGTGAAGAAGAACGACTGCATCGCGTACCGCAGCTACCTGCTGGACAAGAACGTTCCGCTCACGGGTGAGAGCCTGGCGGGCGCGGACGCGTCCGTCAGCCAGATGAACGAGCCGGAGGTGAACATCGCCTTCGACCCGGCCGGTTCGCGCGAGTTCGAGAAGCTCACTGAGGCCGCCGTGGGCCGCCGGATGGCCATCGTGCTGGACGACAACGTGCACACCGCCCCGCGCATCAACGAGAAGATTGGTGGCGGCCGCGCGCGCATCACCATGGGCCGCGCCGCCGGGCGCAGCTTCGAGGAGTGGCTGGGCGAGGCGCAGACGCTGGCGCTGGTGCTCAAGGCGGGCGCGCTGCCCGCGCCGGTGACGGTGGGCGAAATCCGTCAGGTGGGCGCGACGCTGGGCGACGAGCTCATCAAGAAGGGCAGCCTGGCCGCGCTGGTGGGCCTGGCGCTCGTCGTCGTCTTCATGGCCATCTACTACCGCAAGTCCGGCCTCATCGCGGACGTGGCGCTGCTGCTCAACGGTCTGCTCATCCTGGCCGGCCTGGCGTTCTTCAACGCCACGCTGACGCTGCCGGGCATCGCGGGCTTCGTGCTCACGCTGGGCATCGCGGTGGACGCGAACGTGCTCATCAACGAGCGCATCCGCGAGGAGCTGTCCCACGGCAAGTCCGCGCGCGCGGCGGTGGACCAGGGCTACGACCGCGCCTTCTGGACCATCTTCGACGCGCACGTGACGACGCTCATCGCGGGCTTCATCCTGTTCTTCACGGGAACGGGTCCGGTCCGCGGCTTCGCCACCACGCTCATCGTGGGTCTGCTGGCGTCGCTGTTCACGTCCATCGTCGTGACGCGCGTCATCACGACCTACTTCGTCCACGGCCGCAACGCGCAGTCGGTGTCCGTCTAACCGGGCCCCAGCGCCTTCGGGAAATCCGCCATGCAGATTCTCAAGCACAAGACGAACATCGACTTCATTGGAAAGCGCAAGCCGGCGCTCTTCATCTCCACGCTCATCAACCTGGCCATCATCGTCGGCATCGCCGCGGTGGGGTTCAATTTCGGCGTGGACTTCGCCGGCGGCACGGTGGTGGAGCTGAAGTACAACACGCCCACCACCGCGGAGCAGGTGCGCGAGAAGGCCCAGGCGGGTGGCCTTCACGACGTCAGCGTCCAGGGCGTGGGCGCGGCCGAGGAGAACTCCTTCCTCCTGCGCATGGGCGGCGTCACGCAGCTCACGGAGGAGAACGCCGAGCGCGCCAAGACGGCCATCCAGGGCCTGGGCGAGACGCGCAACGTCTACGCCGACATGGCGAACGGCATCGTGAACTTCCGCTCCACGCAGCCCATGTCCGCGGAGGCCGTGAAGAAGGCCGTCGAGGGCGCGGGCATCGGCGTGCAGGAGGTGCGTGACCTGGGCGCGAACCAGGGCGGCAACGGCTACGACTACCAGGTCGTCGCGAGCGGCATGGCGGACAAGGTCTACTCCGCGCTGAGCGCGGGCCTGGACAAGCCCAACTTCGAGCAGCGCCGCGTGGACTACGTGGGTCCGCAGGTGGGCAAGCAGCTGCGCAACCGCGGCATCATGGCGCTGGTGTACTCCATGATCGCCATCCTCCTGTACGTGGCGTTCCGCTTCGACTTCAAGTTCGGCCCGGGCGCGCTCCTGGCCATGCTCCACGACGTGGTGATGGTGGCGGGCTACTACCTGGTGAGCCGGCGCGAGTTCAACCTCACGTCCATCGCCGCGCTGCTCACCGTCGTGGGCTACTCGGTGAACGACACCATCGTCATCTACGACCGCATCCGTGAGGACATGGTGAAGTACAAGGGCAAGCCGTTGCCGGAGATCATCAACATCGCCGTCAACGACACGCTGGGCCGCACCATCCTCACCTCCGGCGTGACGGCGCTGTCGCTCATCGGTCTGCTCATCTTCGGCGTGGGCGAGATCTTCGACTTCGCCATGGCGATGCTGGTGGGCATCCTCGTGGGCACGTACTCGTCCGTGTACATCGCCAGCCCGCTGGTCATCTGGCTGGACGAGCGCGCGCACGCCCGCGAGGCGCACCACGGCTCCAAGGAGCCGAAGACGGCCTGAGCCGTCTCCGGGCTTCGGCGCCTTGAAGCAACGAGGGCCCTCCTCCCATCCCGGGAGCGAGGGCCCTTCGCTTTAGAAGCGCGCGCCCAGCGTGAGCGACGCGTCCATCAGGCCTCCGCCCGCGTCGTCCGTGCTGGTGGCGTCCGCGAAGTCCTGGTCGATGAGGATGCGGTACGTGCCGCGCACGCCCGCCGTGAGGCCGCCGGTGTTGAACTCCAGGCCCACCGCGAGCGGCACCTCTTCCATCAAGTCGCTGTCGTAGAGCCCCGCGCCCGCGCCGCGCACGTCCACGTAGGACAGGCCCAGGCCCACGCCCGCGAAGGGGCGCACCGCGGTGAGGAAGGGCGGCGACACCTTCACCAGCGCGCTGCCTCCGTTGCGCACCAACGAGGGCGCGTCGAAGAGGCGGGTGTCGGCGACCTTGTTCTGCGAGCCCTCGTAGCCGACCTCAAAGCCGAGGAAGGTGGTGGGCTGGAGGTTGAGCGTGAGGCCCCACAGCGGGCCGGTGCTCGACAGGTCGCCCAGGTCGCCCGTGTAGTCGCCAATGCCGCCGCGCAGAAAGACGTTCACGTCCCCCTGCTTCTTCTGCGCGAGCGCGGGCCCCGCGCCCAACACGACGGCCATCAGGGCACCGCCCTGGAGAAACCTGCGAAGCATGCGGACCTCCCTGTCCACGGGTGTGCAATCAAGCTGGGCACCGCGTACCCGCCGTGCAGGTTCACAGCAGGAAGGCAGGCGAGCGCACGGCTGAACACGCGTGCAGGAGGGAGGTGTGAGTGGACGGGTTGGACTGCCTTGGTCGGACGTCTGAGGTACTGTCCTTCGCCATGCGGTGGTTGCTTCCAGATGTCGTCGAGCAGGAGGTCGGTTCGCTTGCGGGTGAGCTGTCGCTGCACCCGTTGGCGGCAAGGGTGTTGCTGCACCGGGGCTACCGCACGCCGGAGGCGGCGTCGGCCTTCCTGTCGGACCGGCTGGCGGACCTGCCAGACCCGTTCCGGATGAAGGGCATGGGCCCCGCGGTGGAGCGCGTGCTGCGCGCGGTGCGGCTCAAGGAGAAGGTGACGCTCTACGGGGACTACGACGTGGACGGGGTGTCCTCCACGTCGCTCATGTACCTGTTCCTGAAGGAGCTGGGCGCCACCCCCGCCACGTACATCCCGCACCGGCTGGACGAGGGCTACGGCCTCAACCTGGCCGCGGTGGAGCGCATCGCGCAGGACGGCACGCGCCTGCTGGTGACGCTGGACTGCGGCATCACCTCCGTGGCGGAGATTGCCCGCGCGAAGGAGATGGGCCTGGACGTCGTGGTGGTGGACCACCACACGGTGCCGCCCACGCTGCCGCCCGCCACGGCGGTGCTCAACCCGCACCAGCCCGGCTGCGAGTACCCCACCAAGGTGCTGTGCGCCGCGGGCGTGGCCTTCAACCTGTGCATGGGCCTGCGCAAGCGGCTGCGCGACGACGGCTTCTTCGCCACGCGCAAGGAGCCCAACCTCAAGGCGCTGATGGACCTGGTTGCGCTGGCCACCGTGGCGGACGTGGTGCCGCTCACCGGCGCCAACCGCATCCTCGTGGCGCACGGGCTCCAGGAACTGTCCCAGGGCCGCCGCCCCGGCATCCGTGCGCTGAAGGAGGTGGCCGGCCTGGAGCCGGACGCGTCCGTCACCGCGGGGCAGGTGGGCTTCCGCCTGGGGCCCCGCATCAACGCCGCGGGCCGCCTGCATGACGCGTCGCTGGGCCTCCAGCTCCTGTGCGCGGACTCCGTGGAGACGGCGCGCTCGCTGGCGCAGGTGCTGGACCGCGCGAACGCGGAGCGGCAGGGGATTGAGAGCAGCATCCTCACGCAGGCGCTGGCGCAGGCGGAGGAGCACAAGGACGCGCGCGGGCTGGTGCTCTACGACGAGGGCTGGCACCCGGGCGTCATCGGCATCGTCGCGTCGCGCGTGGTGGAGCGCTACCACCGGCCCACGGTGATGGTGGGCGTGAAGGACGGGGTGGGGAAGGGCTCGGCGCGCAGCATCGAGGCGTTCCACCTGTACGACGCGCTCACCGGCTGCTCGGACCTGCTCATGCGCTACGGCGGGCACAAACACGCCGCCGGCCTCACCGTGGACGCGAAGCAGCTGCCCGCCTTCCGCGAGGCCTTCGCCCGGATTGCCCTCCAGCGCCTGACGCCCGAGGACCTGATTCCGCGCTGCCGCGTGGACGCGGTGGTGAACCCCCGCGACCTGGACGCGACGGCGGTGGAGTCGCTGCAGAAGCTGGGGCCCTTCGGTCAGGGCAACCCGGAGCCGGTGCTGGTGCTGCGCGGCCAGCAGGCCCGGCCGCGCGTGCTGCCCGCGAAGTCCGGTGCGCCGGGCGCGGGGCACCTCAAGCTCGCGCTCGTGGATGCGCCGGAGCTGGATGCCATCGGCTTCGGCATGGCGGACCGCGTGTCGCTGGTGGAGGGGCCGGTGGACCTGGCCTTCCAGGCCGGCTTCGACACCTTCCGGGGCCAGCGCAAGCTGTCCCTGCGCCTCAAGGACGTGCGTCAGGCCGCCTGACGTACGTCCCGCGGTCCCCCTTCGCTACGCGAGCCCCCAGCGCACCCGGCCCGGCGACATCAGCGCGCCGGCCCGCGCCAGCTCGTTGAGGCGGAAGCGCTCCGCCTGACGCTCGAAGGCGGTGCGGCAGCCCTCCGAACAGAAGAAGTACCGGCGCTTCTTGTACTCCGACGAGGGATGGCCCTCCGGGGCCTCCAGGTGCCGGCCGCACACCGGATCCCAGTGCCGCGTGTTGCCCTGTTCCTGTTCCTGACCACCGTTCATCTTCCACCTCCAGCCCGACGCCCCTGACTCCCCCACCCGGGGCGAATGTAAGCAGGGGCCGTGCCAGTGGTCCATCTCCTTGGAAGACCAAGCAGCGCGGCCCTGAGGGGAGGGCAAATGGGGGAAAAAGTTCAGCCCCCGCCACCGCTTCCCGGGTGGGAAGGGCGCGGGGGCCGAAGGGACGTCCGGGGCGGCGCTAGAAGCCGACGCCGGCGCTGCCACCGATGAAGATGTCGTTGGCGTAGCCGCGCCGCAGGCCCATGGCTTCCAGGCGGAAGGTGAGGTTCAGCGTGCGCGACAGCGCGGGCCGGCCGCGGATGCCCAGGCCGTACTGGATGACGGGCTTGAGGCCGTTCACCTTGGTCTCATCCTCGCCAATGGTGATGCCGGTGTTCTGGTAGGCGAGTCCGCCACCGGCCTGAAGGAACAGACCGAAGGGCGAGTCACCGAAGCGGAACAGCCAGGCGGGGGCGAGCGTGAAGTAGTGAAGGCGCGTGTCCCCCTTGATGAAATCCGTGCCGTCACTGAGGCTGCTGTAGATCCAGCGCAGGTCCGCGAAGAGGCCCTCGCGCAGGGTCTCGTTCTCGGTGAAGAGCGAGCGGCCGAACTCCCAGGTGGCGCGCACGCCCAGGCCGGGCTTGTTGTCGGAGAAGTCACCGCGGGCGCTGTCCACCATCAACAGGCCGGCGACCAGCTCCACCGCGACGCCCAGGTTGGGGTCGTCCAGGCGGGCCATGCGCTGGAAGCCTTCGTTGTTGTCGGTCTCCGCGGCCTCGCGGAACTCGTCCGTCTCATCCACCAGCTTGCGGCGGCGGTCGTAGGCGTCGTCGTCTTCCTTCTGGGCCTTCTCCTGGGCGCGTTCGGCTTCCTGCTCCGGGTAGGCGTAGGGGTCGTCGTCGTCCGCGCTCTGGGCGAAGGCGGCGGGGGTGATGAGCAGGCTGCCGGCGAGGCAGGCCTTGAGCCAGGTGTTCAAGGGAGCGGGCCTCACTGGAAGATGCTGGGGCAGGTGGTGCCGCCCGCCGCGCTGGCCGGGCAGAGGTTGGCACCGATGAGGTCTTCGCGCGGGAGCTGGAGGTGGTCCAGGAACTCGTTGCAGACGGCCTTGCGCAATTCCAGGTCGGTGATGTGCGAGATGATGGCCCGGGCCGGGACGGCCAGCGTGAACAGCGACTGATCTCCCAGGACCATCTGCGTGTACTGGTAGATGCCCGGCTTCGCGGGGTCCGTGTCGTAGTACGCGGAGACGATGTCGCGCTGCAGCTGGGCCTCCTGACCGGTGGAGCGGCCCGCCTGGTAGAGCGCGGTCGCCAGGATGGTGCCCACCTGGTACTCGGCGCCGTCGGCGGAGAAGGTGTCCAGGTCCTGCTGCTGCACGCGGGCGTACAGCAGCGCGCTCATGCAGCGGTTGCCGTTGGACAGGTCCCGCGCGTCGGTGACGCCGGCGTAGGGACCGCCGTCGAACGAGGGCGCCATGAAGCGCGGGTCACACCCGCTGGGGCTGCGGCAGGTGGCGCCGTAGGCGTGGTAGTCCGCCAGGCCCTCGTCGAAGGCCTTGAGCACGTTGGCGCCCTGGCTGGGCGACTGCGATCCCCAGGTGGACAGCGCCAGGGGTAGCGACTGGCCGGCGTACGACAGCCGGTTGAACACGAGGTGCGAATACTCGTGCGCCATCACCGCGGCGTTGAGGGGCAGCGGGGCGCGTTGAATCTTGTCGAACGGCAGCACCAGGAAGGACTGGAGCACCGGGTAGAAGAGGGCGTTGTCCCGCGCCGGCTCCTTGCTCACCTGCGCCTGGATGAACTCCGGGAAGTAGTAGAGCGTCGGCGTGGGCTCGAAGGTCACGACCTTCACGTTGGCGACGGTGCGGAAGTACTCGTTGGCGCGCTCGAGGTTGTAATACGAGGTCACCATGTTCCAGGAGTGGAAGTCCGCGGGCCAGAGGACGTCCTCGCCCGTCTTCTCATCCTTCTGGGTGATGTAGCTGGCCTTCACGTCGTGGCCGGACTTCTTGATCAGCACGTCTGCGATGGTGGCCTCCGTGGCGTTCTGGAGCCCGGGGTCGTTCACGTCGATGACGATGCGGGCGCCACCCTGGATGTCGCCGACGGTGCCCTTGAGGCCGACGACGTCCTCGATGGTGGTGAGTTCGACCTGCGTGGGGACGTACTGGCCATTGCTGGACCGGGACAGGACGGAGACCTTCACGGGGGCCTCGCTGTCCGGCGCGCAGCCCGTGGCCAGGGTCAGCCCGACGGCGGCGGTGATGACTGTTCGGAGCATGACGCCCGTTTTACTCCGGACCGCTCAGAACGTGTATTCCCCTCCGAGTGTGAGCAGGCCGGAGGTCTGGGCCGGGGTGGCCTCGGGCACGTCCCGCTGGAGGGCCACGGAGGCCCACAGCCGCACCGCGTCGCCCAGGCGCACCGTCCACCGGGTGGCCACGACGTGGGCCACGCCCTGGCCGGGCACGTACTGGGTGAAGGCGTAGGACACCTGTGCCCTCACGGCCGGGGTGAGGCGCCAGGAGAGGGACGGCTTCACGTCCCAGCGGACCGGGGCGGAGGGAAAGCCGGTGCCGGCGTTGACCTCTCCCAGGCGGCGCGTCACGACCGCGCCCAGGTCGCGCAGCTGGCGGAGGCGCAGGCCCGCCAGGGCCTTCCGGGCGGCGGCCCGGTCCTCGAGCCGGGCCGCCAGCGCATCGGCTTCCGCGTCGGTGAACTGGCCCGCGGTGAGCGGGTCCTCGCTGTAGAAGGCGTAGCCCCCGCGCAGCCCCAGCTCCCAGCGGCCATCCCAGATGAGCCGCGCGCCCAGCGTGGGCCGGGCGGACCAGAGGACCTCCTCCTGGGCGTAGCGCTCCGTGGGGGCGCCCTCCGCGACGGTGAAGAGCTGGCGGCGCAGCGGGTAGCGGCTGATGCCCACGCCCGCGTCCAGGCCGTACTCCCAGGTGTCGAAGCCCGCCGAGTCCCAGGCCGCGCCCAGCTGCACCGCCTGGCTGCCGTAGCCGGTCCGGGCGGTGAGGCCGGGGAGGTTGAGGCGGGGGCGCTCCGGGGAGAGCTCCGTGTCGGAGCCCTTGGACAGGCCCAGGCTGACGGCGCCGGACAAGAGCCAGTGCTTGCCCGCGAGGTGGTCCAGGCCCACGGAGAGCTGGTGGGTGGCCGCGGTGCCGGACTCCGGCCGCGCGCCGGTGTAGCCCAGCGTGACGAAGGTCGCCTCGCCCACGCCCACGTCGCCCAGCAGGCTCCAGAGGGCATATCCGTGGCCGCCGCTCGCCTCGAGCGTGACGGAGCTGTCCGCGGCCTCCGCCGCCCAGGTGGGGCTTGCCCCCAGCAACGCCAGCAGCAGCAGCATGGAGGCTCCAACCCGGGAACCCTTTTCAGGTTGCGGGGACCTGCGCGCCTGCCTGCTCAAGCGCCCGTCTTCCGAGTGAGAAGCGGGTGAAAACACGAGGGCGGAGGAGCCATGGATTCCTTGACGCGTCGTTTCCACGATCCGCTATGGTGCCCGGCCTTCCTTCCCGAACCAAACGCAGGCGGTCTCCATGGCGGTCCCGTTCATTTCCGAGGTCAAGCGTACCCACACCTGCGGTCAGCTCACGGCCGCGAACGTTGGCGAAGAAGTGGTCCTCTTCGGCTGGGTGCACAACCGCCGCGACCATGGCGGCGCGGTGTTCATCGACCTGCGGGACCGCGAAGGGCTCACCCAGGTGGTGTTCGAGCCGGACAGCAAGGAAGCCCACGAGACGGCCGGCCACCTGCGCCTGGAGTACTGCATCGGCATCAAGGGCAAGGTGCTGTCGCGCGGCAAGAACGTGAACCCGAAGATGAAGACGGGGGAGATCGAGGTGAAGGCCTCGGACCTGACCATCTTCAACCGCTCGGAGCCCACGCCGTTCCTCATCGAGGACAACGTGGACACGTCCGAGGAGAAGCGCCTGGCGCACCGCTACCTGGACCTGCGCCGCGGGCCCCTCCAGAAGACGCTGATGACGCGCTCGAAGATGAACACGCTGGCGCGCTCGTACATGGCGGGCAACGGCTTCCTGGAGCTGGAGACGCCCTTCATGGGCAAGTACACGCCGGGCGGCGCGCGCAACTTCCTGGTCCCCAGCCGCTTGAACCCGGGCAAGTTCTACGCGCTGGCGGAGAGCCCTCAGCTCTACAAGCAGCTGTTCATGGTCGCGGGCTTCGACCGGTACTTCCAGATCGTGAAGTGCTTCCGCGATGAAGACCTGCGTCTGGACCGGCAGCCGGAGTTCACGCAGATCGACGTGGAGATGAGCTTCGTCACCCAGGACGACATCTTCACCATCATCGAAGGGCTGCTGAAGAAGCTGTGGGGCGAGGTGCTGGGCATCGACATCCCGACGCCCTTCATGCGCATGGACTTCTACGAGTCCATGGCGAAGTACGGCAACGACAAGCCGGACCTGCGCTTCGGGCTGGAGCACGTGGTGCTCACCGACGTCATCCGCGAGCACGGCGCGGCCGGCGGCGTGCCCATGATGTGGGAGGCGGTGCAGGACAAGGGCATCGTCAAGGCGATGGTCGTCCCGGCGGAGAAGGCGCTGTCGCGCGCGGAGAGCGACAAGCTGGAGGACTTCGCGAAGCAGGCGGGCGCCAAGGGCCTGGCGCGCGCGAAGGTGGGCGAGGGCGGTGAGTGGACCCAGTCCCCGCTGTCCAAGACGATTACGCCGGCGCTGCGGCAGGCCATCAACCAGGCCGTGAACGCGAAGACGGGCGACCTCATCCTGTTCCAGTTCGGCCGCGAGTCGCTGGTGCACACGGTGATGGCGAACCTGCGCGTGCACGTGGCGAAGAAGCTGGGGCTCATCCCCGAGTACGGCAGCGGCGGCCAGTGGAAGTTCCTCTGGGTGGTGAACCCGCCCCTCTTCGAGTTCGACGAGGAGACGAACACCTGGGCCGCGGCGCACCACGCCTTCACGCGTCCTCACGACGAGGATGTGCAGTACCTGGGGACCGACCCCGGCCGCGTGAAGTGCCACCGCTACGACGTGGTGCTCAACGGCTTCGAGATTGGCGGCGGCTCCATCCGCCTGCATGACCCGAAGGTGCAGAGCGAAGTGTTCAAGGCGCTGGGCATCCAGGAGGAGGAGGCGCGCGTGAAGTTCGGCTTCCTGCTGGACGCGCTCAAGTACGGCGCGCCCCCGCACGGCGGCATCGCGCTGGGCATGGACCGCCTGGTGATGCTGCTGACGGGCGCGGAGTCCCTGCGCGACGTGATTCCGTTCCCCAAGACGAAGACGGGCACGGACACGATGACGGGCGCTCCCGGCGACGTGGACGAGAAGCAGCTGCGAGACCTGCACGTGCGCACGGTGCCGCTGCCGCAGAAGTAGTCGGTGTCACGACGCCGGGTGGAGGACACTCCCGGCGCGCCGCTTTCGTTCCTCGCCGCACCCCGGGCCCTTCGCAAGGCCCGGGGGAGTGGCTGGAAGGCGACGGACGGCCCCCGGCACGGCTGGACATCCTGGCGCCCGTTGCCATTGAGGATCCGTGGCGTGCGAGGGAGCGGGCGCGATGCGGGGACGGGGCTGGGCGGCGTGGGTGATGGCGTGGGCCCTGCTGTGCGCGGGGCCAGCCTTCGCCGCCGAGACGAAGATGCCCCCGGGCCTCACCGGTGGATGGGGCGGGGCGCGCGGGTTGCTCTACGAGCTGGGCGTCGCGCTGCAGGTCCGCTACGTGACGGAGCTCGCCTACAACGCGCGCGGCGGCAAGGGGCATGCGCTGCGGCAGGCGGGCCAGCTCAACGTGGGGTTGGGCCTGGACCTGGAGAAGCTGGCGGGGCTGAAGGGCGGCACCTTCCAGTTCACGTTCACGCACCGCAACGGCAACAACCTGAACGCGGACATGGAGCTGGGGAACCTCCAGCTGGTGCAGGAGGTGTACGGGCGCGGCAACGTGGGGCGCCTGACGCAGCTCTGGTACGACCAGCTCTTCTGGGACGAGCGGGTGCACCTGAAGCTGGGCCGCGTCACCATGGGCGAGGACACGGCGGACTTCCCCTGCGACTTCCAGAACCTGACCTTCTGCGGCGCGCAGCCCGGCAACATCGTGGGCAACTACTGGTTCAACTGGCCGGTGAGCCAGTGGGGCACGCGGCTGCGCGTGGACGTGGCGAAGGTGGCCTACGTGCAGCTGGCCGCGTACGAGGTGAACCCGCGCAACCTGGAGGAGGCCTTCTACCTGGGGCGCTTCAACGGGGCGACGGGCGTGATGCTGCCCCTGGAGCTGGGGTGGAACCCCAGGTTCCGGGGGGATTCGCTGGAAGGGCTCTACAAGGTGGGCGTCTGGTACGACACGTCCAACGCGCCGGACGTGCTGCTGGACGGCGTGGAGCGCGACGGCCGCTACGGCCTGTACTTCGTCGCGCGCCAGCAGCTCACGCACGTGGCGGGCGCGGAGAACGAGGCGCAGGGGCTCAACGTGTTCGCGCGGCTGACGTACGCGGACCGGGACACCTCCGCAGTGGACGGCCAGTACACGGTGGGCCTGGGGTACACGGGCGTCTTCGGCCGGGCGGATGACGACGTGGGCTTCGCGCTGGGCGCCACGCACTCCAACGGGCGCTACGTCACCGCCCAGAAGCAGAAGCAGGCGCAGGACCCCAGCATCCCGGTCCCTCGCACGGAGTACCTGGGCGAGCTGTACTACAGCCTCCACGCGACGGAGTGGCTCGTGCTGCGACCCAACCTCCAGTACATCCGCCCCGGCGGTGACGAGGACGCGCGCAACATCATCGTGCTGGGCCTCAAGGGGGCGCTGACCCTGTAGTCTTTACGTCCAATCTTTCATGCCCTCTGTGCTTCTAATTTAGATTTATCATCACCGCAAATTTCGGGGCATGTATTGCTTGTGCGATCGTGCAAGCCACGTTCAACAACAAACAGGTGAGGTCAAGGCCCCCTTCTCTTGGCTGATGGCAGCGCCTCAGCAACGCTGCGGAACACGCCCAGCGCAGTTTCCAGATGCTCGATGATCTCGCGCTGCAACACATCCGGCATCGGTAGCGTACTGGCGCTCTCTACGCCTTCGTTTTTGAGCCACGAAATGTCTAGGTTCGCTCTGTCGCGCGCGACCAGATCTTCGTAATGAAAATATCTAAACCTATCGGTGCTCTTGCGATTGTGGCGATTGCTTGCGTTGAAGCACAGAATGAAGTCAGCAAGATCTCCTGACTCAAGAGGCTTTGCTTTAAGGCTAAAGTTCATGCCCGCTCTTAAGTCGTAAATCCACAATCCGCTTCCTTGCTGAGCTTTTGATTTGGCTTTCGCGTCAAAAAAAAGCACATTGGCTTTGACTCCTTGAGCGTAGAAAATGCCGGTGGGCAAACGCAACAATGTGTGCACATCATATGTGGCCAAAAGCTTGCGGCGAATCCTCTCTCCTGCACCCCCCTCAAAAAGAACGTTGTCCGGAAGAACTACAGCCGCCTTGCCGTTCTCGCTAAGCATGGCCGCAATATGTTGCAAAAATCCAAGCTGCTTATTGGACGTCGTCTCCCAGAAGTCGGGGCGCTTGTGAATGAGTGCGTCGTGATCTTCTTCGCCATCCTCGCTTGTTAACGTTATGCTGCTTTTCTTGCCGAAAGGCGGATTTGCCAGCACGTAATCGTATCGCTGACTAGGCTTTGATAGCAAGGCATCGGAACGCACAACCGCAGGTTCTTCGTCAAGACTCCCGATGCCGTGAAGAAAGAGATTCATCAGGCAAAGTCTGAGTGTCGCAGGTACAATTTCGTTTCCGTGAAAAGTTTGAGTCTGGAGGAAGTTGAGTTGCTTTTTGTTTAGTTTTTTCTCTCGAAGCCAAGAATATGCGCCGAGAAAGAACCCGCCGGTGCCACATGCGGGATCTGCAATTGTTTTCATCGGCGCTGGATTCAGACATTCGACCATCGTGCGGATAAGCGGCCGTGGGGTGAAGTACTGGCCTGCACCGCTCTTGGTGTCTTCAGCGGTTTTCTGAAGCAATCCCTCGTATAGTTCTCCTTTGATATCAAAGCTCGTGGTTGCCCAGTCCTCGTCGTCGAGTAACCGAATTAAAAGCGCAAGCTTGGCGGGATCTTGGATTTTGCACTGAGCATTGTGAAATATTGCCCCGAGCACGCCTGGTTTTGTGCCAAGCCTCGACAGAAGAAGTGAATAGTGTGTCGTCAGCGGCTTACCATTCTTGTTGCGCAGTGATGCCCAATCATACCCTTTAGGGACGCGAAAGCTCCCAGGATGCGAAGAGAGGGCATCCTCATGTGCTAATTTGAGGAACAACAAAAAGGTCAATTGCTCAAGATATTCACCATGACTCACGCCATCATCTCGAAGCGTGTTGCAATAGTTCCAAAATTTCTGAATGAGCGTATTCGACTTCATGTGGTCATGATTCCAGAAGTTGTTGAATCCAAGGGTGTTCTGCACTCCGTTGGCCGCGCAGTAAAAATATCATATCGCCGCTGAATGGAGCCTTGGGGATGATGGCCCGTTTTATCCGACGCGCCATGTTAGAGAAGTCTCTTTCGCGAGCCGGGCTGGTCTGTGCGATGATAAACAGTCGCTTCGCCTCTTCAATGTCTGAGATCAGTTGAACGGCAGTTCTGTGACGCACTTTGCACGTGGGTTCGTAATGGAGATGGTAAATTTCAATAGACGTCTCCGCTCGAAGCCGTTTGATTGGGTCGAAACTAGTTGCGCAAGGCTGACCGTTTTCTTGCTGGCACCCGAGGAGCTCCCAGTCGTGCAGTTCGCATGGATCTAGAAGTGTAGGTTGCTCTTGCGCGAGAGGCCCAGGTGCGTAGAGTCTTTTTGCTTCGTCCAACAGGGGAAAGCGATCAGCCTTTCCTCCAACGGTTGCGTCGTCAATGCCTTTGCGTCGGCTATTGCAGAAGGTACATGAGTATCTGTAGTTGAGATGGTCGAACGCGAGCCAGCGGTATCCCTTGTGAGGGGCAATTGCATCGCTCACGCTGTTTTTCGGCCGGAAATGGTCGACTGCGTTATCTGAACGGTCGATCCATGATTCGCAATACCAACATTTGTCTCCAAGGAGTGATGCAAGCCCATCCTTGAGGTCACGCCAGACGATAGAATGGTTATTGGGGTCGTCACCTGCGAGCACCGCCAGAGCTGCTGCTCCGGCCCGGGACAGCCATCCACTTGGCATTACAAGTTCGTCAATGTCAACATATCGCATGTTAGCTCTCGTTAAGTGCTTCTTCCTCTTCAAGCATTTTCGATATTAGCGTTTTCGCCAACCCTTCGCGCTCATCGCGAGTTAATTGGACGACATGATCTGCCAGGACGCTTGCGTTTTCCGTATTGAAGCGTTCAGTCAACAGATTGTTGCGGAGCCTTAAATATCGCGAGTATTCGTCGTCAGGGTGAAAAAACATAAACCCCAAGCGGCCCAACTGTCCGTTGATTAGATCGAGGCTGCTTTGCTCTTCGCTTGTTAGACGTGACTTGCCCGCTAGGTTGCGCTGCCGTTCTAGCAACAGTTGTGTCGGCTGATCTAGAGAAGAAGCTATGCCGAACATGTCGCTGGTTACGATAGCAGCATATCCCATGCCCCGAGGATCCATCTCGGGGTGACAGGCAATCAATTGTCGACTGCTACTCTTGGTTTCCAGTCGAAGGATCTGAACTTGCTCTTTAACTAGCTCTGCAACTCCCAATGGATTGTGTGTTGTTAGTAAGATATGACTGGTGCTTTTGCGATGACTGTCGGAGCCTATGAATTTTTCAAGATAGCCAAGGTAATCGACGCTCCATCTTGGGTTGAGGTGGGTGTCTGGCTCATCTAGAAGGAAAAGACTCTCCTCTTCGGCTGTAAACCGCAACAGGCCTAGCACGGTAAGCAACTGCTGCTCGCCCTCACTTAGTTCCCGAAAGGTAACAGTGTCGTCATTTTTTCTTAGGCGCAATTTAATTCGTACCTCCTCAATAAGCTCTGAGACGTAAGTGCTTTCGAGGTCGCGAAAAAATTGAGCGGGGGGCTGGTCGCCGACCAATACCCGGAGTGCATCGATATTTTTAATATAAAGGTATTTAAACTGAAGCGTCTCCTTGTTCCAGATCGAGGTTGCGACGCGTCGCTTGACTTCAATTGGCGCCAAAGCAATGTCGTATAGCCGAGCGAGAAAATCCCGTACCACTCCCCGTGCATTCCAGAATCGCGGATCTCCATCCGGGGCCTTTGATTTCCACGGAGGCTCGCGAAGCACAAACAATACTGATTCAATTCCTTCGTCAGGGTTTAGTCCAAGTTGGACGTCAAGAAAATCCCGTACCATCGGAGTCTGCTGAATCAGAAAGGCCAACAACACAAACTGGCTATGGACGGGCATGGCGTAAAAAAGACGCTTCATGCCTGGGTCTTCGCCATTACGTAGTTTGCTGTCATAGCTTTCAAGGTATGGCCGAAACACCTCGTGCATTCGGGTGCTTTCGCCCGAGTAGTAGCTAAACACGTAGCGAGGCAGATATGCATCGCCTTCAGCCAGGAACGTGCCGAGTTTAATGGCCTTTCCAACGGGGTGATCGCCTTGGCGTGCAAGCCTCAATGGCTCTGCTGAGTCACCACTTGCGAGGTCTTGGTCTGTTGCCACATGGATATGGAATTGATCCTTTATTCGGTCCGGATCGTGGTCGATGTGGATGTATTTGGCGTTGCCTGGAGGGCCCATTGTATAGCTGAGCTTGAAGGAGAAACCGATTTTGATTTTCTTTCCCCCGATTAGCTCGCGAAAAATCACAGCTAGGGCTTCTAGGATGTTTGATTTTCCTGTGCCATTCCAGCCGATGATTACGGAGACCCACTGGTTCTGGTCGAAATCAATTGTAATGTCTTTTAGGTTTTTGAACTGATGTGTCTGGCCGTTTTTGGGGCTGCCTATTGTGAGCTTGTTGAGGCGCATGTTATTTGGGGGCCAGCCTCAGCTCGTCGTGTGTTTTGCGTCCGTGCTGGTCGATGACTGGTTTGCTTAGTAGTCTTTGGTTCATGTCTAGTGCTCGAAGCTCCGCGTAGATAGCTTGAATTTGGTCGGTCTCGGCGCCATCGCTAACTCCGCAGCGCTTGAATACCTCGCTGGCAGGGAGCCAGTCTCCTGCCTCGGAAAGTACATTCTCGACCGTACGAATCATTGATCCTCGGTTTGCTGTGGTAAGGCGAGGGCGTTTAGGCTGTTTTCTTGTCTTCGGATGATTCGTCCGTGCGGTGGCGATGCGGGATAGTAGAATACTTGCTGGCTCATCTTCAGGATTCTGGGTTGTTAACTCTCCTGAAAATGCCGCGCGCAGAATGTTGCCGCGCTGAAGCTCTGATTGAGAGATTCCGTGCGTGAGGCTCAATCTTTGTGCCTTAAGCGAACTCTGGTGAAGGTCGAGTTGCTTGATGATTTCCTGCTGCTCCTCTGGCGGAGGTATCGGCACGGGAAAGGACCTGAGCGCGCTTAGGTTTATCGAGGCCAGGTTTGTTGTTTGCTTTCCTGTGGACTGAAACCAGGCTTGGCCGAAGGTGTTGCTGTGGTGGGAGATGAATTCGGAGATGGTTTTTGTTGAATATGGCCGCACCCTGAAGACATGGTTTTGGTGAATGCACTCAGGGAGTTCATTTCGCCACACCCAGCCGCGTCCCAATTTGTCGCGGTCCCCGCCTTCATTTAGTAAGATATCTCCATTTTGAAGGGCTAGCTCGTCTATCTCAGATTCGGTTGCCGGGATAAGTTTCACGTCACGAAGATCGAGATATCCACGCTGCACATTGGCAACCCGCAGATACGGTACTTCGCGCAGGCGTGCGTCGGCAGTTCGTTTGGTCCCTTTTGCAATGCCTGATGTGATTTCGCCTAGCATGTCCAGGCTTGCCCAAGTCCATCCATCCGGAAGGTTCGGCAGATTCGCTAGGTAGGGGAGGGCCGGTTCTGGATAAGTGTCGCGCCAATCTGCTGGAGGCGCGCGATTACTCTTTTTGAACTTCTCAATTTGTTTTGTTTCCCAGCGAGAGCGTCGCTCAGTTAGAATTTCCTGGAGCGCTTGCGTCCCGTTTTCCAACGGTGCCTTCCGACGGGCTTGACTGCTGCGCCATTCTGCGGAAAGGTCTCCATTGACAGCGGAGTTCAGCAAGGATTGCTCGAGCAGGTCGAGCTTTTGAAGTGCTGATTTGAGCTCTGAAATGCCTGCGTTCAGGCTTGAGATTAGCGCTTCGAGTTTCTCGACAATGCGGGTTTGTTCTGCCTTGGGAGCTATTGCGATTTGAAATCGAGCAAGGGCAGGGCTTTCAATGCTGGGGACAGTTGTTCCTTGTTTTGAACAGGTGGCTAGTATCTTCTGTGCTCGTGCGACTAGTTGCCAAGCCAGGTAGCGCGCAGAAATGTCTGGTTCGGGGACGATGGCGCGTATGTCTTGATTGACTGTGACCGGGAGGCTGTTGACTGCCACGGGGAGCGAGTGCGCGAGAATTCCAGAGCGCACTACGACGAGTACACTGTTTGAAGGCACTAATGGAAGTAGCGAGAGCGCGTCTTCTGTTACGCGATCCTCGCTAGTCTGAAGGTTGAATGACTTCATGTCCTTGGGCGAAACCCAAGGGACTGTTCCATGATCCCAGTACCTGCTGTCATTCTTGGGCGGTGTTCCTCCTCCAAGAAACTGACTGACACTGGAGATTTCTGTCATAGCCCAGCTTGGTGGTAGGTGCGTGTCGCGCATACCGCAGGTTCCTTGCTCAGTTCCTGTACGTTCAAGTAGTAGACTTGTTTGCCGCAGACCTGCGTTGTCGCGTGGATGCGTACGTAGGCTCGTATCGCTCAAGCTTCGCCGACGGCTACCGATTTTGCTCGACTATATGGTGGATGTGCGTCTTGGTGCTACTTCGACTCTCGTGTGGGGTCCCATGCTTCCGCCATGCCAAGTGCCAACAAGCCGACACCTGCAGACGAAAGAGGCCCGACTGGTCGTGTAGGCTTGGTGCATGGCCCTGTCACCCTCGTGGGATGCGTGGCTGTCGGAGAACCTGCTGCGTGGCGTGCCCGTGGAGGCGCTGGCCCGGGCACTGGTCGCCGGAGGGGTGGCCCCGGAGGAGGCCCGTTCGGAAATCGCGCGCGCAGGGCGGCACCCGGCGGTGGAAGCCGGGAGGCCATATGGGGCGCGGGCGGCGGAGGTGGTGTCGCTCCTGGACGCGCGCGCGTCGCTGCATGGGCAGTCGCGCCGGGGCGTGGAGCGGCGGCGGGGCGTGTCCGCGGAGGAGTTCCAGGCGCGCTACTACCGGGCGCACCGCCCTGTCGTCCTGGAGGACTTCCTGGAGGGCTGGCCGCTGCTGGAGCGCTGGCGGCCGGAGGCGCTGGCGCGCGACTACGGCGACGTGGAGGTGGAGGTCATGGCGGGCCGTGAAGCCCGCGCGGACCATGACATGTCGCCGGACGCGTGCCGCACGGTGATGCGGCTGGCGGACTTCCTCCACCGGCTGGAGCACGGCGGGCCCAGCAACGACCTGTACCTCACCGCTCGCAACTTCGCGCTGGAGCGGCCGGAGCTGCGGGGGCTCCTGGAGGACCTGCGGCCGGCCCCGGGCTTCGTGTACCCGAAGCGGCAGCACGGGGGCATCAAGCTGTGGGTGGGCCCGGCGGGGACGCGCACGGCGCTGCACCATGACGTGGACTCGGTGCTGTTCTGCCAGGTCCACGGGCGCAAGCGCTTCTGGTTGGTGCCGTCCTTCGAGACGCCCCGCCTGTACAACCGCGAGCACGTGTGGAGCGCCGTGGACGCCGCGGCGCCGGACCTGGAGCGCTTCCCGGACTTCGCCGCCGCGCACGTGCACGAGGTGGTGGTGGGCCCCGGGGAGATGCTCTTCATCCCCGTGGGCTGGTGGCACCAGGTGTACGCGCTGGACGTGAGCGTGTCGCTGACGTTCCAGTCGCTGGATGTCCCAGGCGGAAACGCGCGGTGGCACACCTTCGGTTGAGGTGTGCCTTTTTCCGCTTCAATGGCTTGCGTCAGCCGTTGAGGTTTTCGCCCTTCGGCGTTTGAGGAAGGGGCGGCGTGGAAGGCGGCGGCGTGGGCGCGGGGACTTCAGGGGCTCGCTTCCGGCGGAGGTCCTCCTGCTCGGGGGCAACCGGGGGGTTGGGGTTCGGGACGATTTTGTATGAGTTCTCGGGAGGTGTCATGGAGTCCGCTCGTGGTGGATGTGGACGACCCAAATGGTTCAGCCCGACTCAAGGGGGCCGGCGATGACGTCTTCCTTCCCCCCTGTATGGAGAACGTGGCTCGCGAATAACCTTGTGCGTGGGGTGCCCTCCGCGAGCCTCGCGGCCCGGTTGGAAGCGGCGGGAGTGGCCTCGGAGGTTGTCTGGGAAACGATTCGGGCCGCGGAGACACACCCCGGCGTTGCGCGGGCTCGTGAGTTCACGGGACGTCTGGGATTGCTTGAATCGTTGCTTGAGACGCGCTCGGTGTTGAGACGACAGGCATTGCCAGCGCCGCGCGTGGAGCGGCGGTCGCGGCTGGCTCCAGCGGAATTCTTCAATGAGTATTACCGGCGCAACCGGCCGGTTGTGATTGAAGGGCTGATGGAGGACTGGCCGGCGCGGACGCGGTGGACGCCCGCGTGGATGGCCGAGCATTTCGGTGACGAGACGGTGGAGGTGATGGCGGGGCGCGATGCCCAGGCGCTGCCGGACCTCCACGCGGACCGCCTGCGCCGGGACGTGCCGCTGCGGGAGCTGCTGGCGCGGTTCGAGGGTGCGCCGGCGAACGACATGTATCTGGTGGCTCGGAACAGCCTGCTCTTGCGCGATGCGTTCCGGCCGCTGCTGGAAGACCTGCGCGCACCGGAGGGTTACATCCACCCGGACCTGCGCGAGCCCGACCGCGTGCACCTGTGGCTGGGGCCGGCGGGGACGCTGTCCAACCTGCACCATGATCACCTCAACGTCCTGTTCTGTCAGGTGTGGGGGCGGAAGCAGGTGTGGCTGGCCCCGTCGTGGGAGACGCCGTGGATGTCCAACGTGCGCGGCTTCTACAGCGCGGTGGACGTGCTGGCGCCGGACCTGGAGCGCTTCCCGGACTTCGCCCGGGTGGCGTTGCACATGGTGGAGGTGGGGCCGGGGGACACGCTCTTCATCCCGGTGGGGTGGTGGCATGCGCTGCGGGCGTTGGACCCGAGCCTGTCGGTGACGTTCGTGAGCTTCGAGCAGACCCCTGGGATGAACACCTGCTGGCGGGAGGGCTGGCTGGGAGCCACGCCTTCGGAGGATCACCGATGAGAGCTTCGCGAGAAGTGGAGGCGGGGACCTCGCCGCTGACGCCCGAGTGGCGGCGGTGGCTGGTGGAGAACCTGGTGCGCGGTGCGCCGCCGAAGGAGCTGGTGGCGTCGCTGGAGAAGGCGGGCGTGACGGCGGAGCAGGCGCGGCGGGCGGTGGAGTTGGAGCAGCAGGAGCCCTTCGTCGCGGGAGCGCTGCGCGCGGTGGGCATGCAGCGCAAGCTGGAGGGGCTGCTGGACGTGTACTCGGAGCTGTTCCAGCAGACGGAAGGGCCTCCGCGAGTGGACCGGCATGACGCGCTGACGCCCGCCGCGTTCTTCGAGCGCTACTACTTCGACAACCTGCCCGTGGTGCTGCGGGAGGGCTGGAGCACGTCCCTGGAGCCGCACGCCTGGAGCCCCGAGAACGTCGCCGCGCTGCTGGGCGAGCGCGAGGCGAGACACGCGAGCTGCGTGCCGTTGTTCGAGGACCCCCGGCTGGAGTCCCTGACCCGGGGCCTGACGCCGCTCCGGGGCTTCACGGCGGAGGACGTTCGCGCGTGCGAGCCCCGCCTGTGGTGGGAGCCGCCCGGGGCGGAGGTCCCCCTGCGCGCGGCGCGGCGCAACGTGCTGCTGGCGCAGGTGCATGGGGAGCGGCGGCTCCAGCTCGTCCCGGCGTTCGAGCTGCGGCGCGTGATCACGGCGTCGTCCGAGCCCGGGGTCGACGAGGCACCGTTGCACCTGGAGGTGACGCTGTCGCCCGGGGAATGGGTGCTGCTGCCGGTGGGGTGGTGGTACGGCTTCCGTGCGCCAGCCGGCGGCGTCGCCGTCTCGTTCGAGGCCTTCGCGCTGCCTGAACCCAACGTGACGTGGGACATCGACGCGGAGCCCCAGCCGTCGCCGCTGCCTCCGAGGGACTGAGCCGCGCCCGGCGCTACTGGTACAGCAGGACCTTGTCCATCCAGCGCATGCCGGGCTGCTTCTGGTGCCAGTCGAGGCGCTCGGCCCGCAGGGCCTGGGAGGGCTCCTCTCCGGACTGGATGCGCTCGCGCACCGCGCGGAAGAAGGCGCCCGCGTCGTTGGGAATCTCCGCCGTGGCGGCGAAGACCGCCCGGGCTCCCGACGCGACGAACGCCTGCGGCAGCGATGACGTCTCATGCAGGATGGGCGCGAGGCGGGCCGCGCTGCAGGCGCCCAGCACCACCAGCGGCGCGCCCTGCAGGTGGCGGCGGCGCAGCTCCTCCGCGGTCAGCGCGTAGTGACCGTCCTGCTGCGGCGACAGCGCGATGACCGTGGCGTCCGACAGCGCGCGGTCCACCACGCCGTGCGCGTGGATGTCGATGTCCGTGGCCTGCTCCATCGCCTCCAGCACGCGCTCGGGCGTGGCCTGCGCGCCCTTGAGCCGCAGGAGCCGCTGCGCTCCCGCCAGGTCCACGTCCGTCGCGGAGGGCAGCCGCGCCAGCCTCAGCGTCATCGGCGGCTCCACGTCCGAGACGACGACGTGCAGCGGGGGCTTCGCGGGGGAGGCCGCGGGCACGCCCGTGCCGACGCGGTAGCTCCAGGCCAGGTCCGCCGGCAGGATGCCCGCGCGGCTGTCCAGGGGCGGCGCGGCCAGCACCGCCACACGGGGGCAGTCGCGCAGCAGGTCCACCAGTTCACCGGGCACCAGCCCCGTCAGGTCATCGCGCAGGGGCATGGTGCGCGAGGCGTCATAGCGCCCCTGCACCTGGCCCTTCGGCCCGCGCACCACCGTCACCGTGCGCTCGGCCTCCACCGCCGCCGCCAGCACGCAGCCCTCCGGCACGGGCACCTGGAGGCTCTCCGCCACCACTTCCATCGCTTCCCGGAAGGCCCCGGCGTGGCCCGCGCTCACCGCCAGCGTCTGGAAGGCCACCGCCCTCGCGTCGCGCGCATCCGCGTTCACGCGCAAGAGCGGCTCCGCCTCCGCGATGGTCTGCCGGAGCACCCGCTGGCCCTCGCGCCAGTCGCGGTCCACCTCGAACCGTCCCCGGATGAGGGTGGCCAGGACGCGCCGCCCCGCGTTCTCCCGCAGCGGCGACACCCGGTTGAGCTCCGCGTTCAGGCGTGCCGCGTCGGACGGCCGGGGCGCCAGGCGCGCCAGGTCCGCGAGGATCCACGCCCCCTGGAGCCCGGGCGTCTGACCGCACGCCAGCGACTCCTCCAGCTCCTGCCGCGCCTCCTGCGGGCGGAAGCGCATCAGCGCCAACGAGGCCAGGTTGAGGTGCGCCTGAGTGCGCGTCTTGCAGTCATCGGGCTGCCGGGCCAGGGACTCGATGAGGTAGGCGCGCGAGAGCGCCACCCGCACCTGGAAGCGCGTCGCGTTGGCCAGCATCACCAGCGCCGCGCCCTCGCGGTCCCATTCACCCAGCGCGGCGGCTTCCTGCCACGCGGTGCTCGCGGACTCCTCCGCCTCCATCAGCCGGTTCGACGCGGTCGCGCGGCTGCTCAACCGCAGGAGCACGTCCACGCAGCGCAGGGGCAGCTTGCGCGCGCGGCACTCCTTCAGCATCTCCCGCAGCCGGTCCCCGGCCTGGGGCCCTTGTCCCGACAGGTCGTCCAGCCGCGCTTCCTCCTGCGCCACGCGCGAGAGGACCCACGGATCCGTCTCTCCCACCGTCAGGGCGCGCAGCTCTTCCTGCGTGCGCGCCACGCCCGGCGTGCGCAGGAGCGCGCCCAGCAGCACATCCTTCGCCGCGGGCTCCTGGCGCAGCCGTTCAATCAGGTTCGCCGGACTGGGATGCGCGTCCTGCACCAGCTTCGCGTACTCCCGCGCGAGCGGTGCCCGGCGCGCGAAGTCCAGCCCCGCCACCCGCCGCACGGTGTCCTCCAGCACGGTGCCTCCGGCCGCATGGTCCAGCACCTGCGCCAGCGGCAGCAGCTCCTGCACCCGCGCGGCGTCCTCCGCCGTCGCCAGCAGCTCGTAGAAGGACTCGCGCGCCATGCCCGGGAAGCGGGCCGCTCCCTCCACCGGCAGCGGCGCCTGGGGCGAGCGCAGCCGGGCGAGAAACGCCTCGCGCGTGGCCTTCCATGCATCCGCCCGCGCCTGGAACCGGGCACGCAACGTCCGCGCCTGCTCGCGCGCCTCTTCACTCCAGCCGGGCTCGCCCTTCGCGGCCACCGACTCGAACGCCGTGGCCGCGAGGAGCGTCAGCCCCAGCTCGCGCGCCATCACGGCCTGGTTCCAGCGCGCCTGCGGGTGCTCGGGCATGGCCTCGAGCGTGGCGTCCAGCAACGACAGGGCCTCGTCGGCGCGGCCGCGCAGGATGGCGACGGCGGCCAGGTCGCTGTCCCGGTCCAACGACGGCGACGTGCGCGTCAGGTACGCGAGCGCCTGCTCCGTGTCGCCATGCAAGAGGTAGCTGACGCCCACGCCGTGCGCATCCCCGAGCTCCTCCAGGCGGGACAGGGCGCCCAGGGGCACCGGCGGGGCCAGCGCGTCCTCGCCCCGGGGCGGCGCATAGGGGCGGTACACGTCCGCGGCGGGGAGGCTCAGCCGCACCTCCAGGGGACGGTGGGACGCGTCCGAAAGCCACAGCGCCGGGGTCTCCGGCCCGGTGCCGCGCTGCTTCCACGCGCGCACGGCGACGAAGCCCAGGGCCATGCACAGCGCCAGGGCCAGCAGGCCTCCCACGCGCGTCACGCCTTCGCGCCCCGGAAGGCGTGTGCCCCAGGACGGTTGCCGCATGCCAGTCATCCGGGGCCTCCCGCGTGCCCCCGCACCATCTCCGCGGGTCCAGCGGATGCCAGTCTAGAGCCAATGCCCCCGGGCATGACAGACCCGGGGGCAATCGGCTGCCGACCCCAGGACGCCTACTCCACCTTCTGGGGTGCGCGCGTGGACTCCACCACCCGGTGGATGGGGTACAGCTCGCCCACCTTCAGGCTGTCGTCCAGGAACTGCCAGCGGCAGAAGCCGTCGTCCGAGTGCGGCTCCAGCAGGTAGGTGATGAGCGTGCCCGTGCGCTGGCCGGTGGAGACCAGGAGCGTGCCGGCGGGGAACTCCTGCTCGGAGCGCTCGGGGGCCACGGTGAGGATGGTCTCGAAGCGCACCGGCTTGGGCTTCTGGCTGAGCGGCACCTCGTCCTGGCCCGGTGGCGGCACGTTGGCGGCGACGTCCGGGCTGAAGGTCTCCTCGCGGCGCGCGATGCGGTAGCTGTCCACCTGGAAGCGCTGCGCCTTGGCCAGCTTCTCGTACTGGATGCCGTGGCCGTCCAGGCGCGAGGCCAGCGACGCGGGCACCAGGTACCCGGCCGGCGTGCTCACCGACTGCGTGGGCACGAAGGTGCGGTGGTGCGGCGTCTTGTAGACCTTCTTGCGCTTGCCCGGGTAGCGCCGGGCCTCGATGCTCGCCTCGTCGAAGGACAGGATGGTGGCGGTGTCGCCGTCCTGGACGTAGGCCGGGTAGTCGAACACCAGCGCGCCTTCCGCGTTGCGCTGCGCGACGCCGTAGTTGATGCCGACGAGCTCCTGCACGTTCGGGTTCTGACCGCGCGCGATGATGGCGGCCTCCTCGAACTCGGTGGCGGCGCGGTAGCCCTTGGCGTAGCGGGCCGCGTCGCGGATGAGCTCCAGCACCCACGCGCGGATGACGGCGCAGCGGCGCGGGAAGTCGATGTAGCTGTACGTCTCCAGGAGCACGTCCAGCCGGCCCAGCAGGCCGCGGTAGTGGCTGCCGAAGCGGGGCAGGGCGGGGTAGGTGTGCCAGCCGGAGCGCGGGTCACCCTCCTTGCGGAAGTTGCCGTACCAGAAGCTGTCGAAGCCGTGCTTCTTCTTCACCGCGGCGGACACGCGCTCGGCCAGCTCGCGGTTGAAGGCGCGCGAGGTGTGCAGGAGGTTCGCGTTGCCGTGCGGGATGTCGAAGGTGAGGTCGAACCCGTGGATGCTGCCGTCGGTGGTGTGGCAGTCCACGAAGAGGTGCGGCCACCACGTCTGGTAGAGCTTCGCCAGGGCGCGCGTCTCCGGTGCCTCCTGCTTCATGTTGTCGCGGTTGAGGTTCCAGCCCTCGCCCGTGTAGCGCATGCCCACGCCGCCGGGCGGGTTCACCTGGCCCTCCAGATTCTTCAGGTCCAGCGCGCGGTTGCCCTTGCTGATGCGGTCGTTGCCGTCCGGGTTGAAGTTGGGGACGAAGACAAGGCACAGCCTGTCGAGCAGCTTCTTGCCCAGGGACGTGAGCGTGAGGTCGCGCGCGAGCGCCTGGAGGGTCTCCTTGCCCTCCACCTCGCCGGCGTGGATGTTGGCCTCCACCATCACGATGAGCTTCTTCTGCTTCTTCGCCAGCTCCGGCGTGAAGCAGTTGCGGTCGCTGAGGATGAGCGCCATGAGCGGCTGGCCTTCACCGCTCTGGCCGAAGTCCACGCGCTTCGCGAGCTTCGTCTGGGCACAGAGCGCGTCGACGAAGGCGACCACGTCGGCGCTGCGGGACGTTTCCTGGTAGTCGGTGGCTTCCGCGCGGGTGAGCAGCTTGGGAGTGGGCATAGGTGCCGCGCATCCGAGCGCTCCGGACCTGCCGCGTCAAGCACGCGCGAAGTGGGGCCGTCTTGCCGCGCCGTGGCGGTGTCCCATATGAAACCCGACGGAAATCGTGCAGTGGAGGGGGCTTCATGATGCGGAGTAATCAGCGGCGTGGGTCCGTGCTCGGCGCGCTCCTGCTGGGATGCCTGTCGGTGTGGGGGACGGGGTGCAAGAAGGAACAGCCCCAGGCGAGCGCCCCCGTGGACGCGGGCGTCGTGGCCCTGGCCGACGCGGGGAGTCCTGACGCGGGGGTGGTGGCGAAGGTGGTGAAGCCGCTGCGCTTCTCGGACGTGACGCTCAATGTCCAGGGCAGCCGCGTGGCGGTGACCTACACGCTGACCAATCCGGGGACGGCGCAGGGGCGTGGGGAGGCGTGCCTGTCGCTGCACGACGACCAGGGCATGGTCATCGAAGCGAAGCGGATGGGCGGCATCACCGTGAAGGGCGGGACGACGGACACGTTCGAGGACACGGTGAGCCTGGGCGACGCGTCCTGGAAGCAGGCCCGGACCGTGATGCTCTATACGACCGCCGAATACGGCTGTTCGAACGGAGCGCCCCTCGCGACCAGCGAGCTGCTGCGCCTGCTGCCCACCGGCCAGCCCGCGCCCGCGGACACGGCCCCGCCGCAGAGGCCGCGGGCCTCGGCGGCGACGGACTTCGAGGTGTCCAACGTCGAGATGCGCCAGGCCGGGCGGTCCGCCGACTACTTCCTCAAGTACACGGTGAAGAACGTGAGTGACCACCGGTCGTCGGGCTCGGGGTGCCTGCGGGCATATGTGGGGCAGCAGCAGGAGGACCTCCACCACCTGGAGGAGTCGCCGGAGGGAGACTTCAGCCTGGCCCCGGGGGCTTCGGAGACGCTCACGGAGGCCATCGTCTTCGACAACGACCAGAACTGGAACCGGGTGACGGTGATGCGCCTCTTCACCAGCCCCTTCGGCTGCGCGGACGAAGCGGACGCGGACAACGTCGGCTCCGAGTTCATGAAGCCCGCGTCCATCCGGGCGCCGGTGGAAGAGGTGGAGGTCGAGTCCGGGGCGGACGCCGAGGACATCACGGGGATGGACTCGAGTGATGCCTACGACCCCGAAGAGGAGTTCAAGCAGGAGCCGCCTGCTTCGGACGACGCGTCGCCGGAGTCCCAGGGGAACTGACGCCGTGGTGGATGCGTCCGGGTTATGTCGCCAGGGACGACATCCTGATGCGGAGTGGTGGAGTCAGCCGGTGACGCCGAGCACGAGGCGAACGAACCTCAGGCTGACTCCGACAGCGGGACACGAACACGAGCTGGGAGGTGGGCGCGCGCATCGAGGCCTTCCGTGCCCAGCACCCCACGAAGCCGTGGCAGGACATCCCCGTCCAGGCGCAGGCGGCCGGGGGCTGACAGGCAAGCGGCGCCCCGGAGCCTTCCGGGAAGAAACCCGGGACTTTGTCGGGGAGCAGGCGTGCCTACGTTTCACCCCAGAGGGCCGGGACCCTCGGGGAGACGACCATGTGGACACGCCACTTCAACGGGCTCGTCGTGCTGGGTGTGATTGGAACGGTGAGCTTCACGGCGGGCTGTAACGAGCGTCAGCAACAGGCCGTCAACGAGAACGCCCGGCAGGTCGGCCAGGAGGTAGGCGAGGCCGCCAAGGACGTCCAGCATGGCGCCAGCAAGGCCGCGGACAGCGTCCGCGAGTCCAGCCGCGAGGCCGCCAGCGGTTTCCGGGAAGGCGTGGGCGGCTCCGGGAACACGGCCTCCGAGGAACAGAAGGCCGACGAGCGCAGCGGCGATGGACCGGACATCGGCCGCAACCCGGGCGTCATCCACGACGGGGAAGGGCCGCTGGAAGAACACTGAAAGACGCACCGTGCCAGACGCGCCGCTGTCCCGGCGGTGTGTTTGAATGTGGACCATGGTTGCGGCCCCAGCCCTCCGTGGTCTCCCTGTGTCCTTCGTCCGGTGGCTGTGCCTTTTGCCGTGCCTGCTGACGGCGGCGTGCGCGACGACGCAGGAGGTGACGCGCGTCCCCACGCTGGAGGAGAAGTGCGACGGCGGGAGCGCCTGGGCCTGCGAGACCTGGGCGAAGCAGCTCCAGGTGGATGGCCGCACGGAGGAGGCGGACCGGGCCTTCGGGCTCGCGTGCGCGATGGGCTCCACGTCCGCATGCCTGACGCAGGGCAAGGAGCGGCTGGCCCGGGGGGACCTGGACGGCGCGGAGCCGCCGCTGCGCAAGGTGTACGACGAGGATTCGGAGGAGGCCGCGCTGGCGCTCGCGGACCTCCAGGACTCCCGCGGGGACGCAGCGGGCGCGGCGCGCTTCCGCTACGAGGCGCTGGCCATCGACAAGTCGACGACGGAGTTCGCGTTCGGGTGGCGCGTCCCGTTCGACGGCGGGTTGGGCCTGGCGCTGGACGTGAACGTGCAGCCCATGGGGCTCAAGGCGCGGCGGCTGACGCTGGGCGCCAACATGGGCCTGGACGCGAATCGGGTCTCGCTGAACGCCACCGTGGGCTACCAGCACTTCGTGACGAACTGGTTCGCGCCCTATGGCCGTGCGCTTGTGGGCCCGTACCTGGATGCGGAGCGCTCGCGGCGCAACCCCATCAACCTGGGGGCCGAGGTGGGCATGAAGTTCTTCGCGGGCCCCCTGGGCCACCTCGGTACCGGGTTTGGCACGTCGCTGGACGGCTCCACGTACTACTTCCTCGAAGCCGGACTGGACTGGGTGCTGACGCTGGCGGTGCTCGCGCACCTGTGACGGCTCAGGTCACGCCAATCTTCGGGCACACGTCGTTGAGCAGGCACTCCGAGCACCTGGGCTTCTTGGCCACGCAGGTGTAGCGGCCGTGCAGCACCACGGCGGGGCCGAAGAAGGTCCAGTCGTCCTTGGGCACCAGCTTCATCAGGTCCGTCTCGATGGCCTCCGGCTTCTCCTGCTTCGTCAGGCCCAGGCGCTGGCTGACGCGGGCCACGTGCGTGTCCACGATGACGCCGGAGGCCTGCTGGAAGGCGGTGTTGAGCACGACGTTGGCCGTCTTGCGCGCCACGCCGGGCAGCTCCACCAGGTCCTCCATGCGCGGCGGCACCTCGCCCTGGTGGGCGTCCAGCAGCGCGCGGCTCATGGCCTGCACCGTCTTGGTCTTCTGCTTGAAGAATCCGGTGGGCTTGAGGTCCTCCTCCAGCTGCGCGGTGTCCGCGTCCGCGAGGGCCTGGGGGCCGTCGTACTTCTTCCACAGCTCGGCGGTGACGCGGTTGACGCGCTCGTCGGTGCACTGCGCGGCCAGGATGGTGGCCACCAGCAGCTGGTAGGGCGTGTTCCAGTTCAGCTCGTACTTCGCGTCGGGGTACTTCTCGCGCAGGCGTTCGAGCACCACGGGGACAAGGGCGGCGGGTTTCATGGGCGGGTCCTCACATCGACCGTTCGACGAGCGTCGTCAACTCCGCGTCGGTGAGCGGGAGCGGATTGCCCTTCATGCTGCTGGCGGCGCGGGCCTTGACGACGAGGCCGGGCACCGCCGCGTCCGTGAGGCCCATGTCGCGCAGGCCCTGGATGCGCACGGCGTGGACCAGGTCCTTCACCCAGGCGATGCCGTCCTCGGCGCGGGCGTTGGACTGGCCGGTGAGCAGCACCGCCAGCTCCCGGAAGCGGGGCAGGGCGGGGTGGTCCGGAGCGCGGGAGCGCAGGGCCTCCAGGTTCACCTCCAGGGTGGCCCCGAGCAGCGCGGCGCACAGCGCGCCATGGGCCGCGCCGAGCATCCCGCCCAGCGGCGCCGCGAAGCCATGCACCGCGCCCAGGCCCGCGTTGGCGAGGCACAGGCCGCCGAAGAGGCTGGCGAGGGCCAGGTCCTCGCGCTCCGCGGGCCCTGGGCCGTGCAGTACCGCCTTGCGCAGGGAGCGGGCCGAGCGCTGCATGCCTTCCTTCGCGAGCGCGTCCGTGAGCGGCTGGGCGCGGATGGACAGGAACGGTTCGATGAGCTGCGACAGCGCGTCCAGGCCGCCCGCCGCGAGCACGGCCGCGGGCGCGTGCTCCAGCAGGTCCGGATCCACCAGGGCCACGCGGGGGAGCATCATCGGGCTGCGCAGGCTGGCCTTCACGCCGGCCTCCTTCGAGCCCAGCACCGCGTTGCGCGTCACCTCCGAGCCGGTGCCCGCCGTGGTGGGCACGGCCACGAACGGCAGTGACGGCTTCGTCAGGGCCTGGCCGCGGCCGATGACCTCCAGGTAGTCCAGCGGGTCGCCTCCATTCGCGGCGAGCGCGGCGATGGCCTTGCCCGCGTCGAGCGCGCTGCCTCCGCCGATGGCGACCACCGCGTCACAGCCTGAGTCCACGGCGGCGGCGGTGCCTTCGCGCGCGAGGTCGACGGTGGGCTCGCCCGCGACGCGGAAGGAGGCGGAAGGGATGCCCAGCCGTTCGAGCCCCGCGCGGACGGGCTCCGCGCGGGCGGGGTTCGTCCCGGTGACGAGCAGGACCTTCCGGCCGCCGAGGCCCCGCACGAGGTCGGGGACTTCCTGGACGCGGCCCGGGCCGAAGAGGACGCGGGTGGCGGTGGCGAACTCGAAGGGGGCGGACGTCATGTCACCAGGCCGCGTCGTCGGGGAAGCGGTTGGTGTAGCGGCGGGGGACACGCGGCTCGGCCATCATGGGGGTGACGGTGTCACGCCACGTGAGGTAGTGGGCGGTCTCCTTGTGCGCGGCGGGAGCGTCCGGGGAGCGGTAGGCCTCCACGAGGACGAAGCGGGTGGGGTCTTCGTTGTCCTGGCAGACGTCGAAGCGGGCGATGCCGGGCTCCTTCACGCTCTCGCGGGCGTTGGCGAGGGTGGCCTGGAGGAAGGCGTCGACGTGCTGGGGCAGCACGTGCACGTGGACATGGACGACGAGCAGGCTCGTGGGCATGGCGCGCACGGTAGCGCGGGCGTCCCCGAGCGGAAACCGCTAGGGTTCCGGGCCGTTCACTCCTCTCATTTTGGAGCAAGACAGCGCATGGTCTCGGAGCTCTTCGACGCGTCCCGCTGGCAGCCGGTGGAAGGCCACAAGTTCAAGGACATCACGTTCCACCGCGCGGTGGATCAGGGCACGGTGCGCATCGCGTTCAACCGGCCGGAGGTGCGCAACGCGTTCCGTCCGAAGACGGTGGACGAGCTGGCCCGGGCGCTGGAGGCCACGCGCTTCATGACGGACGTGGGCGTGGTGCTGCTCACGGGCAACGGGCCGTCGCCGAAGGACGGCGGGTGGGCGTTCTGCTCGGGTGGCGACCAGCGCATCCGGGGCAAGGATGGCTACAAGTACGAGCCCGGCGAGGACGCGGCGGACCCGGCGCGGCTGGGGCGGTTGCACATCCTGGAGGTGCAGCGGCAGATCCGCTTCATGCCGAAGGTGGTGATGGCGGTGGTGCCGGGCTGGACGGCGGGTGGCGGGCACAGCCTGCACGTCGTGTGTGACCTGACCATCGCGAGCAAGGAACACGGCATGTTCAAGCAGACGGACGCGGACGTGGCCAGCTACGACGCGGGCTACGGCAGCGCGCTGCTGGCGCGGCAGGTGGGGCAGAAGCGGGCGCGGGAGATCTTCTTCCTGGGCCAGGCCTACACGGCGGACGAGGCGTTCCAGATGAACGCCATCAACAAGTCGGTGCCGCACAAGGACCTGGAGAAGGTGGCGCTGGAGTGGGCGGCGGAGATCAACACCAAGAGCCCCACGGCCATCAAGATGCTGAAGTATGCCTTCAACCTCCCGGACGACGGCCTCGTGGGCCAGCAGCTCTTCGCGGGAGAGGCCACGCGTCTGGGTTACGGCACGGAAGAGGCCCAGGAAGGCCGCGACGCGTTCGTCCAGAAGCGCAAGCGCGACTTCAAGCGCTTCCCCTGGACGTACTGAGCAGGCCTTGTCCTGAGACGAGGGTTGGATGAACTGTACCTGCCCTGGTAGGTTGGTACTTCCATGCGCGCCCTCCCTCTTCTCAGGTATGGCCTCCTGCTCGTCCTACTCGCTTCGCCGTCCCTGGCGAGGGACGTGTCAGACAAGCTCACAATTCGGACGCTCAAGGTCTCAGCCCATCCAGCCCAGGAGGCGTCATCCATCTATGTCTCCTGGCAGGTGGTGACAGCGCTTCGATTCGAGGCGGAAGTTGATCCGACCCGGACGAAGTTCCTGGGGTGGGAAGGTCGCTTCGAGGCGCCGCTGATCGGCGGCAAGAAGGTCATCCTCGAGCCGCTGCGTGAACTCGATAGCGGCGAAGCATTACCCCTGCTGGTGACACTCGTTGATGGAACGGAGTTCACGTTCCTCGTGAAAACCAAGAGCCAGGAGAGCTGGGGCTGGATCGACTATCAGGTCAACGTGTTCAAGGACCCCGACAGTTACAATGCGGTCCTCTCATCGCTTTATGACTCGCTCGGTCGCGAGCGCAAGCTGAGTGAGGAGAATGAGCGCTTCAAGAAGGAAGAGAACTCAGTTGACCACGCCTATGCGACGCTTCTCGCGAATGGACAGGTAAAGAAGACGCCGTTTCGGCGTGCGAAGTTCTGGCGCTCGAAGAACGAAGACATGGACATGGTCGTTGAAGTCTTCTCAGGGCCAGAAAAGGCAGCGGCCGTGATTCACCTGACGAACACCTACTACGGCCAGCCCTGGAGGTTCGACGGGGCCTATCTCACTCGCGACTTCTCCAGCGACACCGCTCGCCCGTTCGCGCTTCGCCTGGAACGCTCCGTGCTCGTTTCGGGGCAGTCGGGAAGGATCGCTGTCGTTGTCGACAAGAGCGCTTTTGAGGACAAGGGTGGGCAGTTGGCCGATCTTGCGCTCCAGATATTCCGGGACGATGGACTCCTCCAGGTGCTCGTCGCGATGGATCACACCCTGCTTCGGCAGTAGAAGTGGCGCTCATGCGCATGCCCAAGGCCCTGTTGCTCGGCTCCGTTCTCCTGCTTGGCGCCCCTTCCGGCTGCACTACGGCTGGCGGTGTGGCTCTACGTCCCGACGGCACCCCAGGACCACAGGAGTGCCCGGCGAAGGCGCTCGAAGTCATGCGGTACCTGAGGCTGCGCGTTGGAGATGCCGCGCTGGCGGATCTCGATGCGAACCAGATCGACGCACGCCGCATCTCGCTCTACGACGGACCCATTGAGAGCGTCCTCAAGGACGACATGGGCACCCTTGAGTCGACGACACGCTTATATGGGCGAGTCTGGACGAGCGGGCCGCAGGTCGTCATTCGCTGGTACGAGGCCCACCCGCCAGACGGCGACAAGGTTCCCATCTGCGCCGTGGCGCGACTCAGCCGGGATCAGATGCGGAAGTTGCCTGAGTCAAAGCCCGGAATGGCGATTCTCGACGGCTCCGTTGCTGCTGCCTACATCGTCGATTCATTTCGCTGACTGACTTGTACGTTTGGAGTTTTGATCCTGGCGCCTCTCGCTCTGCAGGAAGCCCCATGGCCTACAGTTCAAACTTCGACGTGGATGCAGTGATGGGCGTCCTTGGGACGATTGGCGAGCGGTTCCAGGATGGAACGCCCGAGGACGAAGCCTTGCGAGTCGCCGCAGTGGCGCTGCTCTACGTCCGCGAGAACGGGAAGCTGGACGACTACCGTGAGTACTTCCGAAGGTTCTTCATTCCCGCCACGGAGTCCGTGCTCGTGGCCCAGTCGTTCTCGACGGCAGAGGAGGCTGACGCCTGGCTCGCTCAGGGGCAGGGG
>NZ_RAVW01000329.1 GCF_003611585.1 Corallococcus exercitus | reverse complement strand
GGGGCCTTATCGTCGGCAGCGTCAGATGGGTATAAGAGACAGTCGGGGGGGCGCGTTGACACGGCGGGCGCGCACATGCGCAGAGCCGCCGGGGCGAGTCAAACGGCGTGGCGCCGCCCCGGAAGCCCTCCTGCTCGCTCCAATGTGCGCGGTGCTCGGGGAATCCCTGGCGTGACGCATCTGATACAGCGGGTGCAACACGGGAGGACGCATGGCGCGCAAGCAACGGACGCCGCGATGGCTGGAGGCGGCGAGGCGCAGGGGACCGGAGACTCCGGCGGGCCCGGGCGCGGACTGGCTGGCGCGAGCCCTGGGCCGGGCGGGCGTGATGCCCCGGGTCGAAGCCGAGCAGGCCATTCGTGACGGCCGCGTGGAGGTGGACGGCCGGGTGGAGCGCGAGCCGTTCTCGCCGGTCGGGGAGGGGACGCGGGTGCGCGTGGACGGCGTGGAGCACGCGCTGTCACGTCAGGTGCGCGTGTTGATGTTCCACAAGCCCGCGGGGCCGGTGGTGCACGGCTCGGATCCCGAGGGCGTGGGCACCGTCTTCGAACGGCTGCGAGCGGTGTTGCCACCGGAGCTTCAGGGCTTCGAGTGGTACGCGGTGGGCCGGTTGGACCGGGACACCACCGGGCTCTTGCTCTTCACCAACGACGAACGGCTGGTGCGGCACGCGACAGCGCCGGAGACGCACCTGCCCAAGCGGTACGTGGCGCGCGTGGAGGGACAGCCCACGGAGGCGGCGCTGGCGCGGCTGCGAGAGGGATTGACGCTGGAAGACGGCCCCACGCGTCCGGCGGAGGCCGTGCTCCGGGCGCCTGACGTGGTGGCGCTCACGCTCACGGAAGGGAGGCACCACCAGGTGAAGCGGATGCTCGCGGCGGTGGGGCACCCGGTGCTCACGCTGCACCGTGAAGCGGTGGGGCGGGTGGTGCTGGACGTGGCGGAAGGGGCCTTCCGCGAGCTGACGGAGGTGGAGGTGGCGCAGGGGCTGGGGTTCCAGCCCGGTGCGGATTAGCGGCCGAGGTTCTTGATCAGCTCCCGCGCTCTCGCGGGGTTCGCCATGTTCCTGGGGGACATCAGCATGTACCGGTCGTGGGCGCGCTTGGCCTTGGCCTTGTTGCCGGTCAGGGTGTAGGCGGTCTCCAATCCCAGCCAGGCCCGCCGGGTGCTGGGATTGTTCCGCGTGACGTCCTCCAGCAGCTTCACGGCCTGCTTGCGGTCGGCCGGGGTGCCGGGCTTGAGCTGGATGAGCGTCAGGCCCAGCTCCAGCTTGGTATCGAGCGAGCCCGGCTTCATGGCCAGCGCGTTGCGGTACGCGGCGGCGGCCTCCGGGAACTTCTCGTCCCGGAAGGCCGTGCGGCCGGTCTCCATCATGTCAGCGAAGGTCTCCGGCTTCACGATCCGGCCCGATGCCGACGAGAGGGCCTGCGCGTCGTCCAGGATTTGCACCACCTTCGAGCGGCTGGGATGCGTGCCAGGGGCGTACTCCAGGAAGCGCTGGTAGTGCGTCACGCTGCTGCGGCTGTCATTGAGCCGCGCGTACAGCACCCCCAGCAGGAGCTGGCATTCCCCTTCGCGGGGGAACCGCGTCTCGCATTGATGCGCCAGGTCCACGGCCTCCTGGAGTCCTCCCTGCTGCATCCGCTCCTGGATGCGGTCCTGATAGTCGGTCAGGGACAAGGCGGCTTCCGGAAGCGGGGTCGCGGGCGGAGAGATGGGGACGGCGACCGCGGGAGGTGGCCGTGCGTCGTCGGGACGGGAGGCGATCGCGGCGGGCGGAGGCTCGATGGGACGCGAGGCGCCGGGGTGCTCGGAAGGCACCTCGGGGGAGGTGAGGAGCCAGAGGCAGCTGGCCCCGATGGCGAGCCCCGTGGAGCCCAGGCCCAGCATCCACTTCTTCGACACAGCGGGCGCCAGCGCGGCAGGAGTCTCCTCCTCCACCACGTCGAGACCGGCTTCGGAGAGAGGGATTCTGCCGGTGTGGAGCAGCGGCCTGGGACGCGTGGGCTTCTTCGCGAGTGCCGAAGGCTGCTCGCCCCAGGACGCCAGCTCGTCTTGAAAGGACCCCGGGATGGACAGTTCGCGGCCGTGCGACAGCAGGTCCTCACGGAACAGCATCCGCAGCAGGTGCGCCAGGCTCAGCGAGGACACACCCGGGTGGTTCGCGTACAGGAACCCCGCGAGGGCCTCCGCGAAGGCATGACTGGATTCGAAGCGCTGGGAGCGCTCCGGATGCAAGGCCTTGAGGATGACGCGCTGGAGCGCTTCCGGCAGGTCCGGGCGTGACTCACTCAGCGGCGGGAACTCGCCGCGCGCGAGGCGCATCATCACGGCCTGGGGCGGCCCGTCCAGGGGCAGCCGCCCGCAGAGCAGCTCATACAGCACGACGCCGGTGGACCAGACATCCGTGCGCGCATCCACTTCCTCTCCGCGCGCCTGCTCTGGAGAGAAGAAGAGGTACTTGCCCTTCACCACCCCGGGTTCGGTCTTGAGGTCCCGGATGAGCTGCGCCTTCGCGATGCCGAAGTCGACGATCTTGACCTGGCCCTCGTAGCTGACGAGCACGTTGTCGGGAGAGATGTCCCGGTGGACGATGCCCAGCGCCTGTCCACGGTCGTCCGTGCGCGTGTGTGCGTAGTGCAGGCCCCGGCACATCTCCATCGCGATGAGGACGGCGATGGGCACGGGCAGGGCCGCCATGCCGCTCTTCATCGCGCGCTTGAGGACGCGGTGCAGCGGCTGGCCGTCCACGAACTCCATGGCCAGGAAGTACCCGCCGTCCGCGCGGCCGAAATCGTAGACTTGGGCGACGTTGCCATGGGACAGCGTGGCGGAGATGCGCGCCTCGCTGATGAACATGGAGATGAAGGCCTCGTCGTTGGTGTACTCCGGCAGGACTTTCTTGATGAGGACGGGCTTGGTGACGCCGGCATCGCCTACCAGCTGGGCGCGCCACGTCTCCGCCATGCCGCCCTGGCCCAGCCAGGACACCAGCTCATACCGCCCGAAGGCGTCCCCCGCTTGTAGTGCCATGGGGCGGGCATCCTATGCGCGAATGCGCCGGGTCATGGCAATGAATGACGGTACTGCCCCGGCCCGCGAGGTGGCGGGCCGGGTGGGTGTCTGGCTCAGTCCACGGCGCAGATGTTGCGCACGCAGCAGGCCCAACAAACCTCGTGGCTCTGTCCGTTGCTCTCACAGGCGTAGACGCACGCGGCCATCTCCGGCGTGATGCTCGGCACCGGCGCATCCTTGGACGGGCTGGACGCGCTGGCGGAGGCGCCTCCGAGGACAAGGCCAAACAGGAACACGCTGGTGGTGATCAGCTTTCTCTTCATGGTGGGATCCTTTGGAAGAGTGCCCGAGGGGTGGGCGTGACGTCAGCGTACGCCTGGCTGCGATGCCTTCCCATGAGGGCTGGGAAGAGCAGGTGCGGATTTCAACAGTCGCCGGTCATGGATGGCAAACGCAGTCCAGTCAGATTGGATTATTGGTGTGACTGCCTGCCCAGGATTTCGATGGCGCGGTCTCTCTTTGAGATGGCCCTCTATCGCCTGCCTGGAGTGTCATTGGGCGCCTGGAGCTCCTGCTGAAGAAGATACGGCTTACTCGGAGGCGGAACTACTGGTTGGCAATGTGCGACTGGAGGCATTACTCAGGATTTCAATGACGCGCGCTCTCTTGGGGTGGTCTTGAGGGGCGAGTGTGAGAAATCTTTCGTAAGACTGCTCGCTCAACTGGGAATCCCCGCGCTTGGCGTAGAGGACACCGAGCATGAGATGGCATTCGTACTCCCTGGGGTCTCTGTCCACGCAGGCTTGTGCCACCTTCAGAGCATCTCCTGTGCGCCCTTCCTTGTTGAGTGTGTTGACGGCTTGTCTTATTTCGTTGATGTCTTTTGGGAGTGGCGCTCGGGCGGAGTTTCTTGATGAAGGGGATTGGGTTGAAGGAGAGGTGGATGGCTGGATCGTATAGGATAGTCTTGATTTGATGAATTTCGATGCGAGCAGGCAGTTTGGACTGTCGGGGTGTAATTCATAGCAGCGCCTTTCCAGGGCGAGTGCGTCTGGAAATCTGCCCTGCGTGGCGGCAATCATGATGGAGCGTTTCAGCTCAAGTGCTGCGGCAGCGTCTTTTTCGGAGAGGGAGGGTGTTTTGTCGGTGCCGGCAATCTGTGCTGTCGCTTGGGATTCCACCTGCTCTGGCTTCTTGTCTTCAAGCTGGCCAGGGTTCGTCGCAGGCAAGGCAGTGGGTCGCTGAATGGGCGTGGGCGGTGGGGCTCCCACGGTTGCCCCCTGCGAATGCGCATCCAGCAGCAGCCACAGGCTCGCACCCACGGCCAGCAGTCCTCCCGCGCTCAACCCGTAGAACAGCGGGCGCGAGGCTCCAGGGGACGCCATGATGGAGCGGGGCTGGGTGGTCTCCGTGACATGCGTGCTGACCGGCCGGAGGCGCCGGGTCTGGCGCTCGGTGGAGGGCGGCGGCGTCACCGGCTCCTCGGGCGCGGCCTGCTCGCGCCAGGCCTTCAATTCCTCCAGGAAGGAGCCCGGCACGGAAAGCTCGCGGCCCTCCTGCGCCAGGTCGCCCCGGAACAACACGCGCAGCAGGTGCGCGATGGTCATGGAGGAGAAGCGCGGGAAGCTCGAATACAGGAACCCCGCCAGCGCATCCCCGAACGCGTGGCTGGACTCGAAGCGCTGCTCCCGGTCCGGCGTCAGCGCCTTCATCACGATGTCATTCAATTCCTGCGGAAGCTCCGGCCGGAGCACGCTCGGTGCCGGAATCTCCCCGCGCGCCACGCGCATCATCACCACGTGCGGCGGCCCTTCCACCGGCAGCTTGCCGCAGAGCAATTCATACAGCACGACGCCGGTGGCCCAGACGTCCGTGCGCGCATCCACGTCTTCCCCACGGGCCTGCTCCGGGGAGAAGAAGAGGTACTTGCCCTTCACCACGCCCGGCGCCGTCTTGAATCCGCGGATGAGCTGCGCCTTCGCGATGCCGAAGTCGACGATCTTGACCTGACCCTCGTAGCCCAGCAGCACGTTGTCCGGAGAGATGTCCCGGTGGACGATGCCCAATGGCTGGCCACGGCTGTCCGTGCGCGTGTGCGCGTAGTGCAGCCCCCGGCACATCTCCATCGCGATGAAGACGGCGACCGGAATGGGCAGTGCGGCCAGTTCGCTCTTCATCGCGCGCTTGAGGACGCGATGCAGCGGCTGGCCATCCACGAACTCCATGGCCAGGAAATACTCACCGTCCACCCGGCCGAAATCGTAGACCTGCGCGACATTGCCATGCGACAGCGTGGCGGAGATGCGTGCCTCGCTGATGAACATGGAGATGAAGGCTTCGTCGTTGGCGTACTCGGGCAGGACCTTCTTGATGAGCACGGGTTTGGTGACGCCCGCGTCGCCTACGAGTTGGGCACGCCACGTCTCCGCCATGCCGCCCCGGCCCAGCCAGGACACCAGCTCATACCGCCCGAAGACGTCGCCCGCTTGGAGTGCCATGGGGCGCACATTCTAAACCCAGATTCCAGGGATGGCAGAATCACGGCTGCCTTTCTGCCTGCCTGACCGCTCTGGATGTCAGCGAGTGGAAATCGCTGACCGCTCAATCCGTGGCGCCGGTCTTTCCCAGCACCTCCATGACGCGCGCCCTGCGCGGATGGTCCGTGGGGGCGAGCTTCAGGAAGGTCTCGTAGTGCTGCGTGCTCTCACGCGGATGGTTGAGCTTCGCGTGGACGTCCCCGAGCATGAGGTGACATTCCGGCACGCCTGGATTGTTCTTCGCGCAGTCATTGGCGGCTTCCAGGGCCGCGTCGTAGTCCTTGCTCTGGAGCAGGCCGGAGAACTGCTGCTGCTTCGTCTTCACGAGCGAGGTGACCTTCTGCTGCACCTCCTGCCGCTTGGAGTCGAGCAGCCCCAGGACGCCCTTCTTGGGCGCGGGAGCACTCTCCGCGACGGCGGGTGGCGGTTCCTGGACGGCGCTGGCCGCGACGACCGTGGGCGGTGCGGGTTCCTCGATGACGGGGACCGGCTTCGGCTCCTCGGCCTGGACGCGCTGGGTGGCGCGGACGGCCCGGGCGGACGGCTTCCGGGTGGAGTGCGCGGGCCTCGTGGGCTCTGGCTCCTCGAGGTGTTCCGCGGGAGCGGGAGCCGCCGCCATCTCCGCGGGTTCCTCCACGGGGCTCGGCGCGGGAGGCTCGACCTTCGGGGCGGGCGCTTCGACGGCGACCGGCTTCGGCGCGGGCATTTCGACCGCGACCCTCTGCGCGACCGGCGGTGCGACGGGCGCCGGTGCGCGGGCGTCCATCAGGAACCACAGACTGGCTCCCGCCACGGCCAGGCCTCCCACCGCGCTCGCGCCGTAGAGCGCCTTGCGCGAGCGGCCTGTCGGAATCGTGGGCGCGTCGGATTGGGTCGTCTCGGTGGGCGGCGGCTTCGCGACGGCGCGTACCATCCGCCGGGTCTGGACCTGCTCCGGCGGCGGGGCATCCAGCAGCTTCGTGAGCGCGGGCACTCCCCAGCGCTTCACCTCCTCGCGGAAGTCACCGGGCACGGACAGCTCCCGGCCCTCGTGGGTCAGGTCCGCGCGGAACAGCACCCGCAGCAGGTTCGCGAGGCTCAGCGAGGAGAAGCGCGGGTAGTGGGCATGGAGGAAGCCCGCCAGCGCGTCCCCGAAGGCATGGCTGGATTCGAAGCGCCGCTTCCGGTCCGGAGCCAGCGCCTTCATCACGAGGTCGTTCAGCTCCTTCGGCAGGTCCGGACGGAGCGTCGTGGGCGCGGGGAGCTGTCCATGGGCGATCTTCATCATCACCGTCTGGGGCGGCCCCTCCACCGGCAGCTTCGCGCACAGCAGCTCGTACAACACGATGCCCGTGGCCCAGACGTCCGTGCGTGCATCCACCTCTTCGCCGCGCGCCTGCTCCGGGGAGAAGAAGAGGTACTTGCCCTTCACCACCCCGGGCTCCGTCTTGAAGCCGCGCAAGAGCTGCGCCTTCGCGATGCCGAAGTCGACGATCTTGACCTGGCCCTCGTAGCTGACGAGCACGTTGTCCGGAGAGATATCCCGGTGGACGATGCCCAGGGGCTTCCCGCTGCCGTCCGTGCGCGTGTGCGCGTAGTGCAGGCCCCGGCACATCTCCATCGCGATGAAGACCGCGACCGGAACGGGCAGCGCGCCCAGGCCCGCCTTCAGCGCGCGTTTGAGCACCTTGTCGAGCGGCTTGCCGTCGACGAACTCCATGGCCAGGAAGTACTCGTCCTCCACCTGCCCGAAGTCGAAGACCTGCGCGACGTTGCCGTGCGAGAGCGTGGCGGAGATACGCGCCTCGCTGATGAACATCGAGATGAAGGCCTCGTCGTCCGCGTACTCGGGGAGGACCTTCTTGATGAGCACGGACTTGGTGACGCCCGCGGCCCCCATCAACTGGGCGCGCCACGTCTCCGCCATCCCGCCCCGGCCCAGCCAGGACACCAACTCATACCGTCCGAAGGTATCTCCGGCTTGCAGTTCCATATGGGGCGCGCATCCTAGCCGGAACGCGGAAAACGCCGAACGCCGGCTCCCTGCCTGCCTGGTTCACGAGTGGGGACGCCCCCGTCACGGGGACGGCTTCGCGGCACCGGCGGCCAGCGTGACGTACAGGTGGCCCAGCTCCGTCAGCTCCCCGGAGGCGCCCAGCAGGTTGATGGAGGGGATCTCGTTGTTGCGTCCGGAGAACCACGCGTAGCGCTCGATGGCGGGCTCCGTCTCCAGATAGCCAATGGCATCCACCATGTACTGCTTCTGCACGTCCACGGTGATTTCGTCATGGGGCCGGTCGCCGCACGCGAACTCCGTCAGCCAGAGGGGCTTGTTGTACTTCTTGAACTGCCCCACGTACCACTTGAGCGCCCCCACGTCGCACGCGTACCAGTGGATGGCGATGGCATCCACCTGGCAGTTCGCGCAGGCCTTGAAGAAGGCATCCAGGTACACCACCGGGTCGGTGAAGGTGACGCCGTCCTCCGACACGCAGTCGCCGCAGTAGTTCACCGCCGGGGACACCAGCTTGAGCCCCTTGCGGCGGGCGACCTCCTCCAGCACGGGCCACAGCGCCGCGGCCTGGCGGGGCGTCTTGTTCGCCTGGGATTTGAAGTTGGGCTCGTTGAAGCCCAGCAGGTATCGAGCGCCCGCCGGGATCTCCGACTCCAGCTGGGCCACCGTGGGCGTGCCGCCCCAGGCCATGGGCACGAAGGAGACGTTCTGGGAGACGTAGACGCTGGCGGCGCCGGCTTCCGGGCGGGGCGACCAGTTGTACCACCAGCTCATCCCGGGGGAGAGCGCCTTCAGGTCCTCCGCCGAGTGATAGCCATACCCGAGCCCCCGCTTCGCGCTCTTCGTCTCCGCGGGCTTCGGGTCGTCTGTCTGGGATTGCGCCCCAGCCGCCGGGTCGCACGCCAGCAGCGGTGACAGCAGGACGACGGCCAGGGGCAGCGCGAGGAGGGCGCGAGTCATGGCGCGACTCTACGCCCGATGCCTCAAGGCGCCAGCCGGGGCACGAGCCGGGGCTCGCCCACCTCACGCCACCACGGCGTCACGCCCTCCACGCGCGAGGGCTCCAGGCTCCGGCCCAGGCCCGGCGTGAAGAGGCGCACCTGCTGCTCCGTGGCCAGCCGCACCAGCGTCTCCGCGGGCTCGTCCCAGGCGTGCAGCGCCAGGTTGAAGGTGCCCCAGTGCACCGGCATCAGCGTGCCGCCGCCCAGCATCGCGTGCGCCTTGAGCGCGTTCTCCGGGCCCAGGTGGATGCCGCCCCAGCTCGGGTGGAACGCGCCCACCTCCAGCATCACCAGGTCGAAGGGGCCGCATCGCCGGCCAATCTCCTCGAACTCCGTCGTGAGGCCGGTGTCGCCGCTGAAGAACAGCCGGTGCTTGTCCGTGGTGAGCACCCACGACGCCCACAGCGTCGTGTTGCGGTCGCCCAGGCCGCGGCCGGAGAAGTGCTGCGAGGGCGCCGCGCGAAACGCCACCGGGCCCACGCGGTGCTCCTCCCACCAGTCCAGCTCTGTAATCAGTTCCGGCGCCACGCCGAAGGCCTCCAGGTGGCGGCCCACGCCCAGCGCGGTGACGAAGGGCACCCGCCGCTTCGCCAGCGCCTGGATGGTGCCGCGGCACAGGTGGTCGTAGTGGTCGTGCGACACCAGCACCGCGTCCAGGTCCGGCAGCGCGTCCACCGGCACGGGCGTGGCGTGGAAGCGCTTCGGGCCCGCGAAGGACACGGGCGAGGCGCGGTCGCCGAAGACGGGGTCGGTGAGCACGCGCGCTCCGTCCACCTCCAGCAGCATCGTGCTGTGCCCCAGCCAGGTGACGCGCAGGCCGGTGTCCGGCGCGCGGGCCCAGGTGCCGCGCGGGTCGTCCACCGGCAGCGGTGCGGGCGGCGTGCGCTGCGTGCCGCCGAAGAAGTACTCGCCCAGCAGGGGCAGCGGGTTGCCCTGGAGGCCGGGCCCCACGGGGGCGGTGTTGCGGAAACCCTGGCCCTCGAACTGACGGGAGGCCCGGCTGCGTTCAAGGCGGAGTCCCGCGCGGCGCGCGCTGTCACTGACGGTGGGCATGCGCGGGTGTCTAACACCCACGCGTCCACCGGGCACGGTCACCCGCCTGGAGACCAGTCGGGGGGCCGTCCCCGCGTCCGGCACCGGGCCGGGGCGGGGAGGCGGGAAAGTGCCTACAGGGCGTCTTCCGGCGCCACGCAGGTGTTGCTGAGCGCGCTGGACCACAGCTGCGCGTTCAGCGTGTCGTCATAGGCGCTGAAGTAGACGCGGCTGCCCTGGCGGAAGAACTCGCGCGGGTAGGAGGAGCCCCCCTGCGCCGGCGCGGCGATGTTCTTGAGGAGGCGCGTCCCGGACGGCGTGCCGTTGCTCACCCAGGGCTCGATGCCCGTCGCGGGGTCGTAGGCGCTGAAGAAGACCAGGTTGTCCGCCGCCGCGTACACCGGCGAGCCGTACTCGTCCGACAGGCTCAGCGGCCGGCGCAGCAGGGTGGTGCCCCCGGCGGTGCCGTTCGTCACCCACAGCTGGGTGTCGCGCGGCGCCGGGCCGTTGCTGCCGATGTTCACGGCGAAGTACAGCTTCCTGCCCCCCGGCGCCTGGCTCACGTCGCCGATGCTGGGGAACGCCTCGCCCTGCGACGCGTAGTCGTTGGGCAGGGTGAAGACGGGCTCCGGGTTTCCGCCCGCGAGCGGCACGCGGTAGAGCACCATGTACTGGGTGCTGAAGCTGGTCGTCGTGACGTACGCGTACGCGCCCAGCGCGCCCAGCACCTGCATGGCGCGCGTGGAACCGAACGACGCCAGCCGCAGGGTGCCGCCCGCCGTGCCATCCGACTTCCACAGCTCCGACAGGCCGGTGCTCTCGTCCAGCTTGAAGAGGGTGAGCGCGCCGGAGGTGCGCACGTCGTTCGGGAAGGTGTTGGGGCCCGCGTCCAGCCGCTTCAGCTGCACGGTGCCCGCGGAGGTGCCGTCCGTGCGCCACAGGGCGATGCCGCCCTCCAGTTCCCGCACGAAGAACAGCAGCGCGTTGCCTGGCTTCGCGTCCAGGTAGCTCACGTCCACGGTGGTGCCGAAGTCGCGCAGGCGCACCGTGCCCGCGGTGGTGCCGTCCGACTTCCACAGCTCGTAGCGCGTGGTGAAGACGGTGGTGTCGAACACCTCCCGGAAGAACACGAGGGTGGAGCCGGTCGCCGTCAGGTGCGTGAGGTACGAGTCCTCCACGCCCGGCGTCACGTCCTTCACCAGGCGGGTGCCCGCCGTCGTCCCGTCACTCACCCACAGCTCGCTGCCGTGCGCCGCGTCCGGCGCCTGGAAGAAGAGCTGCGTCGGCGTGGCGGCAAGCTGTGACAGGAGCGGCGTGCTGCTGCCCGACGTCGCCGGGAAGCCCTTCACCTCCGTGGTGCCCGCGTCCGTGCCGGTGCTCCGCCACAGGCCGCGGCGGCCGTCCTCGAAGTTCACCGCGAAGTGCAGCGTCCCCTTGAAGTCCACGAAGCCGCCCGGCCCCATCGCGAAGCGCGGGATGCCCAGCTCCGAAGGGGGGAGGATGGTCTTCACCCGCTGGGTGCCCGCGCTGGTGGGAAGGCAGAGGGCCTCCGCCGTCACTTCCGGCGCCGAGGTAGGCTCCTGTGCGAGGCCGGCTTCCGTCCCGTCCTCGGGAAGCGCCCCGCCGCAGCC
>NZ_RAVW01000328.1 GCF_003611585.1 Corallococcus exercitus | reverse complement strand
GGCCTGGAGCCTCACCGCGCTCACCGTGGGCTGTGGCGCGAACGACTCCGCGTCCCTGGCCGCAGCCTCCGCGTCCCAGGCACTCAGCACGCTGCCCGCGACGTGCGCGGACGTGCATGCCGTCCACCCGAACGCTCCGGACGGCAACTATGGCCTGTACGTAGGCGGTGACCCCGACACGTACTGGACCGCGTACTGCCACGACATGGCCGGCACGCCCAGGGAGTACCTCACCCTCCCGTTCCAGATGGAGGACACCAATGTCTCGCGCTACCTCGCGGGCGGGGCCTCGCCCGGCACCAGCGTTGTCACGTACTACCAGCGCGTGCGCCTGCATCCGGACACGTTCCAGGTGGACACCGGCGACCAGACCTTCGCGACCTCCACCGGAGAGCTGAAGCACGGGTCGGACACCGTGCGCGCCATGCCCTTCGGCGTCGCCATGTCCTGCGATGGCGAGCAGGCCCAGGCCAACATCGACCTCGTCGGCACGAGCTTCGAGGTGGACTCGAGCCTGTTCGGCGTGGGTGGCTACGACGCCTCCGGCACCGCCGCCGCCAGCTTCGATAGACAGGTCGTCACCCTCTCCGGCGGAGGCTTCTGCGGCTGGACCAGTCCCCTGGGCAGCTACAACCCCTACAACCAGACCGGTTCGCTGCTGCAGCTGAAGTACCGCCCCCCGCCCCGCCTGCCGGCCACCTGCAAGGACCTCCAGACCGACTACTCCTTCACCCAGGACGGCGAGCACACGCTGTGCGTCGGGCGCGATCCCAACAAGTGCTGGTCCGCCTGGTGCCACGGCATGGACGGGGCGGCGCCTCGGGAGTACCTCACGCTCCAGCACACGGAGGACGGCGCCAACTTCTCGCAGTACCTCGCGGGTGGGGCCTCGCCCGGCACCACCGTGCGCACGCGCTACACCCGCGTGCGCGTGCTCCCGGACACGCTCCAGGTGGACACCGGTGATCAGACCTTCTCCACGTCCACCGGGCAGTTGACCCACTCGCCGCACACGGTGAAGTCCATGACCTACGGCGCCGCCATGTCCTGCAACGGCATCCAGACCCAGGCCAACGTGGACCTGCGCGGCACGCGCTTCTCCGTGCAGCCCTCCCGGTTCGGCGTGGGCGGCTACCTCGCCGGCGGTTCTGTCACCCCCAGCGCGTCCAACCAGGTCTTCAGCCTGTCGGGCGGCGGCAACTGCGGCTGGCTGGGCCCCGTGGGCAGCTACAACCCCTACAACCAGTTCGGCACCCTGCTGCAGCTGACGCTCAACCCGCCACAGCCGTAAGGCCTCTCAGGGAGAGGGCTCCAGCCTGGGAGCATGGGAAGGGCTGGAGCCCTCTTGGGCGTGGCGGGCGGCAGAAGTGCGGGAGGAGAGGGACGCTGACAGGGAACCCATGAGCCGCATTCCAGGCCGGCGCGGAAGCCAATCATCCCCAGCAGACACACCCCTGCCGCTGCCGCCCTCAGCGGCACCTGCGGGCTGTTGCCAGGACTTGAATGGAGCAGGCCCGACAGCCCCACGACACGCCTTGCGGGCCGTAGCGGCGGGAATGGTCGACGAGCCGGGAAACGTGATGGCGATGACGCTCTACAGAAATCCGTTGCTGAGTCGGGAAGACCTCGCCGCGTGACCGCGCTCGCGCATCGGCTGGCCGTCGCAGGGAGAGCGACGCGCATCTCCTCGAATCTCAATTGCGTGGCCGGCTTGCCCGAGCGCAGTATTGGCCTTCACTTCCAAGGATGAGTGGTGGCAAAAACTCGCACTCGCGTTGACAGCGTCAGAGCCTCCCGGGATGGCCATGAGTATCACGAGGCGTGGGTCGCTCGAAAATGCCTGGGCCTGCTACTCCCCAGGGACGACCTGGTGGGCGTGGCCATCGAAGGTTTCTCTGCCGATGATGAGGTGTCCAAGGACGCCACCGAGATCGCGGACGCCGTCTTGTACTACGGTCGACACGCGTCATTTGTGCGCGCGACCCGCGTCGTCGTCGTCCAAGTGAAGTATTCGAAGGCGGCCGAACTCAAGCCCTTTCGCGCCGCTGATGCCAAGAAGACCATTGAGAAGTTTGCGAAGATCTACCGCGCGCACGTTTACAAGCATAGTGTCGCCAAAACTCGCGCCAAGCTTCGCTTCGAGCTGGTCACCAATCGCCCGATCCTGGCCGAACTCGAACACGCGGTGCAGGGGCTGGCGACGGGCACCGTGCTGCGCGGAGCCGCGGCCGCCCAGGCCAAGCAGGTCCAGGCGGCGGCGCGCCTCCACGGAAAGGACCTGGTCGAGTTCGCCCGTCGGCTCCAGTTCGCCGGTCTGACCGGCGACCTGCAAGCGAGCAAGCGCGACTTGGCGACGGCCTTGTCTGACTGGACGGCCGCGCGAGATTCACTTGCACGCCTGCGGCTCAACGAGATCCGCAAGCTGGCCCGCGACAAGGCCAGCCTCGCGAGCGAACAACGCAATGTCATTTCGCGCACTGATCTCTTGGCGGCATTGGAGATCGGTCACGAGGACGACCTGTTGCCGTGTCCGGAGAGCTTCCCGGACGTGGGGGCGGTAGTGGCCCGTGACCAGCTGGAGGACACGGCGACGTCGATCCCCGCCCTAGATCGGCCACTGGTTATCCATGCCGATGGCGGCGTGGGCAAGACGGTCTTCCTCCGTTCGCTCGCGAGCAAGCTCGAGCCCGCGCACGAGGTCGTGTTGTTCGATTGCTTTGGCATGGGCCAGTACCGGGCGCCGAGCGACGCGCGGCACCTACCAGGGCGTGGCCTGCTGCACATTGTCAATCGGCTGGCCTGCCGCGGACTGTGCGATCCGCTGCTCCCCGGGACCTACAACGACAATGATCTCATCCGGACGGTGCGCTCCCGCTTGACGCAGGCGGCGGCGACCGGCGCCCGCGGCACCCGGGACCGCCAACTCATCCTGCTGCTCGATGCGATCGATAACGCTGGCGAGCACGCCACGGCGCAAGACGAAACCTCGTTCCCGCGCCTGTTGTTGCGCGAACTGGCCACGGCCGGACGCATTGCCGGCATGCAGCTGGTGGTCAGCGCGCGCAGCCATCGCCGGGCCGCCGCGACGGGCGGCGTCGACTGCGTTGAGCTGAAGCTGCTGCCCTTCAGCATTGATGAGTCCCGCGAGTTCTTGCGCCCGCGGGTGAAGCGATTGACGGAAGCCCGTTTGCTGGTGGCCCAGTCGCGTTCGCGAGGCAATGGACGCATACTCGAGCATCTGGCTAAGGACAGCGCCGACCTGCTCGCGCCGTCCGAATTCAACAAGGGCATCCAACTCGATAACCTTCTGCGAAAGAAGATCCAGGACGCATTACGCGAAGCAGAAAAGCAGGGCTACCGCGACGGCGTGATCCACTCGTTCCTAGGGGGCTTGGCGACCTTGCCGCCCCCGGTGCCGATTCTGGAGTTCGCCGAGGCCAATGGCCTGTCTGAGAGCGCGGCGAACAGCTTTGCCGCCGACCTCGCCGACCTGCTGGAGCACACCAAGCACGGGATCATGTTCCGCGACGAGCCAACCGAAACGCTGATCCGTGAAACCTACGGGGCCGACGAGGCTGCGCTACGCGCGTTGGCAAAGAACCTGCTGTCAATGCAGGAGCGCTCGCTGTACGCCGCGACGACCTTGCCCAACCTGCTCAAGCAGTTGGGCGATGGCGACCAACTATTCGACTTGGCCTTCGATCCGCGAGTGCCGACCTCGATCTCCAGTGCGGCAGGGAAGCAAGCGATCCGGCAGGCGCGGCTGCGCGCTGCGGTCGCCTTTGCGGCCACCCACGAGAACAGCGACCGACTGGTGCCACTGCTGGTGGAGTCATCTACCCTTGCCGCGATCAATCAGCGGGGCACGGCCTATTTGCTCGACCATCCTGACTTGACTATGGCCATGGACGATATCCATGCGCTGCGCCGGATGTTCGAAGCACGCACCGCTTGGCCGGGATCACGCCATGCACGCTTGGCAATCGCGCACGTGCTGGCTGGCGACTTGGCTGATGCGCACCAGCACGCCCAGCGGCTTTTCGAGTGGCGGCACCACTACTTCGAGCAGGCCGAAGACCCTCGCTTCCAGCAAGAGCGGCCCACGTCCATGGACATGGCTGCCATTCCTTTGTGCCTGCTAGCGCGCGGAGATGGCAGGGGCGCCGCGCGCGACCTGAACGGATGGCGAGATTGGTACGCCTACGAGGTCGCGGCGCAGTGCTTTGCACTCGCGCGCGTAGGCGAAGCGAAAGGGCTCATCTCCCCGCAGGCCGTTCGCGAGTTGCTCACGCCTACGCTCGCCAAGCCCAGCGTGCTGGCCGCCGCCGTAGCCTACGCCGACGGGGATGAAGGTCTGCAGCGTGAGCTCATTTCCGATCTTGCGACCCGCGGCGCGACGGTGGATTTCGGCGAGACGCACCATCGACCGCAAGAGCGCGCGATTCTCCTGGGCCTGCTTCGGGCCGCCACGGTGGCCGCAGTGCGCGGGCTGCACGCAGAGTCGATTTCGATCGCGGCCTCGATCCGCCTGCCGACGCCGGCGCTGTACACGTTCATCGATCAATGGTCATTCGGCGACATCTATCCGTACGTGGCCATCCAGGTCCTCAAGGCCCTGGCGCAAAGCCGGGCGCCCGAAGAGCGCGATTTGCTGCCGGCCGAACTAGCGACGATGAGTGCGTCCCTGCCGCCAGGCCTTCACGGCCAGCCCTACCGCGATGCGCTTAAACAGGCCCTGCAGGCGAGCGTGAAGAAGGGCACCGACGCCGATTCACCCGAGCCCCTGAGCTACGAAACCAAATCCTCTGCCGAGCGATTTCTCGACGGCTACCTGCCGTCCCTGCTACGCATCGCGACCGCCTTCGCCCACGCGGTGAAACCGAACTCCGGCCAAGCGGCCGGTCGACTCAAGCCCCTCGTCGATGTCTGGTGTGAACTTCGCGCCCAGAGGGACTACTACTCCGGGGGCACCGCAGCGCAACGTCAGCACGATGCGATCGGCGAGCGCCTGATCACTCTCGCGCTCGCGGTCGAGACCGACTTCGTGGCCGAGGAGATCACGCAGTTCGTTGAGGCGGTAAGCGCGCCCGGCGTCACCACCGCAGGCATCCTTGTCGAGATCGTCGGGATTCTGGCCGCACGCGCTCGTCACCACGTGCTGGCCGGCCAGACGGCTATCAAGGCGCGCCAGGCGATCGAGCGCGAGGACGAGGTGGGACAGCGGGCGACGCTATTTGCCCGCTTGGCCCGGGCGATGGGTCGCGCCAGCGGGAGCGAGGCCAACTCTTACTTCCTGCAGGGCCTAGAGCAAATGGATGCGATCGGCTCGGGCGACTGGGAGTTCGTCAGCGAGTTGATGCATTTTTCCTGCACCTTGCAGGGCAACGGGCTTCCCGACGCCGATAGCCACACGCTCTCGAACATTTGCGACCTGAACCTGGGAGAAGCCCACAAGTTCGATTGGGCCAACTACGGGGCGGCCCTGGCCAAGGCCTCGGGGGTAAAGGGCATAGCTCGTCTGGCCCGGTGGGAAGACCGTGGTCGCATCTCGTTCGACTACACGCTTCTGCCGTACTTGAAGGCACTGCTGGACAACCATCAGATCGATCCGGAGATCGCGCTGACGATGTTGCGCGTTTCCGACCCGGCCGAGCTGCGGTCCTGCGGCACCGAGCAGTTCGTCGAGGCGCTGGAGGCACGCGGCGCCTCGCCGGCCATCGTCACCGAGCTGATCGAACAATACCAACACAACAATCCCTCGCCGTTCGGATCCAAAGCCCCACAGGCACTGGCGCAATGGGCTTCGCGCGTGTTGGGCGAAGAGTCGGCACACGCCGCTGAGCTTTCGACGGCCGCGGCGTCGATCGAGGTAACGACCCACGACTACAATGAACTCAACAACTGGCGACCGTCGTCGCCCGGTGTCGACCCGCAGGAGCAACAGGCCGTCGCGAAGGCCAAGGCGGTCGCGGTCGCAGCCTTGGCGCACGATACCAACCCGCTGGACGAACTGTCCCTGTCCCGCGCCCTCGATGCGCTGGAGAGCGTGACTGGCTGGGGACGTGTCGACGTCGAGCTGTTGGAATTGTTGCGCGCCAAGGTCGCGTTCGCGGATTGGCCTCGCTATATCGAACTCATCGCGCGTCAGCCCTCGCTCGATCTTTACGCCAAGGCGCACGAACTCAAGGCCTGCCAAGAGGCTTGGTCGACTGCGTCGGCGGCCGTGCCCAAGGCCCTCACCGCTGCCGCCGACTGGATCGTGCGCGAGAACGCGGGTGAGTTCGTGTCCTTCGGATACATTTCGCCCTGGCAGCTTAAGCGCATCACCGAGCTCACGGGCGTGGATGCGCACGCGCTGACACTCGCTCTGTTGCACCAGTATTGCCGGCCGGGCACCGACGTGCCGGCAGCGGTGTGGCTGAGTTTCGCGGCGGCCTTCAACACCAAATCTGCCGCTGGCGTCGGGCAGGCGGCGTTGACCCGATTACTCGCAAGTGGGGCGGCGAAGCTCGCTGCTTTGGTGGAGGACGGGGCTTGGAACGAACGGCTTTATCCCCCGGACGATTCGCTGCAGGTGGCCGCAGGCCTGATCTGGTTTGCCCTCGGCTCGGGGCACGCTGAGCGCCGTTGGATGGCCGCGCACAGCCTGCGCACTGCGGTGCGCTTGGGCCGCACCGATGTGCTCGATGCCGTCGTGGCCCGGTTCGATGAGCGCGACGCGGGCGCGTTCGGTGCACCCGAATTGCCCTTTTATTACCTGCACGCGCAACTGTGGCTGCTGATCTCCTTGGCCCGCATCGCGCTGGAGGTGCCACAGGCCGTCGCTGCGCATCGCGCTTTCCTTGAGCGCACGGCCCTCGATACTGCCGATCCGCACGTGCTTCGGCAGCACTTCGCGAGGGCGGCACTGCTCGCTTGCCAAGACGCGGGGCAGCTGCGGTTGCCGCCAGCCCTGCGCAAGGCCTTGGAGCAGGTCAATCGATCCCCGTTCGCGCTGCAGGTCACCCGAGAGTACCACGGCGAGTCGTTCTACGAATCGCGCCCGGCGGACCGGCCGGCGCCCGAGCCGGATCTGCACTTCGAATACGACTTCGACAAATCCGATGTGTCCAGGTTGAGCGCACTGTTTGGTCGCACCCGGTGGGACACGCACGATGCGATGACGGCGTGGGTGCGGCAGCACGATCGTCAGATCACGCGCATGCGCGAGCTGGGCGGACGCTCCGGCGACCGCCGTGAGGGGCGCGGATCGATCACCGACCAGCACCATACCTACGGGGAGCAACTGTGCTGGCACGCTCTGCACGCCGTGGCCGGACAATTCCTGCTCCAGCATCCGATCACGCGACGGCGCTATGACGACGAAAGCCCGTGGCATGCGTGGTTCCGGAGGCGGGTACTGACCCGCGCCGATGGGCTGTGGCTCGCCGATGGCACCGAGTGGCAGCCGGTGGACACCCGCGTCACCTTGCGGGAACTGGCCGAGGACAGCGTGGGCATGACGGCCGATCCGGCGAAACTGCGCGCCTTGCTCGGGATCGAGGTCGACGTCGGCGAGTGGCTGGTCATCGACGGCAATTGGCTCTCGGTGGAAGGCATCGAAATTGAAGTTCAGTCCGCCCTCATCCCTTACGAGCAAGCCGATCAGGCCGCCGTGGAGCTGGCACGGGAGAACCCCGTTCAGGCGCACCTTCCATATGCTCTCGAAAAGAACAACTCGCGCCCGTCGCAACCTCCGTACGTGCCGTGGATTGTGCACCCCCTCGCCGAAGGCGGCATCGACGAGACGGACGCGCTGGGCGTGATCGGTGCGGCACAGCGTGCGCGCCCGTCGGCCAACATCATCGCCTTTGGTGCGCTGCAGCCTGCCGATGAGTTCGGAAGCCGTTGGATCGAAGCGTCAGGCGCGCAGATCATGCGGGTCGAGGCATGGTGCCAGCTTCCCGAACGTGGTGAAGGCGGGCGTAGGACCGGTGCCCGCATGTTCTGTCTGTCGGCTTTTGTCCGCGAGGTGCTGACCGCGCAGCAGGCGGACCTGTTACTCCTAATCAAGCTCACGCGCGCGGACTCGGACGGCGCCAGTCGCTCGACGCAATCCTGGCACACGACTGCGGTGGTGCGGGTGGCGCCTGACTTGTCGATGACCACGTATCCGGGCTGCGCCAACGCGCTCTACGAGGAGCGTTACTGAGGCGCGAAAGCGTCGGAAGATCGCGGAGTTCCGGAGCCGAAACGCGCCAGGCCGGGCCCACGGGGGCATTCCGGGGGGCGGTCCGAAATCGATGCCTGCCGGGTAGCGGAAGTGATCGAGGACAAGGGTCCCCAGCGCTGGGATGGGCTGGAGGGTGATGGGCTGGAGCCCCGCTTCAGATTGGAGAAAGGTCCAGGCGAAGGTGCTCCCGTTCAAGCGGCACTCGTAGACCTGGGCCGCTGGTGCCTCCCGCGTGTAATCCGGAAGGACGGCCACGTCGCTGGTTCCAAAGGGCGGTGGATCCGTGGGTGTGGAGGCCGTATGGTAGGCCGCCACGATGTGTGCGGAGGGCCGCGAGTCGGAAGGTCGGCTGAGCAGCTCTTGGACGTTGTACTCCACGCCGCCCAGCGTCACCCGCAGCACCTCATCCGGCACAGTTGCCGGCAGGCGGGTGGGGGCGTCCTGGGCAATCCGTTTCACCGCCTCCGTCGCCGCCGCCTACTCATCGCCCGCATCATCATCATCGCACCCACCGAAGGCCCCGACGGCGAGCGCGAGTGTGGCGAAGACATGGACGGGACTCGTTTGAGCAGGCTTCAAGGCAGACCTCCCTCGGAAACGAGGAACGGTGATGGCATCCTTTCGTGCCAGCAATCCGTCCAGATGGTGGAGCGCGTGTCTTCATCCAGATAGGTCCCCCGAAGGCGGTGCTGCTGGGGTTCTTCGCGCGCGGGTTCCAGCTCGACTCGTGAGGTGTCACGGCCGCGGGCACGCTTCGCTTCGTTACAGGGCCGGACGGCAGCGTCCGTCCCGAGGGGGAGTAGCGTGCAGGTCGCCGCGCGCGTACTACCCAACAGAGCGCGCTCCTCTCCGAGACTTAACTCACCGCGCTAGTCGTGCTGTCATGGATTGCCATGGCAGCCGATTTCGTCCTCCACCGCGCCGCGAGCGCCGTCGCGCTCCTCTCCCTCGTCGGATGCGGCTCGGCGACTGTCGGTGGGGGCGGCAGCCCGGCACGCGCGAAGTGGGTCGGGTCGGTCGTCAGGACGCCGGACGGCGGGCAGCTCCGCACAACCATCTACTACGGGCCCTGGCAGTGCAGCGCCGCGTTCCTGTCCCGCTGCGAGTCGAAATGCGCGGCGCAGGGCTACCCGCTCATGGGCTGCATGTGGCTGGCCGACATCAAAGGGGACTGGCAAGGGCGCTACCTCTTCATGCCCGCGGAGGCCGGGGGCCGCCTCGCGATCACCCACTGCTGCTGCGATTACCCCAAGGCGGCGGACCTGACGTGGCGCAGGAACACCTGGAAGAACTCACGCACCACGTTCCGAGACGAGTGGGGCCGAGAGTTTGGCGGGTGGCCGTCGACGGGTGGCATCAACTGGCAGGGGCACCACATCTTCGACCTGGGGCACGGTGGGGCGCCGCTGGCCCGGGACAACGTCATCCCCGCACCTGACGACGTGCACGGCGTCTTCAACCGCGAGTACCCGGCCTGCTACGCGCCGGGCGGCCAGTGGCTGAAGCCAGGTCCCGACCGGCCCTACGCGGACTGACGACCATGACCATGGACTCCCTCCTCGCCGAAGTCTCCCGGCTCCACTTCCCCAACGCGCCCGCCACGCCCGCGCAGTTGGCCGCCTTCGAGGCGCGCGTCGGATGGAAGCTGGACGAGGACCTGCGTGCCTTCTACCTGCACTGCGACGGATGCACGCTCTTCAAGCCCCGGGCTGACGCGCTCTACCGCGTCTTGCCGCTCGCGGAGATCCGCCGCGCACGCCAGGCCATCCGAGCCAGCGACGAGGACCAAGACGGGGCGCAGTCCGTGTTCACGCTGGTGGATATGCAGGACTCCGACTACGTCGTCCTGGACAGCACCCAGCACGATGCAGGTCGCTATCCGCTGTTCGACGCCTTCCACGAGACGTTCCCGGAGGTAGAGCGCATCGCCTCCACCTTCGCGGAGTTCCTGGAAAGGGCGCTGCGGAGCGGCAACCGAGCGTTCTGGCTGAGTGGATGAGCCTGTCGTGTGGAGGGCCTGTAACCGTCCGACCAACGACGTGCCGGGGGCTACGCGCGGAGAACTGGAGCCTCGCCACGCGCAGGGGTGAACTCCGCCTACGACTTCCGAGCGAATCACATGGCGAGGCTCCAGGTGCGGATGCTCGCATCGCAGAACACCCCGCTCGAGATCTTCTTCGCCACGGCCACCCTACCCAGCTTCTCCGGCACGCGCGGCCAGCCCCTAACGCAAGGCCTCCAGCCGCTGCCGCAGGCGCTCAGCCACCCGGGGAAGATCATCCGGGGCCTTCACCGGTTCGAAGCGGCTCGTCGCGGGGTCCGTGCGCCCCACTTCGATGAAGGCGACCGACAGGAGCGGCTGGCCATCCGGTCGGGTGAGGCTGCTGGCCTCCGCCGTCACCTGCTCGAACTGGAGGACGGGCGCGCCGTCCACCTTCTTGGGAACCACCCGGTAGGGAATGGGCAGCTCCTGGTTGATCATCGCCTCCAGCGAGAAGGTGATGTTGTTGGTGGAGATGAAGGCATGCCGCGTGGGGTCCACCTTCTCCACGAGCTGGAGCTGGCCGGCCACGCGCACCGGAGCGGCGCCCGCGTCCAGCGCGCCACTGGGGTTTGCCCGCGGCGTCACCTCCACCGTCATGTCGCAGCCCCGTTGCAGGTGCATCCCGATGACGACCGGGTCGAGCGTCGCCGCCAGGTTGTCCACGTTGGAGAAGTACATGCAGCGCACCCCGCGCTGGCGCAGCGTCTGCCCCACCCCGCTCCCGCGCAGGGCGCGGAACACGTCCCCGTGACCCGAAGGGGCGAAGGACAGCTGCCCGTCCGCCTCGCGGAACAAGGCGCCCTCCGGCGTGAGCCGGGGAAGTATCTGCTGCCGGAAGAGGAACACGTCCCGCCCCAGCCCCCGGGCCTCCAGGTGCGCGGCGATGGCCTCGTGCGTGAGAAAGGAGGTCATCACCGCCACCGGCACCGGGCGGCCCAGCCGCTCGCCCAACCGGCGCGCCTGGGCGAGCTTGAGGTCCAGGAAGGTGTGCTCCCCCACGACGGGGACCAGCCCCTTCACGGC
>NZ_RAVW01000327.1 GCF_003611585.1 Corallococcus exercitus | reverse complement strand
ATGCCGCCCTCCCCCGCGTGCCATGACGCCTGCCCGCCCGTCCGCCAGGCCGTCTACCACCAGACGTTCTTGTAGGGCCGGTCCTTGGCCCCCGTCGAGCTGCGCACGGCGGACCGGTCCACGCTCTCCTCCCACAGCAGGCTCACGGTGGTGATGGCGCCCGCGGAGCCCAGGAAGGACAGCACGTAGGGGGTGGACTGGTTGAAGCCGCCCAGCACCAGGCCGGAGATGAGCAGCACCGCCGCGCCCACGCCTCCGCCGAAGAGGTCCGCGCGGAGGATCTGCGAGGACGTCGGGTTGTAGCGCATGGTCGCCAGGGCCAGCACGCCCGCGCCCACGCCCGGGGAGATGAGCAGCAGGTCCTTCCACGTCTTGCCGGAGATGGACGTGCCGGAGAAGTGCACGATGGCGAGGAACAGCGCGCTATACGCCGCCGCCCAGCCCGCGCCGGAGGCCACCAGCAGGCCGTCCGAGAGCGGCAGCTGCCCGCCGCCGATGCCCGCCGTCAGCCACGCGCCCAGCTCTGCGCCCAGGAACGCGGACCAGGTGAGCACGCCCGCGTCCTGGGTGAGGAGGTCCATGAACCCCGCGAGGAACATGCCGCCGATCCCCGAGTTGAGGACGGTGAAGTTCGCCATGGGCGTGTCCACCCAGTTGTTGAACTGCCACCACGCGGAGGCGCCGAAGCCCAGGCCCGCGCCGATGAGCGTGCCCGCGAGCATCGACTCGCGCGAGCTGCGGTCGAAGTTGAAGTCCTTGGAGAACGCCTGGGTGAAGAAGCCGCCCAGCGCGCCCAGGGCCGTGTGGTGCAGCACGAAGCGCATGCTGCCGGGACCGGAGAGAAACGGCCCCCGGCGGCGCTGGCCGTCCAGGAACACGCCGTTGTCCTCCGGCGGCGGGCGCAGGCGCGAGGCCGCGGTGGCGGTCTCGTCCCGCGTGGACTCCTGGCGCACGCCGGACGGGCCTTCCGTCAGCGGGGCCTGCGGCTCGGTGCGCAGGCGGTCCGGATCCGGCGGCGCGAGGGGCGCGTCGCTCGGGGGCGCCTGCGGGTCATCCGGGTTCGTGCGCGGCGCGGCCTGCGTGGGCGGATACGCGTCCGTATTCGACGGCTGCGCGGGCGACGGCTGGCCGTAGGCGTCGTTGGAGGGCGTCACGGGCCGCGGCTCCTCTTGCGGAGCGGCTTGCGGCTCGGCCTGCGAGGACGGCGCCGGGTACATGCCCGGCGCGGGCGGAGGCGGCGGCTGCGGCGCCGGGTACACGCCCGTGCCACCCGCCTGCGCGAGCGCAAGGCCCGGCAGCATCAGCGCGACCGCGAGGACGGTGACAGGGAGGTTCCAGGTTCGACGGTGTGACACGCGTAGGGCTCCTTGGGTCCGGCCGTCCGGCAGAAAACCACAACCCGTGCGGGCGTGTTGGTTTTCCGCCGCGCGTCGAAGATTCTCGCGGGCCCATGCCCGAAGGCCTCTCGTGGTCCGAACTCGGCGTCGACTCCGCGCGCATCCAGGCCGTGAACGACGCGCCCTTCCCCCAGGGACAGCGCGACTTCGTCCTCTACTGGTGCATGGTGAACCATCGCTGGGAGGAGAACCACGCGCTGGACGCGGCCATCGCGCTGGGCAACCACCTGGGCCTGCCCGTCGTCGTCTATCAGGCCATCCGTCCGGACTACCCCTACGCGTCTGAGCGGCTCCACGCGTGGGCGCTGGAGGGCATGGCGGACATGGCGAAGGGCTGCGCCGCGCGTGGCCTGCCGTACTGGCTGGAGCTGCCGCGCACGAAGAAGGAGCACCCGCCCCGGCTCGCGAGCCTGGGCAGGCGCGCGGCGGCCGTCGTGTCGGATCTGTTCCCCACGTACATCATCCCGGGCCACCTGCGCGGCGCGGCGAAGGCGCTGCGCGTGCCGCTCATCGCCGTGGACGCGTCCTGCGTGGTGCCCATGCAGCGCATCCCCGCGGCCCAGGTGGGCGCGTACGCGCTGCGCCCCAAGCTGCGCAAGCTATGGCCGGAGTACCTGGAGCGCACGCTGCCCAGGCGCAAGCCGCGCGTGTCCGGCGCGAAGCTCCAGCCGGACTTTGAACTCTCCGACGCGGTGAAGGCGCGGGCCGCGCTGGACACGTTCGCGCTGGATCATTCCGTGAAGCCCCTGGCCGAGCGCGGCGGCCGCAAGGCGGGCTTGAAGGCCCTGGACGCGTTCCTCCACGAGCGGCTGGAGGGCTACGACACCGGCCGGAATGATCCGGGCCTGGGCCAGCAGTCCAACCTGTCGCCCTTCTTCCACTGGGGCAACCTCTTCCCGGGAGAGGCGGCGCGCGCGGCCATCGCGGCGAAGGGCAAGGACCACCCGGCGGTGCAGGCCTTCGTGGAGGAGCTGCTCGTGCGCCGCGAGCTGGGCTTCAACTACTGCTTCCACACGCCCGGCCCGAAGCAGCTGAGCGTGGACTCCCTGCCCCCCTGGGCGCGCGAGACGCTCGCCCGGCACCGGAAGGATCCGCGCCCGCACCTCTACTCCTTCGAGGACCTGGATCAGGGCCGCACGCAGGACGCGCTCTGGAACGCGTCCCAGCGCGAGCTGCGGGAGCGCGGGCGGATCCACAACTACCTGCGCATGCTCTGGGGGAAGAAGATCCTGGAGTGGAGCCCCACGCCGGAGGAGGCGCTGACCCGCATCTCCCGGCTCAACGACACCTACGCGGTGGACGGGCGCGACCCCGCGAGCGTCTCCAACTTCATGTGGGTCCTGGGGCTGCACGACCGGCCCTTCCAGGAGCGCCCGGTGATTGGAAAGGTGCGGCCCATGAGTTCCCCGCGCACCGCGGAGAAGTTCGACCTGGGGCCGTATCTGGCGCGCTGGGGCACCCCGCCCGGGGCACCCGAGCCCGGCACCGAGCCCGCCCCGGTGAAGGCGGGGAAGCCCCGCCGCAAGGCCGCCCGGTAGGCCGCCGGTGGACATCCCCCCGAAGACGGCGGTTCCCTTTCCGGCCCGGTGTCACTAAACCGGGCGGACGCACCCTTTTCGCGGAAACAGGAGTCACGCCATGGGCATGTTGAAGTTCGAGGTCCCCCACAACCTTCCCAAGGACGAGGTCAAGAAGCGCGTCGAGCAGCTCCTGCAGTACTGGGGCAGCAAGTACGGCGTGAAGTCCGACTGGCAGGGCGACGAGGGCGCGAAGCTCGCCGGCAAGGTCATGGGCATCAACCTGGACGCCAGCTTCGTCATCACGGACAAGGCCGTGTCCGGTGAGGGCACCGACCCCGGCATGCTCCTGCGCAGCCAGGCGAAGACGTACCTGCAGAAGAAGTTCAGCGCGGTGCTGGATCCGTCCAAGAGCCTGGATCAGGTGAAGGGCAACCTGGACTGACGCGGCCCCCCGTGCGCCGGGCCTCTTTTCAGCCCGGCTGCTCCTCCAGCGCGGCCAGCGCATAGCGGGCCGCGCGGGAGATGGACTCCGCGGAGTCGAGCATCTCCGGGTAGTGCCCCGCCAACGGGCGCTGCGGATACTTCAGCTGCGCGACGGCGTTGCGGTAGCTGCGCCGGGCCGAATCAAAGTCCTGCGTGCGCTCCTGCACCTGGGCCAGCAGGTAGTGGCCGATGGCCAGCGTGGGCTCCAGGAACAGGGCCTTGGCCAGCTCGGAGCGCGCCTCGGCCAGACTCCCCGCCTGCATCGCCGCCACCCCGCCGAAGACGCGCGCCTCCACGCACAGCGGCTCGCGCTGGAGCGCCTGCGTGAACGTGTCGCGCGCCTCCTTGATGCGGCCGGTGAGCGAGTACAGGTTGCCCAGCGTCAGGAGCGCGTCCAGGTCGGAGGGCTCGTCCACCAGCAGGCGCTTCACGCCCTCGATGGCGCCAGGGAAGTCACCCTCTCCCATCTTCCGCACCGCCATGTTGAGGCGCTCCGCGGGCGGCAGCAGCTGCGGCCACGAACCGCTGGGGCGCGTGGGCGCTGGTTCCGCCAGGGGCCGCGACGAGGGCGGCTCCACGCGCACCGCCGCGAAGGTGCCGGTGGGCCGGTCCGCGGGACGGCGCGGAGGCTCCCCAGGACGCGTCGTTTCCGGGCGGATGGCGGGGAACTCGCCGGTGCGGGTCGGCTCCGTCCGGACCGCTGGGAACTCGCCGGTGCGGCGCCCCGCCAGCGGGCCCACCGCCGGCATTTCCGTGGTGGGCCGGCGCACGGGCACATCCGAAGTCCGGGCACCGGCCGCGTCGGGGGACGCGCCCGCCGTGCGCAGCTTCGCGGCGGTTTCCGCGTTGGCCTGCAGCCGCTGGCGCAGCTCCATGGCGAAGGACTCCGGGCTGCCCGGGCGCGGCTCCGTCGCCATGGGCGCGAGCGGCGGCGGCGGACGGGGGCGATCCCCCAGCGGGCGCCGGTACACGAACGCGCCGTCCACTTCGATCATCTCGAAGCGGTCGTAGACCTTGAACAGGCTCTCCGAGTACCCCAGGAACAACAACCCCCCCGGGCGCAGCGCCGCGAGGAAGCGGTCCATCAGCCCGCGGATGGTAGGCAGGTCGAAGTAGATGATGACGTTGCGGCAGAGGATGAGATCCAGCGACGCGGGCGCCACCTTGTCGAACACCGGCGCGGCCAAGTTCTGGCCATCGAAGCGGATGTACTCGCGCAGGATGGGCGACGCCTCGTAGCCGTCCTCCACCTGGCGGAAGAAGCGCTTCAGCCGCTCCGGGCCAATGGCCATCGCGCGCCGCGTGGAGAAGCGCCCCTGCCGCGCGGCCTCCACCGCGGCCAGGTTCAGGTCGGTGGCCCACAGGTCCACCTCCACCGACAGCGCGCCCAGCTCCGCCATCACCAGCGCCAGGCTGTAGGGCTCCTCGCCCGTGGCGCAGCCCGCGGACCAGATGGACACCTTGCGCATCTCGCGCCGCGCCTTCGCGAGCAGGTCCGGCAGCACGCTCTGCTCCAGCGCGCGGAACTGCTTCGCGTCGCGGAAGAACTCCGTGTGCCCCACCGTCACCAGCGGCAAGAGCGAGCGCAGCTCCTCCTCGCCGCTCGCGCTCATCAGCTTCTGCACGTACTTCTCCGGATCGCTCAGGCCCAGCGCGGGCATGCGCGTGGACAGCGCGAGCCTCAGGCTGTGGTAGCCATCCAGGGTGATCTTCAGCCCCGCGCGTTCCAGGAGGAGCGCGGACAGCTGCTGGAGCACCTTGTTGCCCACGTTCAGCACGCGTCCACCCACTGCACGAGCGTCGGTGCGATGACGTCCAGCGGCAGCACCTGCTGCGCCGCGCCCAGGAGCACCGCCTCGCGCGGCATGCCGTAGACGACGCACGTGGCCTCGTCCTGCGCGATGGTGCGCCCTCCCCGCTCGCGAATCTCCTTCAGCCCCCTGGCGCCGTCGCGGCCCATGCCCGTCAGGATGACGCCGATGCACCGCTTGCCGAAAGCCTCCCCGGCCGAAGTGAGCAGCATGTCACACGAGGGCCGGAAGCCCCGCAGGGCAGGGCCCGTATCCAATTCCAGACGGCCGTCCGGCTTCACCAGCAGATGTCCTCCCGATGGGGCGATGTACACCGTGCCCGGCTCCATCCACGCGTCGTGCGTCGCCTCGACGACGCGCAGCGCCGTCTCCGTGGACAGCCAGTGCGCCAGGCCTTCCGTGAAGCCCTGGCTGATGTGTTGACAGTAGGCGATGGGCGCGGGGAAGCCGCGCGGAATCATCCGCAGCACCTGCGCCACGGCCTTCGGCCCGCCCAGCGAGGCGGCCAGCGCCACCAGGGGGAACGGCGCGGTGGGCCCCTCCTGCGCCGGCCGCGACGGCTTGGGCGAGGAAGGCGGCGAGCGCACGCCCTTCACCTGCGACAGCATCACCAGCTTGCGGTTGACGGCGTGCCAGAAGTCCGGCCCCGGCGTCATGGGCCGGTCCATCACGTCCAGCGCACCCAGGGCCAGCGCCTGGAACGCCTGCTGTCCGGTGAGCACGCCCGGGTGCAGCGCGAGGATGGGCGTGGGGCGCATGGCCATGATGCGCTCGATGGCGCCCAGGGCCTCCGAGGAGATGAGGTCCACGAGGAGCACGTCCGGGAAGTGCCTGCGCACCACCCCTTCCGCGCCCACGAAGTCCGCCTCCGGCGGGCCTACGGCCACCAGCGACTCGCCGTCGAAGAGCCCGCGCACCAGCCCGCGCAGGCCCCGCCCCACCAGGAGTACCCGGAACGCGAGTCCCGTCACCGCCGTGCCGCCGCCCACGAGAGGCTCCTCAGGTCAGCCGATCGATGGACTGCGCCAGGATCTCCACCCCCAGCTCGCCCTTCACCAGGTACGCATCCGCGCCCGCATCCAGGCCGCGCCGCTTGTCCTCCGGCGACGCGAGCGACGACAGGATGATGACCGGAATGCGCGCCACGGCGGGCGTGCCCTTCAGCCGCCGCGTGAGGGAGAAGCCGTCCAGCTTCGGCATCTGCACGTCCGTGAGGATGAGGTCGTACGTGTTCGTCTGCACCTTCACGTACGCCTCCTCGCCGTCCTGGGCCTCCTCCACGGAGTGGCCCAGCGCCTTGACGAGCGCGCCTTCCGTCGCACGCGCGATGGGCGAGTCGTCCACCAGCAGCACGCGCAGCCGGCGGCTGGCGGGCGCCTGGGTGACGGGGCGGGCCATGCGGCGCACCTCCGTCATGATGTCCGGCACGTGCAGCAGCACCGCGATGCGCCCGTCCTCCAGCGCCGCCGTGCCCGCGATGAACGGCGCGCCCTTGAGGAACTCGCCGCCGCAGGGCTTCACCGCCACCTCGCGCTCGTCCACGAAGCCGTCCACCACCAGCGCGGCGTAGTCGTCGCCGTGGCGCACCACCACCGCGGGAGGCTTGTCGAAGCGGTTGCCGCCGTTGAGGCCCAACAGCGGCCCCAGCGCCACGAGCGCCGTGGGCTTGCCCCGGTGCCGCACCGCCAGCGTGCCGAAGACCTCCATGCGGTCATCCGGCTTGATGCGCATGACGGCCACCACGTCCGCGGCGGGCATGCCGTAGACGTCGTCGCCCAGGCGCACCAGCAGCACCTTCATGAGGGCCAGCGACTGCGGCAGGCGCAGCGTGATGGTGGTGCCGCGGCCCTGGCGGCTCTGCACGCCGACGGAGCCGCCCAGCGTCTCCACCTTGCGCTTCACCACGTCCATGCCCACGCCGCGGCCGGACAGCTCGCTGACCTGTTCGCGCGTGGAGAAGCCGGGGCGGAAGATGAGCTCGATGGCCTCGCGCTCCGACAGCGCGGCGGCCTGCACCGGCGACAGCAGACGCTTGTTGATGGCCACCTGCTTGAGCCGCTCGGTGTCCATGCCCCGGCCGTCGTCCTCCACCTCGATGTGGAGCATGTCGCCGTCCACGCGCACGCGGATGCGGATGCGGCCCGTGTCGGGCTTGCCCATCTGCTGGCGGAAGTCCGGGGACTCCAGGCCGTGGTCCACCGCGTTGCGCAACAGGTGCACCAGCGCGTCGCGCACGTCGGCCAGCATGGACCGGTCCACGCCGATGTCGGCGTTCTCGATGACCAGGTCCACTTCCTTGTTCTGCGTCTTCGCGATGTCGCGCACCGCGCGAGGGAACGCGTCGAACACGGTGGACAGCGGCACCAGGCGCGCCTCGGCCACGTGGTCCGCCAGCTGGGCCAGGTTGCCGTGCAGCGTGTTGATGCCGTCGCCGTTGCGGCGCACGAAGCGGAACGCGTCGTCGCGCAGCATGTGCAGGTCCGCCTCCGCGCGCTCCAGCTCCGTGCGGATGGCGTCCGGGACGTCCACCTCCTCGGAGATGCGCAGGAAGCGGTCGCCCAGGCGGCTGAAGCGCTCGAAGAGCTGCGCCGTCTCCCCGCTGCGAAGCCGGCCGCGAGCACTCTCCACCAGCAGGTCGCCGGCGAGCAGGCCCAGCGAGTCCAGCACCTCCACGTTCACGCGGATGCTGCGGTCCGCGATGGAGCTGGCCTTCGCGGCGCTGGGAGCCTCCTCCTCCTTCGCGGGAGGGTGCGGCGCGGCGGCCACGGGTTCCGGCGCGCGGGGCGTCGCCGGCACGGCCGGAGCCACGGGGGCCTGCGCCACGACGGGCGGAGCAGCGGCCGGAGCCACGGGAGCCTGCACCGCGGGCTTGGGCGGCGCGGCGGCGGGCTTGCGCACCGGGCCCAGCGCGGGCACCGGGTGGCCGGACACCTCCGACAGGGCCTTGACCATCTCCTCAGTGGTGCTCGAGCCGGTGTGGGCGGCGTCCAGGTCCTCGATGAGGTCCGACAGCACGTCGCATGCGCGGAGCATGACGTCGGTGGCGGTCTCGGTGGCCGTCTTGCCTTCGCGCTCGGCGCGCAGGACGTCCTCGGCGGCGTGCGCGAGCTGCCCGATGGCGGCCAGGCCCAGCATGCGGGCCTCGCCCTTCATCGTGTGCAGTTCGCGCGCGACGTCGTCCGCGGCCTGCTCCGCGGTCTCCTTCTCCAGGTCGATGACTCCCAGTTGGATCTTCTGGAGTCGGTCGGCCGTGACCTCCTGGAACTTCTTCAGGAGGGATTTCTTGAGGGCCTCGGTGTCCATGGGTCGCGGGCGTCAGGGCGCTTGCGGCGCCCCTCGACCCATTTCTCCCCTCAGGAGAACGCCTAGTCGGCCTTGAACCGCTTGATGAGCTCCGCGAGCCGGCTCGCGAGCTGGGTGAGCTCGGCGGCAGCCCCGGTGGCCTGCTTCGACGCCTGCGTCGTCTGGCGCGTCACGTCCTCGATCTCCGCCATGGACGCCACCACCTGCTCGGTGGCCGTGCGCTGCTGCTGGGTCGCCAGGTTGATGACCCGGGCCGCGTCGCTCGTCTCCTGCACGCCGGCGAGGATGCCTTCCACCGCCTGCGCCGCCACCGCGCCCAGCTTCTCGCCGGACTCCGTGGCGTGCTTGGACGCGTCCGCCGCGCCCGCGGCGGCCTGCGTGGCCTCGCGGATCTCGGTGATGAGGTTCTTGATCTCCTTGGTGGACTCCAGGACGTTCTCCGCCAGCCGGCGCATCTCCGCCGCGACGATGGAGAAGCCCTTGCCCGCCTCACCCGCGCGGCTGCCTTCCAGCGCCGCGTTGAGCGCCAGCAGGTCGGAGCGGTCGGCGATCTCGTCGATCACCTCCACCACCGTGCCGATGCGCTCCACGCGCTTGGACAGCTTGGAGATGGAGTCCGCCACCGCGACGCCGTCGCTGCGGATCTGCTGCATGGCCTGGATGAACTCGCCGATGGCGCCACGGCCCGCGCGGGCCGCGCCCAGCGTCTCCTCCGCCACGCGCGCCACGCTGCCCGCGTTCTCCGCGATCTGCGCGGAGGCGTGCTTCAGCTCCTCCATGGTCGCGGTCGTCTCGTGGATGGCCGCGGCCTGCTCGGTGGAGGACGTCTCGTGCTGCGTGGACGCCGCCAGCACCTGGTTGGCGGAGGACGACAGCCGCAGCGCGGCCTCGTTGATCTCCCGCACGAAGATGCGCAGCGTCTCGATGACCTTGCCGAAGCCCTCGAGGAGAGGCCCGAGCTGGGGGTCTTCGGTGGACGTGTTCCAGCGCGACAGGTCGCCCTCGCGCACCAGGATGATGAGCGAGTCGAGCGCCTGATCGATCTCCTGGGCCGCCACCTGCTTGCGGTGCTCGGCGGAGGAGAACTGCTCCAGCACCTGGTTGAGCAGGTGGCCGAAGCCGCTGGGGTCCGCCTGCACGCGGTCCGGAGGCACGCGCGCGTTCAGGTTGCCGGACAGCACCGACATCAGCGTGTCGGTGAAGGGCTTGAACGGATCCGCCACCGTGTTGGCGATGACGGACTCCGCGCCGGCCTTCACGCCCGGGGACTTCCTCGCGCCGCGGGACTTCGCGGGCTTCTCGTTGGGGCTCTCCAGGGACATGTGTGTCAGTGCCTTCCTTGCGTCTTCAAGGTTTCCGCCAAATCAATGAGCAACACGGGACGGCCGCCCTCTTCATCCAGGCAGACGCCCACCGCATACGAAGCCGCCGCGGCGGCGGCCGGCATGCGGCGCAGCCCGGCGAGCGGGATGGTGCGCACCCCGTTGACGCCGTCCACCTTCAGGTGGCCCTCGCCCTCGGGGGTGTCGAACACGATCGCCCGGTGCCCCTTGTGGGGCAGGCCCAGGTCGCGCACGGTCAAATCATCCGGGAGCGCGCGGTCGATGCGCAGCACGGACGACGCGTCCGTGCCGTACTCCGAATCACCAATCTGGAAGAAGAGGACGTCCACCTCTCCCAGGGCGCGCTCCGCGTCCCCGTCCAGCCCGGAGGCCGGCTCGTCGCGCAGGACGTTGCCGCTCATCGCACCACCGCGCGCTGACGGGCCGTCTGCAGCAGCTTGGAGAAGTTGAGCAGGTTGAGGCCGTCCGCCGGCCCCGCGCCCTGCACGACGCCCAGCAGGTGCTCCGCGGCCTGATCACCGCCCAGGGGCGGCGGCAGGATGTCCGCCACGGGGATGCGGCGCAGGCCGAGCACGGTGTCCGCAACCACGCCGGACACGTAGCTGCCGCTGACGCCCACGAAGATGCGGGTGCGCGGACCGATGCGCGCCTCGCCCTTGCTGAGGAAGCGCAGGAGGTCCACCACCGGCAGCACCTGGCCACGGTGGCCGGTGACGCCCAGGATGAAGGACGGCGTGCGCGGCAGCGGCGTGAGCAGCCCGGCGCGCAGCACCTCCAGCACGTTCTCACTGGGGACGCCGAAGCGCAGCTCGCCCACGCGGAAGCAGAAGAATTCCAGCTCCGGCCGGGCCTGGGCGGCCACCGTGCGGTCTGGCGCCATGCGCAAGGCGCGTTGGAGGGGGGAGGAGTTCGGGGTCAAGGCAGTGAAGTATCCAGGACCGGGAGAAAGGGGGTCAAGGGTCCATCGTCCGGACCGGACCGGCCGCCTGCTCTCCGTTTCGATGGTCCAACGTGACCCAAAGGTGTAGGGTTGTGCGCTGGGAGCCCCTGAGGAGGACGATGTCCCGCGTACTGGTCATTGACGACAGCCCCATGCTTCTGGAGCTCACGGTCCGGGCCCTGACGGCCGCCGGCTACGAGGCCAGTGGCGCGCAGGACTTGGCCACGCTCAACCAGAAGCTCACCGAGGGCCCGTTCGCGCTCATCCTCATGGACGTGAACATGCCGGAGATGTTCGGCGACGACGTCGTCGAGTACCTCCGCACCCAGAAGGGCGTCACCGCCAAGCTCGTCCTCTACTCCGACATCTCGGAGCAGGAGCTGGACGCGAAGACGAAGAACTCCGGCGCGGACGCCTACATCCTCAAGAGCGGAGGCCTGGAGGGCGTGCTGGGGGGCGTCATGGGCCTTATCGGCGCCCCGGCGTTGAAC
>NZ_RAVW01000326.1 GCF_003611585.1 Corallococcus exercitus | reverse complement strand
GCTGGGGGCAGAGCCGCCGGTGTCCAAGGGCTCGGAACGCAGAGCGGACCGGGCAGAGGGGGAAAGGGTTTCGGGGGTCGATCTTCCGGGACTCAAGGTTTTTGGCAGTCGACGTTTTGAAGGAAAAGCAGGACGGACGCGGGTCTTTGGGGGCCGCATCCGGATGAGGGGGACCCCTCGGGGGAGGGGTTGAGTTACTGGGAGCGCGTCGAGGGGGCGCGCTCCCAGTATTTTTTTGTGCGCCAGGGTCTGGATCCGCGCGGGGGCGCGAGGTCGACCGGGCCACGAACGCCGGGGGTTAAACTGGCCCGCCATGAGCGCTCCGTCCTCCACGAAGCCCTGGAAAGAGTCCTTCGAGGTCTACTTCCGGTGGTCCACGCAGGGGCCGCAAACCGTGGAGATCGACCTGGGCGCCAGCCCGTATGCACCCATGGCCAGCCACCCCGTGCTCTGGCGGCTGACGCTCCCCTTGAAGAACCCGATGTCGAACGGGCTCCGGGACAGCGATGAGGCGGACCCGGTGTTCGACGTGGGCGTGGCGCGGACGCGGGACCCTCGCTGGACGGAGTATCTCCGGACGCTCTTCCCTCCGGCCCTCCAGTATCAGTCGAGGATGAACCGGCAGCGGGTCGCGCTCCTGCGGACGGAGGGGGACCTGCTGGAGGTGGCCCGGAGGGTGGAGCACCGCGCGCACTTCCCGTGGGAGCATCAGGCGAAGGACGCGGAGGCCCGGCTTCGGGACCTGGGATTCGAAGGCCTCCAGTGTCAGCTCCTCGCAGTGCCCGGGCTCATGTGTCGCCTGGACTTCCACCGGGTGGACACCGTGGACGAGGCGCGAGTGGACGCGGTGTCCGAGGAGATCCTCGACATCGTGGAGGCGCACGGTGGCACGTATGACGGCTGGGGCTGCCTGCTCGTGACGGAGCATCCCTAGCCGCTGGAGACCACCCGCAGGGGTTGGGGGCCTTCGCGCGGGGGCTTCGCGGCGCCGGGCAGCTCCAGCACGTGGGCGCCTTCGGCCTCGAAGTGCTCGCGCAGCCACGGGTGGCAGGTGAAGGCGATGACCTGGTGGTGCTCCGCCAGCCTCGCGAAGAGCCGCACCGCGCCCCGGGCCCGCTCCGGATCGAAGTTCACCAGCACGTCGTCCGTGATGAGCGGCAGCGCGCCCCGCGTCTCTCCGAAGTCTCGGATGACGGCCAGCCGGAACGCGAGGAACAGCTGCTCCCGCGTGCCCCGGGACAGCTGCTCCGCGCTCCAGTCCTTCGCGCCGTCGCTCACGCGCAGCTCCCGCGCATCCCCCGCCGGGATGAAGACGCGGCGGTAACGGCCCGCCGTCAGCTCGGAGAACAGCTCGCTCGCCAGCTGGATGACGCGGGGTTGCTGCTCCTCCTCGAACCTCCGGCGCGCCCGCCCCAGCAACGCCAGCGTCAGCCGGTCCGCCGCGTAGCGTGTGGCCAGCTCCGCGGCCTTCGCCCGCAGCGTCTCCTCCTGGATGCGCAGCCGCGACACGCGGTCGTCGTTCTCCCACTGGGACAGCTGCGTCTTCAGGCTGCCCTGCTCCGTGAGCACCGCCTTGTGCCGCTCGCCTTCCGCGCGGTGGCGCTCGCGCAGCGTGGCCAGCTGGTCCTTCAGGCCCGCCTCGCCTCCCGCCGCGTGCACCTCCTCGCGCGCCGCGTTTTCACCCATGCCGGTGAGGGCCTGCACCCGCTGGGCGTGCTCGCGCACCCGGGCGGCCAGCTCCGCGTACCGGCGTGCCTGCACCGCGCGGCGGCGGAAGGTCGCTTCGTCCTGGCAACCCCCTTCCGCGAGCAGCGCCTCCCACGCCTGGTCCTCGTCCAGCACCAGCTGGTCCAGCCGTGCCTTCTCCGCCAGCAGCTCCCCGCGCTGACCGTCCAGGTGCCGTTGGTCGGCCGCCCGGGAGCGCACCTCCTCCAGCGCCACGGACACCCGCGCGGCCACCGTCTCCGCCGGACCCGGGGGCAGGCCCGCCGCATGCGCCTCCTGGAGCAGCCGCGCCGTCACCGCGTCACACGCGGCCTCCGCCACCGTGAACTCCTCTTCGTCCGTGCGCAGGTCCAGGAGCCGCTGCCGCAGCGCCGCGGCATCGCGCCACAGCGTCAGCGCGGATGCCGAGGAGAGGGCCTCCGGGAAACGACGCGCGGCGAGGAACGCCACCCACTCCTCGCGCAGCATCTCCTCACGTTGATCCGCGCGCAGCCGCGCCTCCTCCACGCGCTGGTCGTCGCGCACCGCCGCGTCCCAGGCCGTGCGCAGCGTGTCCTCTTCCCGCAGCAGCAGCTCCCGCCGTTCGGCCTGCGTCAGCAGCTCCGCGAGCAGCACCTCCTGCGCGGCCAGGTCCGCCAGCGACGCGCCCGGGGACATTCCCGCCGCGCCGGCTGCGTGCAGCAGCTCCCGCTGGAGCAGCTCCTCGCGCGCGCACATCGCCGCCTGCACCGAGCGGAAGCGCTCCTCCTCCTGCTGCCGCCAGCGATGGCGCGCCGCCTGCGCCTCCAGGCTGGCGTGCCGTGCCGTCTCCACGCGATGGCGCACGAGCAGGAGCAACCCCACCAGCATCATCCCGCCCGCCGCGCACAGCATGCCCACCGTGAGGTTCGCGACCCACGCCGCGAGCACCGAGAACCCCATCGCCACGCCCGCCGCCGCCACCACCCACGACAGCGGCAACAGCGAGCGCAGCGGCACCGCGTCCGTGGGGGCCCGCACGCCGTCCATCTGGCGGCGCTGCTCCATGCGCTGCTCGGCCAGCCGCTCCAGGTCCCCGCGCACCGCGCGCATCCGCCCCACCGCCGCCTGCCGCTGACGCACCTGCGCGGGCCGCTCCTCCGGCAGTGCCTCCACCTCCGTCCGCACCCGCGCCAGCGCCGTCTCCAGCCGCGCCCGCTCCTCGCGCGTGCGCGCCTGCTCCACCTCCACCTGCGCGAGCGCCGCGTCCGCCGCGTCCAGCCTCGCCGCGAGCGACTCCAGCTCTCCCCGCGCCCGCGCACCCAGGTCCAGCGCGAGCAGCCCGCCCGCGTCCACCGCGAGCCCCAGCTCTCCCAGCGATTGTTCCAGCTGCCGCCGCCGCGACGTGAGCGCTGCCCTGCGCGCGGGCAGCGCACGCAGTTGTTCCGAATGGCCGGAGTACGTGGCCAGCGCCGTGCGCAGGGACTCGGCGCGCTCGCGCACGGGCCATGGGGCGGCCAGCCGCTCCCGCGCTTCTTCGATGGGCGTCAGCCGCTCATGCAGCTGCGCCTGCTGGGCCCGGTACGTCTTGCGCCGCTGGAGCACGTCCTCCAGCCGCGTCTCCGCGCCCGGCGGGAAGGTGTCCAGCACCGGCAGCGTGGCCAGCTCCGCCCGGTCGCGCGCGAGCACCGCCAGGTCCCCCAGCGCGGACTCCAGCCGCGCGGCGTGATCCAGCGCGTGCTCGGTCTGCTTGCGCGCCACCTCCAGCGCGTGGCCCTCCGCGATGCGCTCCGCCAGCCGGTCTCGCGTGGAGAAGTAGAGCGCGGGCCGGTCTCCCGCCTCGCGCAGCGCCTGCTGCACGTCCTCCAGTTCCTTCATCACGCGGTTGAGCTCGGGCTTCTGTCCTCGCGGTGCGTAGAGCCCCTCCGCGTCCTTGCGCAGCCGTTCCACTGCTTCCGGCAACCGACGCGCGCCCTGCATGCCCGCGGCGAACAGCGCCTCCGACACGCCCCGCTGCTGCGCGAGCCGCTGGAAGGAGGACAGCTCATCCAGGCGGAAGGCGAACACCTCGAAGAACAGCTCGCGCGGCACGTCCGCCAGCGCCTGGTCGAGCAGCGTCTCCGGCAGCGGCTGCCCCTCCGGGCTCCGCACCGTGAGCGTCCCCTCCGACGCGCGCTTCCCCCCGTGGCGGTGCACCACCAGCGGGCCGGACGCCGTCTCCAGCCACAGCTCGCCGCCGAAGAGCGCGCCCTCCGGTTCGTAGCGCTCCGGCTGGCCGCGCTTCTCGAAGCCGAACAGCACGCCGCGCAGGAACGCGAGCAGCGTGCTCTTGCCCGCCTCGTTGGGCCCGTACAAGAGCGTGAGCCCCGGCCCCGGCGTCCCCGAGTACCCCCGGAAGTGCCCGAAGCCGTCCACCTGGAAGCGGTTGATGCGCAGGCCCGGCTTCATGACGCCTCCTCGTGGAGTTGCTCCACGCCGCGCTGCCCGGCCTGCGTCACCAGCTCCGGCCGGGGCGCCTCCAGCGCATCCACGCCCAGCCGCTTGAGCCGCTGCCCCAGCGTCGTCAGGTCCTCGTCGTCCCACAGCGACGCGAGCGCCGCGTCGTCGTGCGACAGCGCCTGCGCCTCATCCAGCAGCGTGCCCAGGAAGCCGCCCCCGGCGCGCACCGCCTCCAGGTCCACCTCCGGCCGGCTGCCATCGCGCAGCGACTCCAGCAGCACCGGCGGGTGCGCGCGCGACAGCCGCTCGCGCAGGTCCGCCTCCAGCTGCATCCTCGCGCCCGGCCGCGCGAGTTCCCGGTGCAGCGGGCCGCGTCCGGCCAATGTCAGGCGCACCGCGTGCCCGTCGAAGTCCTCCGCGCAGCGCGACTCCACCACCTCCGTGGCCACCGCCTGGAGCATGTCCAGCGACGTGACGCCGGACAGCGGCACGTCCAGCCGGTGCCAGCGCACGCGGTCCACCGGCACGAACCTCCGGCGCGCGACGCCGTCCTCCACGTCCACCACCACGCAGCCGCGCTCGCCCGTCTCGTGGACGTGCCGGCCCTGCGGGTTGCCCGGGTACACCGCCACGCCGCCGCCGGGCAGCAGGTGCTCCGCGCGCGTGTGCACGTGGCCCAGGGCCCAGTAGTCCAGCCCGCCCGCCGCCAGGTCCGCGGCCGTGCAGGGCGCGTAGTTCGCGTGGCCCGCGTCACCGCCCAGGTTCGCGTGCAGGAGGCCCACGCTGAAGTGCTCGCCGGTGCGGCGGAACCTCGCGGACAGATTCTCGCGCACCTCCACGTCCGGATAGGACACGCCCTGCACGTGGCACAGGCGCCGGCCCTCGCGCCGCACCTCCACGTCCTCCCACTCCGGGCCGAACACCTTCACCGACGCGGGCAGCGCCAGCGTGCCGGTGTCGCCGCTCAGCGGATCATGGTTGCCGTGGACGATGAACGTCTGGATGCCCGCGCGGTCCAGTCGCGCCAGCTCCGTGCGCAGCGTGAGCCGGGCGCGCACCGAGCGGTCCTTCACGTCGAACAGGTCCCCGGCCAGGAGGAGGAACGTCACGCGCTCACGCAGGCACACGTCCACGATGCGCGCGAGGGCATGGAAGGTGGACTGCTGGAAGCGCTCCAGGAGCGGGCCGTGCGTGGCCACCCCCCGGAACGGCGTGTCCAGATGGAGATCCGCGGCGTGCACGAAGGAGAAGCGCATCGTGCGGGCACCGTACCCGAGTCCCGCCACCTACCCGACTTTCCCGCCCCGGAGGGTGATGCGCCGGTGGACACAGGGGACGTCCTGGGGTCGCACGCGGAGTCCACCGGTGGAAACCCGGCACGTTGGACGCGGGGCCAGTCCCCTTGCTGAAAATCGAACCGTGGCCCGTCAACGGCTGGCAGTCGTATGGCCGCTTCAACGACGGCCATGGCGTGGGCGGCCAAATCCTGTGGCGGCCGGTGCGTTGAGGGTGAAGCTCTGAGGGAGGGGCGCGGGCGTGGCGATTCCGCCCGCCCGCGCCGTCCCGAGGCCTGGACGCATCAAGGCCTAGTGGGTGGTCTCGTTCCCGGAGCCACCCATGTTGCCGCCCGTCCCGGAGCCGGTGGTGTTGTTGCCGCCGGACGAGCCCATGTCGCTGCCGGAGCCGCCCGTGCTGGAGCCGGAGCCCGGCGTCATGGAGCCGCCCGTGTCACTGCCGGTGGTGCTGCCGGAGCCCTCCATGCCGGAGCCACCCATGCCCGAGTCACCGGCACCCCCCGTGCCCGCGTCACCGGCGCCGCCCGTGCTGGGCTCCATCGTCGAGCCCGTGCCTGCTCCCGAGCTTCCGCCCGAGCCCGCGCCCTGCTCGGTCCCAGTGCCCATGCCGGAGCCCCCGGTTCCCTGCGTGGTGCCCTGCTGCGAGCCGGAGCCGCCCATGCCTTCTTTCGAGCGCTCCTTGCTCTGACATCCAGTCAGGGCCATCGCGCCCGCCACCGCGCCCAGCACCACCCATCGCGTGAAACCCTTCATGTCGAACCCCCGTGTTGGTTGTGACGACCCCAAGGCTGGGGGTGGGGCGTCGCGGGAGCATCGTCCGGAGGCTGCACGCCGCCGGGCCGCCCACTCCACGGGGGACGGGATGAGCGCTCGCCGGGCCGTCCGTTCCTCCACGGCGCTTCAGGCCTCGCGGCGCAGCACGAGCAGCGCGTACTCCAGGCCGCCATCGAGCAGGCCCTGTTGCAGCCACAGGTGCTCGCGCCGGGACTCCGCGCGCACGGCGTTGAGCGCGGCGCGCAGGTTCTTCGCGTCGCCGGAAGCGCAGGCCATGTGCTCGTGGACGAGCAGCTCCGAGCTCAGCGTCCAGAAGCCCACCGCCCGCGCGGACACGTCGTCGTGCGCTTCCAGCTCCAGGCCCGCCTCGCGCGCGTCGGCGAGGAACGCGTTCACGCTGCCCAGCTGCTTGCGCCACGCGTCCTCGGACGGGTGCACCGCGTTGGGGCGCACCCAGAAGCAGTCCGCGACAGCCAGCAGGCCGCCGGGCTTGAGCCGGGCGTGCACGCGGCGCAGCCACTCCGCGCGGGGCAGGGCGCAGGTGTGCTCCACGGCGATGACGGCGTCGTAGCCCTCGCGGCTTCGCGGCGGCTCGCCCGAGCACAGCCGGGGCCGCACGCGCGCGCACATGCCGGCTTCGTGCACGAACCTTCGCACGTGCTCCAGGTGCGTGGGCACGGCCACCATCGTGGTCACCCGCGCGCGGTGCTCCTGGGCCCAGTACAGCGCGCTGCCTCCCAGGACGCTGCCGGCGTCCAGCACGTCGCCGCCGTCCGGAAAGGAGCCCATGGCGCGCGCCAGCTCCGCGAGCAGCGCCTCCTGCGAACCCCTCAGGCGCTCCATCAGCTCCGGCCCCGGCGTGCCGGGCGGAGGCAGCCGGTCCACCAGCCCCGTGTGGCCGTACACCCGGCGGCCATGGCCCTGGCGCACCAGTCCGCGCGCGGCGAGGGCGTCGTGGTGGGTCCACACGTCGCACGCCGTGAGCGGAGCCAGGCCCGCGCTGGATGGGGCCACTGCTTCATTCGAGTTCCGCCCGCGCGTCAGGGGCGTGGACGGGGTCGGGGTGAGGGCGCTCAGGCGCTTCATGGGTACTCCCGGGGCAGCAGGATGCGGAGCAGGGCGCCGCCGCCCGGTCCGTTGTTCCGGTGCAGCAGGCCGCCGCTGGCGCGCAGCAGGCACTCGCTGGTGTAGAGGCCCAGCCCCGTGCCCTGGGACTTGGTGGTGTAGAGCTCCTCCGCGGGCGCGTTGAGGCGCTCCGGGGGGAAGCCGGGTCCGTCGTCCTCGATCTCCACCTCCAGGCGTCCGCTGAGCGGTTCGGTGCGCGCGCGGATGTAGACGCGCGACGCGCCCTGTTCGCTGTTGCCCTCGCAGGCGTTGACGACCAGGTTCTCCACCACCCGGCGCAGCGTGAGCGGTCCGCCGCGCAGCAGCGCGCGAGGCGGCCCGGGTGGCTCCAGCTCCACGTGGATGTCCACGTATGGAAAGCGCAGGGACACCTGGGCCTGCACGGACTCCAGCACCAGCCCCAGGTCCACGGCCTCCGGCTCCGTGCCGGCGAAGCGGCGGCTCTTGGCGCGCACCTCCTTCACCATCTCCTGGATTTGCCGCAGGCTGTCCTGGAGCTGGCGGGCCTGGTCGTCGAAGCCGCTGCGCGCGAGCACGCCGCGCTGCGTGCCGAACGCCTTCATCATGTCCACGGCGGTGCCGGCCTCATGCAGCGCCTGGTCCATGCCCTGGTGGTGGCCCAGGATTTCCGCCATCGCCTGGGTGAGGCGGCCCACGTCGCGCTCCTGCTGCTCCACCAGCTGCGCGTGCACGGCGGCGCGCAGGCGGTCCGCGTCCGTGCGTGCCCGGTCGTAGCGCACGGCGAGCGCGCCCAGGTACAGCTGCGCCAGCAGCGCGGCCGGGCCCACGACGGCGAAGAGCACCGCGTGCTGGGAGCCGCGCGCCAGGGGCAGGGCGCCCAGCAGGGCCGCGAGCGTGCCCACCGTGAGGAAGGGCTCGCGCCACGTCACCCGGTAGCGCCGGCCGTGCACGGCGGCGGTGCCGATGAGCAGCACGCCGAAGAAGAGCGCCCCGGGAAGCTCCGCGAGCGCCATGAGGCTCGCGAGGAAGAAGTGCAGCAGCGCCAGGCCCGGCAGCCACGCGAGCCAGCTCCACGCGGCCACGCGTCTGCTGCGCGCGTGCACCCAGGCGAAGGCGACGCGGTGGACGGCGCAGGGCAGGAAGCACGCGAGCGCGGGCGTGAGGGGCACGGCGAACAAGGCGTGCACGCCGGGCGCCCACGCGACGATGCCCACGAGCGCCGAGCCCCGGAGGAGGAAGCCCGCGAGGGGACGCACGCGCAGCGAGGCGAGGAGCCGGCCCGCGTCCTGGGCGCGCATCCAGCGCCGGAAGGCGGTCACGCCACGGTACGAGGACACGGGCGGGGACTTCATGCGCGCGCACCGGTGCCGGGCCGCGACGCGGCGGCAGGGGGGTGCCCTGACGGATGCGGGTCTCCGCGATGTGGACGCATGCTGGTCAACCCCCCGGCACCAGGCGCAGCCCTCGACATCTGGAAGCAAAAGACGCCTGGGGCCTCCGGGTCAAACGCGGGGGCACGGACACTGTTGGCCAGTCCTCCGACCCTGGCCTCCAGGCCAGGACGCAGCGGAGCGCGGGGGATTCCCCCTGTCCGGAGCGACAGTGCTTGGGAGGGCCCGCGGGGCGCGATAGAGGGGCGCCCCATGCGTGACAGAATCCAGTCGGTGTTGCGGCAGCTGGTTCAGGTTCCGGAGTTGGAAGTGCGATGGCTGCACACGGTGTCGCTCTTGGAGTTCATTGGCGCGAGGAAGATTTCGCGCACGGTGGCGGACCGGCATCCGTCGCTGGAGGTGCTGGGGCACCTGGCGGACGAGACGCGCCACGCGTTCACGTTCAAGCGGCTGGCCTGTGAGGTCGCGGGCCGCGAGGACGTGACGGAGTTCCTGAGCGTGGGCGCGGCGTCCGCGTGGTTCCAGTCGCTGGACCGGCAGCTGGCGGAGTGGGTGACGGGGGTGACGGGGACGGCGGACGTGTACCTGCACTACCTGCTCACGACGGCGGTGGTGGAGCGCCGGGCGATGGTGCTCTATCCGCTCTACAAGGCGGCCACGCGGCACGCGGTGGTGCGCGAGGAGCTGGGGCGCGTGGTGGTGGAGGAGCAGTCCCACCGCCGCGCCATCGAGGACGCCTGTCAGCAGCGCCTGGAGAAGGCAGGAGTGACGCTGGAGCCCGCGCTCGCGCTGGAGGAGCGCCTGTTCGAGACGTTCCTCACCCAGCTGGAGAAGGATGTGGCCCAGGCGCTCGCGGGAGCGCAGGCGGCCTGAGCGGCACGGATTGCATCTCCGGGGTGCGAGGGATAAGTGATTCACTTCCGCATCAGAAGTGAGTCAGGAGTGCTCGCCATGTCCCACCGACTGCAACCCACCGTTTCCGATCCGGTCATGGAGCAGGTCCAGCGGCTGCGGCGCGAGCTGGGCGGGGACGTCTCGGAGATCATCACCGAGGCCATCAGCCTGCTGGACAAGGTGGTGCTGGAGGCGCGGCGGGGAGCGCGGCTCGCCTTCGTGCCCCATGAGCCCGGGCAGCCCCTGCGCGAGTACAGCTCGCCGGCGCTGACCCGGCTGGAGTGGAAGGCGATGGGGGAGGAGTCCATCGTCCTGCCCGCGAAGGACTTCGACCGGGTGGCCAAGGCGGTGGGGGCGCCCGCGAAGCCGACGCGTGCGCTGCGTGAGCTCTCCCGTCGCCGCCGTCGCGAGCGCCCTTGAGCCGGAAGCCGCCCGCCATTCCCGCGCCGTACACGGAAGCGCTGACCCGCGAGGACGCGGCCAGCGGCTTCCAGTGCGAGCACGAAGCGCTCAACCGCTTCTTCCGGCAGGACGCGGGCCAGAACCAGCGCCGCGACGTCAGCCGCACCTGGGTGCTGCGCCGGCCGGACACCCGGCCCGACTGGCCCCGGGTGCTTGGGTACTACACGCTCTCCGTGGGGCAGGTGTCGCGGGACGAGGCACCGGAAGAGGTCATCAAACGCCTGCCACGCTATCCCCTGCCGGCGGTCATCCTCGGAAGGCTCGCCCGGGACTCGCGGGTCCGGGGCGCGGGCGTGGGCGAGCAGCTGCTGGACGACGCGCACCGCCGCGCGCTGGCCATCGGGGAGAACGCGGGCGTCGTGCTCGTCATCGTGGATGCGAAGGACGCGTTCGCGGCCCGCTTCTACGCGCGCTTCGGCTACCGGCCACTCATCGGTACCAGGCCCGGTGCGCCGGAGTGGCCCCAGCGGCTGTTCCTGCCCCTGAGCCACCTGCGCGCATCCTTCGAGGACGACGACGCCTGAGCCGTCAGGCCTCTCCCGGCGACGGTTCTTCTGCGTCGCCGGCCATGCTGGACAGCTCCAGCTTGCTGCCCGTCCATGTTGCCTGGAGGTTCCTCGCGCGGCGCGCGCGCTTGCGGCTCAGCTCCACGCCCACCGCGTCCAGGCCCAGGGCGTTGGCCACCGCGAGCGCGGTGCCGTGGCCGCAGAAGGGGTCCACCACCGTGCGCGTGTGCGTCTGCTCCAGGATGAAGCGGCAGGCCACCAGGCACGCGTTGAGCCCCATGCCTCGCGTCCACGTCACCTCGCCGGGGTCCGGCAACACGTCCGCCGTGGACTTCGCCGCGTCCGCCTTCAGCCCCCGGCTGAAGCACAGCAGGTGCGAGTACGCCGGCCTCCCGAACGTCACCGTCCCCGGCGTCCGGCGGCACACCACCTTGTGCCAGAGCGTGTCGCACCCCGCGGCCTCCGCCGCCTTCGACACCAGGTAGCCCTTGTCCACCCAGGACCCGTCCTTCTTCACGTCGGACTGGTAGAACACCGCCACCCCGTCCTGGGGCACCCGCGACAACACCTTCGCCGCCGCCCCCACGAACCAGTCCTTCCACTGGGGCACCGTGAGCGACGGGAACTCGGAGACGTCCGGCAGCGACGCCACCACCGAACATCCGTCCAGCACCGGCCGCGCCTCCAGCCACGCGAGCGCGTCCTCGCAGTACACCGTGCGCTTCGCTCCCGCCGTCCCGCTGCGTCCATCCGTCATGACGCACCCGAGTCTGCCGCAA
>NZ_RAVW01000325.1 GCF_003611585.1 Corallococcus exercitus | reverse complement strand
CCGTCCCCCTGGCTGCCCGCCAGCCGGCCCCCAGAGGGGCGTCTCCGGGGTGAAACCCCCGGCCCGGACGGGCATCCTTGAGAAAGGGCGGGGCCGTAGCTATAAGCCCCGACCCACCTACAACGCTGGACCTCCCTCCCATCCTGGGCGGGGGCAAGGCGCACTGGAGAGAAGCCATGAAGCCCGAAATGCACCCGGTCTATCCGCCCGCCCGCATCACCTGCGCTTGCGGCAACGTCGTCGAGACCAAGTCCACCCGCGGCTCGTTCAGCGTGGAAGTCTGCTCGAACTGCCACCCGTTCTTCACCGGCAAGTACAAGCTGCTGGACACGGCCGGCCGCATCGACCGCTTCAAGAAGAAGTACGCGAACAACGCGCCGGCCGCCAAGAAGGGCGCGAAGGCCGCCGAGCCCGAGAAGGCGTAGTCCTTCCGTTCGACAGCATCCGCTGTACCCCACGAGCAGGGTCGTGGAGGGCCTCGAAAGACAGAGGCGCTCCCCGCCCTGCTCGCGGTGTTTCAACTCCCCGCGCTCGTCAAATTTTCGCGCGCGCTTTGGCTGCTACAGCCAATTACAGGCCAGAAATTCGACGTAGCAGCCAACTGACCGCACAGTCCGCCGCGTCCCAGAGACGTCTGTCCCAAAGACGGAGGCGTGATGTTCGCGGAAGCTGCTGCCCCTGCCCTGAAGATTGTCCGACGCTCCCAGAACGACAGCGTCTTCGCGAAGCGCGGGGAGGCCTACACGCTGCTGCAGGGCGACAGCCTGGAGCTGATGGCCCAGCTGCCCGAGCAGTCCTTCGACCTCATCTTCGCGGACCCGCCGTACTTCCTCTCCAACGGCGGCACCACCTGCAAGAACGGCAAGCGCGTCTCCGTGGCCAAGGGCCAGTGGGACGTCTCCCGCGGGGTGGAGGAGGACCACGCCTTCACCACGAAGTGGCTCGCGGCCTGCCAGCGCCTGCTGCGCCCCACCGGCACGCTGTGGGTGAGCGGCACCCAGCACGTCATCTTCAACGCCGGCTTCGCCATGCAGAAGCTGGGCTACAAGCTGCTCAACACCGTCACCTGGTACAAGCCCAACGCGAGCCCCAACCTGGCGTGCCGCTACTTCACGCACTCCACGGAGCTGCTCATCTGGGCCTCGCCGTCGTCCGGCGGCAAGCTGAAGCACGTCTTCAACTACCAGCGCATGAAGGCGGAGAACGGCGGCAAGCAGATGCGCGACGTGTGGAACCTGCCGCGCAACGGTGACGAGGAGCTCACCGCCGACGGCGCCGGCCGCATGTGGACCCAGACGGCCCCTCGCGGCGAGGAGAAGGCCTTCGGCAGCCACCCCACCCAGAAGCCGGTGGCCCTGCTGGAGCGCATCCTGGAGGCGAGCTGCCCGGAGAACTCGCTCATCCTGGACCCCTTCAACGGCAGCGGCACCACCGGCGTGGCCGCCCTGAAGCACGGCCACCGCTACGTGGGCATCGACATGAACCCGGAGTACCTGGCCCTGTCCAAGAAGCGCCTGGACGCGACCCTCAAGTAGTCCGTCTCACGCGCGGGCGAGGATGAGCTCCACGCCCTGCCGCGCGATGGGGTGGTACCTCGCCCCGTGCTTCTCGAACGCCGCGCGCGCCACCTTGCGGTGGTCGCGCGACGAGGCGAGCACGCTGTAGAGCGGCTTCAAGTACTTCATCCGGCCCACCTCGCCGAGGAACTCCTCGGCCCGGCCGAGCGGCGCATCGAAGCCCGCGCGCAGCGCCGCCACCAGCCACGCCACCAGCACCTCCGAGTTGCGGCTGGCCGTGAGCGCGTACTTCGCGTCCAGCTCCCGGAAGACGTCCTTCGCCGTGTCCACCGGCATGGATTCCAGGAAGAGCTGCCACTCGGTGGGCGTCCAGTCCTTCGTGTCCGCCTGCGAAGGCACCTTGCCGCGCAGCTTCTCCAGCGCCTCCAGCCGCGCGGAAGCAGGGCGGGGCGCGCTCTCCGGCACGCCGGGCCGGTTCAGGTACGCGTCCGCGTCCACCTTCGCCAGCGCGCCGGGCAGCTCCTCTTCCGTGAAGCGGACGAACTCCTCCGTGGTGAGCGCCTGGAAGCGGTACTTCGCCAGGTAGCGGCGCAGGAAGCCGTCGAAGGTGGGGCGGCCCACCGCGTCCTCCAGCGCGCGCAGGAGCAGGTAGCCCTTCTCGTAGGGAATCTGGGAGAAGGCCTCGTCGGGGTCCACGCCGGACAGGTGCGTGCGCAGCGCGGTGAGCTGCGGGTGCGCGCGGAAGTGGTGCAGCGCCTCGTCCAGCGAGCGGCGCCCCAGGGCCGCGTGCAGCGCCGCGACCTCCGGCCCCGCCAGCGCCTCCAGGATGCGGCGCTCCGCGAAGACGGTGAAGCCCTCGTTGAGCCAGAAGTGCTCCGCGGACGCGTTCGTCACCAGGTTGCCCGTCCACGAGTGCGCCAGCTCATGCGCCACCACGTTCACCAGGCTCTTGTCCCCCGCGATGAGCGTGGGCGTGAGGAACGTCAGGCGCGGGTTCTCCATGCCGCCGTACGGGAACGACGGCGGCATCAGGAGCAGGTCGAAGCGCTCCCAGTCGTACGGCCCGAAGAGCGACTCCGCGGCCTTGAGCATGTCGTCCACGCCCGCGAACTCATCCGCCGCGTCCTCCAGCGCCTCCGGCTCCGCCCACACCCGCGAGCGCGGCCCCAGCTCCTTCGACGTGAGGCTGCCCACCGCGAACGCCAGCAGGTACGGGGGCACCGGCTGCGGCATCTCGTAGTGCTCCTCCGCCTCCACGCCGTGCTCCTCGCGCCCCACGAAGGACGCGGCCATCACGGACTTCAGCTGCTTGGGGACGCGCAGGGACGCGCGGTAGCGGATGCGGATGCGCGGCGTGTCCTGCAGCGGCACCACGCTGCGCGCGTGGATGGCCTGGCACTGGCTGAACAGGAACGGCTGCTGCCCGCCCGCCGTCTGCGGCGGGGACAGCCACTGCAGGGCGCTGGCCTCCGGTGAGGTCCGGTAGCGCACCGTGAGCTGCTTCACCCCCGTCGGCAGTTCAATCCGCAGCCGGCTTCCCAGGATGGGCTCGGGAGGGGAGAGGATGTAGGGCAAGGGGCGACCCTGGGCATCCACGACGCCCCGGATGTCCAGGTCGCGGGTGTCCAGGTCGAGGGGCCCCGCTGACGCCTCCTTGAGCGTCAGTGTGGCCTCCGCGTGCAGGCGGCGCGTCCGGAAATCGACGCGAGCCTTCCAGTCCAGCGTTTCCGTCTCAGGCTGCGTGCTGTCGTTGTACGAGTGCGGGTCGAGGCGAGCCATGGGCCCCAGCTTGTAGTCGGGGAGCCGACCTCCTGGCGAGCACACCCGACGGCAATGCCGGTTGACTTCCGGGTCAATCGCCTACATTTGTGCAGTCCCCTACTTCCTTTCAAGGGAGCCAATTTCCGATGACGACCCGGATCCGAAAAGTGGCGGTGCTTGGCGCTGGCGTGATGGGCAGTGGCATCGCCGCGCATCTGGCCAACTCCGGCGTGCGCGCCCTGTTGCTGGACATCGTTCCGCCCAAGGCTGCTCCGGGCGAGGACACTGCTTCCAAGGCGTTCCGCAACAAGTTCGCTCAAGGCGCGCTGGCGAACCTGCGCAAGGCGAAGCCCAGCCCCATCGTGTCCGAGCAGGTGCTGGCCGCCATCGAAGTGGGCAACCTCGAGGACGACCTCGCGCGGCTGGGCGAGTGCGATTGGATCATCGAGGTGGTGAAGGAGGACCTGGCCGTCAAGCAGGCCCTGTTCGCCAAGGTGGAGAAGCACGCCCGCAAGGACGCCATCATCTCCTCCAACACCTCCGGCCTCTCCATCGTGGGAATGACCGAAGGCCGCGGCGCGGAGTTCAAGAAGAACTTCCTCGTCACGCACTTCTTCAACCCCGTGCGCTACATGAAGTTGCTGGAGTTGGTCGCCGGCCAGGAGACGAACCCGGAGGTCGTGAAGACCATCCACAAGTTCGGTGAAGAGGTGCTCGGCAAGGGCATCGTCTACGGCAAGGACACCACCAACTTCATCGCGAACCGCATCGGCGTGTACGGGATGATGCGGACCATCTCCGAGATGCAGAAGACGGAAATGTCCATCGAAGAGGTGGACAAGATCTTTGGCCCGGCCATGGGTCGTCCCAAGTCCGCCGTCTTCCGCACCGCGGACATCGTGGGCCTGGACACGTTCACCCACGTGGCGAAGAACTGCTACGACACGCTGACCCACGACGAGGAGCGCAGCGTCTTCGCCGCCCCCGACTTCCTCCAGAAGATGGTGGAGAAGGGGATGCTGGGCGACAAGACGGGCGGCGGCTTCTACAAGAAGGACCGCGCCGCCGGCGGCAAGGACATCCTCGCGCTGGACCTGAAGACGCTGGAGTACCGGCCGCAGGCGAAGGTGCGCTTCGACTCGCTGGGCGCCGCGAAGGACATCGAGAACGTCAAGGAGCGCGTGGCGTCCGTGATGAACGCGGACGACAAGGCCGGCAAGTTCGCCGAGCGCGTCACCCTGGACGTGCTGGCGTACTCCAGCCGCCGCATCCCGGAGATCGCCGACGACCTGGTCAACGTGGACCGCGGCGTGCGCTGGGGCTTCGGCTGGGACCTGGGGCCCTTCGAGGTCTGGGACGCCTACGGTGTCCAGAAGGGCGTGGAGCGCATGAAGGCGCTGGGCCTCAAGCCCGCCGCCTGGGTGGAGGAGATGCTGGCCAAGGGCCGCACGTCCTTCTACGGCGTGCAGGACGGCCGCGACACCTACTGGGACATCCCGTCCAAGTCCGTGAAGCCGGTGCAGGAGAACGCGCGCACCTTCCGCGTGGAGTACCTCAAGCGCGGCAACAAGAAGATCACCGGCAACGACAGCGCGTCGCTGTGGGACATGGGCGACGGCGCCACGCTCTTGGAGTTCCACTCCAAGATGAACTCCATCGACGATGACATCATCGCGATGATGAACACGGCGCTGGATGAGACGGAGAAGAACTTCAAGGGCCTCGTCATCGGCAACGACGGGTCCAACTTCTCCGCGGGCGCGAACATCATGGCCATGCTGATGGCGGCCAAGAGCGAGGACTTCGACTCCATCCGCAAGATGGCGTCCGCGTTCCAGCAGGCCAACCAGCGCATGCGCTACAGCCCCGTGCCCGTCGTGACGGCGCCCTTCAACCTCACGCTGGGCGGCGGCGCGGAGGTCACCATGGGTGGCAACGCGGTGCAGGCCAGCGCGGAGCTGTACATGGGCCTCGTGGAAGTGGGCGTGGGCCTCATCCCGGGCGGCGGCGGCACCATGATGCTGCTGCGCAACGTGTTCGGCGCCTACGCGGCGGACAAGGACTTCGACGCGCTGCCCTTCCTCAAGAAGGTGTTCCTCGCCATCGGCACCGCGAAGGTGGCGACGAGCGCGGAGGAGGCCCGCGAGTTCGGCTTCCTGTCGCAGCAGGACGGCATCACGGGCAACCGCGACTTCCTGCTGTCGGACGCGAAGGCGCGCGTGCTGGGCTTGGCGAACGGCGGCTTCCGCCCGCCGCGTCCCACGCGCTTCCGGCTGCCGGGCCCCAACGGCGCGGCCACCATCGACATGATGCTGTACGACATGCAGCTCAACAATCAGATCAGCGCCCACGACCGGAAGATCGCCCAGAAGCTGGCGCGCGTGCTCTCCGGCGGTGACACCAGCCCGTCCGTGCTGGTGACCGAGGACAAGCTGCTGGAGCTGGAGATGGAAGCGTTCCTGAGCCTCATCGGCGAGGAGAAGACCCAGGACCGCATGATGTTCATGCTCGAGAAGGGCAAGCCGCTGCGCAACTAGCGCGGGGCGTTTACTCAATGGGTTTCCAGACACGAATTCCGAAGCACGCTCGGACGCTGTCCGGGCAGGGAGACACCTGACATGTCCGGTCGAGTCGTGATTGCCAGCGCGGTGCGCACCCCCTTCACCCGCGCCCACAAGGGAGAGTTCAAGGACACGCGTCCGGATACGCTCGCGGCCCTTGCCATCAAGGAGGCCGTCGCCCAGGTCCCCGGCCTGAAGCCGACGGACGTGGAGGACGTCATCCTGGGTTGTGCCATGCCGGAGGCGGAGCAGGGCATGAACGTGGCCCGCAACGCGAGCCTGCTCGCCGGCCTGCCGGACACCGTTCCGGGCATGACCATCAACCGCTTCTGTTCCTCGGGCGTGCAGTCCGTGGCGCAGGCGGCGCAGGGCATCAAGTCCGGCATGCTCCAGGTGGCCATCGCCGGTGGCACCGAGTCCATGACCATGGTGCCCATGGGTGGCAACAAGGTCTCCGCCAACCCGGAGATCATGGAGAAGATCCCGGAGGTCTACACCTCCATGGGCGCCACCGCGGAGAACATCGCCACGCGCTACAGCGTCACGCGTGAGGACGCGGACAAGTTCGCGGCGGAGAGCCAGCGCCGCGCGGCCACCGCCCGCGAGCAGGGGAAGTTCAAGGAGGAGATCTTCCCCGTCACCACGACGATGTTCGACGAGGACGGCACGAAGAAGGAAGTCACCGTCTCCGTGGACACCATCCTGCGTCCGGAGACGACGGTGGAGGGCCTGGCCAAGCTGCGCCCGGCCTTCAACGCCAAGGGCGTGGTGACGGCGGGCAACGCGTCGCCGCTGACGGACGGCGCGGCGGCCGCGGTGGTGATGAGCGAGGAGAAGGCGAAGGAGCTCAACGTCAAGCCGCTGGGCTACTTCGTGGACTACGTGGTCGCCGGCGTGCCGCCGGAGGTCATGGGCATTGGCCCCGTGCCGGCCATCCGCAAGCTGCTGGAGCGCAACAAGCTGAAGATTGAAGACATCAGCGTGTTCGAGCTCAACGAGGCCTTCGCCGCGCAGGCGCTGCACTGCATCCGCGAGCTGGGCATCCCGCTGGACAAGGTGAACCCGAACGGCGGCGCCATCGCCCTGGGCCACCCGCTGGGCGTGTCCGGCGCGCGCATGGTGGCCACCATCCTGCGCGAGCTGAAGCGCCGCGACGGCCGCTACGGCGTGGTGAGCATGTGCATCGGCGGCGGCATGGGTGCCGCGGCGCTGGTGGAGCTGGCGAAGTAGTCCGCTTCCCGTTCGCGCCCCCTGTCACTCGAAGGGGGCGCGAAGGGGATAGGTCAGGAGGCCGGGGCGTCCGGGTCGTTCACCGGGACGCCCGCCAGGCGCAGCACCCGCAGCGCGTTGGTGGTGTCCACCACCCCCTGCCGGAGCCGGTAGTCGAACACCATCTTCCCGTCCTCCAGGTGGTCGCGGAAGTGGACGTTCACCACGTGCGAGCCCGGCTCGTCCGCCAGCACCGCCAATGACAAATCATGCGTCGTCACCGCGCCACACGCGCCGGAGGCGAGCAGCAGCCGCAGCACCTCGCGCGAGGCAATCTGGCGCTCGCGGGTGTTGGTGCCCAGCAGGATTTCGTCCAGCAGGAACAGGGCCTGGCCCTTCGCGGCCGCCGCGGCGTCCAGCACCATCTTCAGCCGCTGCACCTCCGCGTAGAAGTACGACACGCCGCGCTCCAGCGAGTCCTTCACGCGCATGCTGGTGAGCACCTGCACCGGGGACAGCCGGAACGCCGCCGCGCACACCGGCGCGCCCGCCAGTGCCAGCACCACGTTGGCACCCACCGCGCGCATCAGCGTCGTCTTGCCGCTCATGTTGGAGCCGGTGATGAGGAGCGCGTGGCGCGGGCCGGGCAGGGACACGTCGTTGGGCACGGGCGCGTCCAGGAGCGGGTGCCCCAGCGCCGTGGCCTCCACGCGCGGACCCTGGGCCTCCAGCTGGGGCCAGGCGAAGGCAGGCCGGTCGTGGGCGAGCCCTCCCAGGCAGCAGAGGGCCTCCAGCTCCGCGAGCCCCTCGAACCACTGGCGCACGTCGCGGCCGTGGGCAGCCCTCCAGCCCTCCAGCGCGAAGAGGGCGTGGATGTCCCAGAGCGTGAGCCAGTGCACCAGGGCGTGGAACTGGTGCCGCTTGAACTCGATGAGCGAGTACAGCCGGCTGAAGCGCCGGAACAGCGCGGACACTGGAGGGCCCCCTTCCGCCCGCAGGCCGGACTGGAGCTGCTTCAGGCGCGGGTGCTCGAAGGTCTGTCCTTCCACGCGCTCGAAGAGGGATGCGTAGCGCACGAAGCCGCGCTCGCCCTGTTCCACGGCGTCATCCATCTGTTTCAGCGTGCGGCGCGTGGCCACCGCGATGCCCAGCTGCGCGAACAGGCCCAGCCACACGAGGCTGTCTGGAATCACGCCCACCGTGCCCAGGATGAAGAGGGCGAGCGTCACCGGGGGCAGCAGCACGGCCAGGGGGCGTGACCAGCGGATGGCGTCCAGTGACGGGCCTGCCTCCGCCCACTGGATGAAGAGGGCGGGGTCCGCCTTGTCCTTCGCCACCACGCGGGCGTCCACACAGAGCTCCTGGCGGAAGTCCACGCGCGGGGCCAGCTCGCGCGCGGCGCCCTGCCGGGTCACCACCGTCTCCGCGGTCGCGGGGGCGGACAGCCACGCCGCCAATCGCTCCTCGCCCGCGCGCGTCGCCGTCTCGTTGATGAGCTGGAAGAGGCTGCCCTGGCCAAAGACATCCAGGTCCGTCGCGTACAGGTGGGTGGGGGAGAGGAACCGCTCACCCGTGTCCGTGAAGGAATGCCAGCCGCCCTCCAGCCGCGCCAGGCCGCGCTCGTTGAGCAGCACGAAGAGGCGCGCGCGCTGCTCCTTGAGGAACACCTGGTGATGCAGCACCGCCAGCAGGCCGTAGACGGCGAGCGCGCTCGCCGCCGCCCACCACCAGGGCTTCGGCAGCCGGCCCATCAGCGTCAGCGCCGCGATGACGAGCGCCGCCACGAAGGCCACGGTGCGCAGGTTGGCGTACCTCGCGCTGACGCGGTCCAACGCCGTCAGGTCCGCCTGGGCGGTGGCGCGGCGGTCGGTGTACGTGCGATGGGGGCTCGGGGACTCAGAAGGGGCGGGCACGATGGCCGCGCATGCTGTGCGGCCCCCCGCCCGAGGGCAAGCGCGCAACGCGCTCCGTCACGCTTCGCTGACACCCGCCGTTGACTTCGCGTGGGCCCCCGGGATTTGAATGGCGCGTGTGAGGGGCGGTCGGGCCGGCCGTGCCTCGCGGAGGGGGTTCAACCCCATGTCGTTCCCCAAGGTCGTGCTGGGCGGAGGGCTCCTCGTGGGCCTGCTCGCCGCGCCTCCCGCCGAAGCCCGCTTCGGCAAGCACTCGGATTCCAACGAAACGTCGAAGCCCGTCCACAAGGCGTCCGCCATTGGCGCCGATGACGACGATGCGAAGGAGGAGGACGAGAACCAGAACCGCTCTTCCAAGACGACGACGGTGTCCTCCACGGATGACTGCTGCAGCTCCAGCGCTTCCGACGATGCCGCCGCCATCATCCTGGGCGCCGTCTTCGAGCTGCTGTTTCGTGGAATGGGGGAGGCCATCGCCGCCACGGGCACCCACCATGGCCACGACATCGACGCGCCGGACGCGACACCCGAGCGCAACTCGCTGCGGCACGCCGTGCCGTTCTCCTTCCGCGCGGGCGTGCTGGCGTCACCCCTCGAGGGGGGCATGGGCCTGGACTTCGACCTGGGCTGGGACGTGCACCAGTTCGGCGTGGACCTGCGACTGTCCCGGCTGGTGGGCACGTGGGAGTCCTCGACATACCGCGACGAGCGCACCCTGGGAGAGATGCACGTGACGTTCTCCCCCATCGTCCGGGAGGACCTGCGCCTGCGCGTGGAGGCGGGCGTCTCCCTCCTGGACCTCCCCGGGAGCGTCTACGTGGGCCCCAGCGCGGGCATGTCCGTGGAGGCGTGCGTCCTGGGCCCCCTGGACGCGGAGGCGCGCCTGCAATTGACGCCCGGGCCCTACCAGCAGGTGGACGCGCGCGCGGGGCTGGCGCTGCACCTGGGCAGCCTCATGCTGCGGGGTGGGGCGCGCTACCTCGCCCTGGACTCCGAAGTGGCCCCGCTGGGGCTGGCCCTCGGCTTCACCCCCGAGTTCGGCATGGGCTTCACGTTCTGAACGCCTGAAGCACCGTGCGCTGAAAACACCACGGGCCCGGCCGCGGATGCTTTCGCGGTCAGGCCCGTTGGACGTCAGGGTCCCCTCGCGGGGACGTGCGGCCTACTTCTCCTTGGAGGCCAGCTTGCGCAGGGCCTTCTGGTCACGCACGCAGAGGATGCGGCCGACGTTGCCGAGCACGCCCTCGCGCTTCATCTCGTTGATGAGCGTGGACACGAAGGAGCGCGAGGCGCCCACCAGGTCCGCCAGATCCTGCTGGGTGATGCCGCGCAGGTCCGTCTCACCGCCGTGCGGGCAGCGCTCGCCGTGCGCCTCCACCAGCGTCAGGAGGGTGTCCGCCAGACGGGCCGGCACTTCCTTGAAGGTCAGGCCCAGCACGCGCTTGCGCAGCGAGCGCACGCGGTCCGCGTAGGCGCGCACCACGTCCACCGCCAGGGCCGGACGGGCCTCCAACTGGGCGCGGAAGTCACGGCCCTCGATGCTCCACACCTCGGCCTCGCCCGCCGCCACGGCCATCTCCTCGATGGGCGTGCCCTCGGGGCGGAACAGCTCGCCGAACAGGTCGCCCGGGCGGAGGATGGACACCACCGAGCGGGTGCTGTTCTTGCCAATGCGCATCAGGCGCACACGGCCGGACTTCAGCAGGTACACGCGGTCCGACGTGTCGCCGGGGCGGTAGATGGTGGAGTTGTGCGGGAAGGACTCGACCTTGAAGTAGCCCTTGAAGTCGATGGCTTCCTGGCCGGGGACCAGCTTGTTCGCGGTCACCATCATGCCGGACGACGTCGCCTGCAGGGGCGCCACGACGTTGGAACCGATGGGGCCGAGGGGGCGGTTGAAGCCGTGCATGGGAGTCTCCTGGAAAGACGGAAGAGGATGGGGAAGGTTGGTCGCTGCTGCTGCTGCGGACGGACCTTGCCCTTTCCAAGAGGCGTGCCACGGGCACTTGAAGTATTCCCAGGGGAACAGTTCGAGGAATGCCGGGTACTTAGCGCTACAGCCCGGCCTGGCCCCCCCAAGTGTGTCCAAAACCTGAAACAGAACGTTCAAACAGTCTGATCAGTTTGAACGAAACGTTAAAGGGGCACACCGGTTTGTCCGGGCTGGGACAGTGTCAGGAAGCATCCTTCACCGGATAAGGGTGCACCTGTGGACCATGACCCTGTGCAAGACCGAACTTTTGAAGCTTTCGTTCAAGGGTCGGACGGCTGATGCCCAGGATCTGACAGGTGCGTCCCTTGTGGCCCTTCGTGACGGCCATGGCCCGGGCAATGAGCTGCCGCTCGGCCTCTTCCAGGGTGGGGATGAGGCTCACGTCGTCCACGGCGGGGGCCGCGAACATGGCGCCCGCGGCGCCGGGGGCGCGGTGGGGGTCCAGGGCTGTATCTTA
>NZ_RAVW01000324.1 GCF_003611585.1 Corallococcus exercitus | reverse complement strand
GCCCGTAGCCGTCCCCGAACTTCAGCGTGTCGTCGGAAGGCTCCGGCGCGGAGGGCCGGCCCCGGTCGAGCTCGTCGAAGAGCCAGTCCGCGCCGTAGACGCCACCGGACGCGCGGAAGTCCACGTAGAGGGTCTGCTGCGGATACAGCTGCGCCACCTGGGGCGGCGTGTGCGGCCCGAAGGCGTTCAGCGACTGATCGTACATATACGCGAGCAGCTCCGCGGCCCCCGCCTCCAGCTTCGCGCCCTTCGGCCCCTTCACCGTCACGCGGAAGGTCTCCTTCGCGCCGGGCCGCAGCGTGTCGCGGAACGTGGCGAACTCCAGGCTGAGCTCCTTGTCGTCGAAGGGCACGGACACCGACTGCTGGAAGTTCAGCGACTGCCAGTCGTGCACCATCGAGAGCACCACCGTGAAGCCGCCGCGCATCGCCTCCGTCACCGGAAGCTCCACCACCGCGCGCCCCTGCCCCGCCGTCAGCTGGCGGTGCTCGATGCGCTGACGCCCCTGGTACACGTCCATCACCAGCGGCTGTCCCTCGAAGCCGGAAGCCACCAGCAGCCGCGCCACCTCGCCCACGCGCACGGAAGAGCGCTCCACCTCCAGCACCGCCGGCAGCCCCGCCGGGGCCCGCGCCCCCGCCACCAGGAAGTCCCGCTGCGCGGTGGCCTTCTGGCCGAACGCATCCGTCGTCTCGTAGCGCAGGCGGTACGCCCCCGCGCGCAACGCCGGCAGCTTCACGGAGGCGACCCCGTCCGCGCCATGTGTCACCGCCGCCTGCGCCACTTCCGCGCCGTCGTCCCAGCGCAGCAGCGTCTGATCCACGTCGAAGGCCGACTCCCAGCGAGGCTTGAGCGCGTCACCCGGCGTGGGGGACACCTCCTTGCGCGCCTGCGCTTCCGCATCCAGGGACTGGGGGGCTTCGACCGGCACCTCCGACGGCATCAACGGACGGCCCGGGGCCTTCAAGGCGATGAGCCGCCAGCGGCCCGGACCGGCCTGCGGCGCGCCGTCCAGGTTCGAGCGGACGAGCCGCACCTCCGACGGGAGGTCCTCGCGGACGAAGCCCTCGTCGGCCTCCACGCGGCCCTCCACGGAAACAAAGCCCAGGCGGAAGGCCCGGCTGGCGGAGCGCGTCTCGCCGCCCTCGTCCGTCAGGTCCGCCTCCACGCGGTAGCGCCACGACACGCCCTGCGCCTTCGCGAGCCGCTCGTCCGCCTCCGGGGTGAATGCCACGGTGAAGCCGCCGTCCTCGCCCACCGTCGCGGAACCGGAAGCCACCAGCTGCGAGGTGGCCGGGATGCGCTCCCAGAACCACCAGGGCGGCAGCACGGGCTCGCGCGACACGCGCCACTTCACCGCGCCGCGCGTCACCGGCAGGCCGAAGTAGTAGCGCGCCTCGCCCTTGAACGTGGCGCGCCGGTTGAGCCGCAGCGCCTCGGCCGCGTCCTTCAGCGTCACCTCGAAGGTGGGCCGCTTGTACTCCTCCACGCGCACGCTCGCGTAGCCGTTGGGGCTCGTCCGCACGGTCCACTGGCCCAGCGGCCGCCCCGAAGGCAGGTCGAACTCCCCGGCCACCGACCCGAACGTGTTGGTGCGCGCTTCACGCTTGGACACCTCCTGGCCGTTGGGGTCGACGAGCGTCACCGTCACCGGCGAATCCGGAAGGACGCGGTGGCGCTTGGACGTCTCCTCCGGACGGTAGGCCACGACCTTCCACAGCAGCTTCTGCTGGGGGCGATAGACGGCGCGGTCCGTGTAGATGAGCGTCTGGTCCTGCGGCGTCGAGTCGTAGAGCGGAGCCAGGTACACCGAGCCCGGGAACACCATCGCGCCCTTCCCCCGGCCCACCACCAGCGACATCGTCTCGTAGCGGTTGGCCTCCGTGCCCTCCAGCACCAGGTCTCCGTTGGCGGTGGTGCGGCGGCTGACGACGCCGAACTTGCGCGTGCGGTAGTCCGGCGTCACCAGCCGCACCTCCACGTTCGGAGCGCCCGCCCCCGTGGCCCCGTCCACCACGCGGATCTCCGCCTGGTTGGGGTTGGCCTTGTGCACCGTCACCGCCCACGGCGACACGGCCATCGGCAGGGAGAGGAGCTTACTGTTCTTCTTCTCGAAGTCCTCGCGCGTGGACAGGACGATGACGTACGTGCCCGGCTTGAGCTCCGGCAAGGTCACGAAGGTCTGGTGCCGCTGGAAGTCCGGCGTGGGCGGCAGCGCCGCGCTCCAGGCGGCGTCGGGCTTGCGTGACGCCACCAGGCGCAGCGCCTCGTTGTCCGAGGCGAACAGCGACAGATCCACATCGGGCTTCGCGAGCCTCGCCTCCACGTCCATCGCGTACGCCCGCAGGTACAGCGGGCCCACGTTGCGGTGGCCTACCAGGATGGAGCGCTTGCCCGGCCCGTCCACCTGCATCCCGGTGGCGTACAGCTCCGGCGCCTCCAGGCTCGCCACCAACGCCGCGCACTGCGCTCCGCCCACCGACTTCGGCCACGCCTCCGCGCCCGCCTTCGCCAGCGCGTGCGCGGTGATTGCACGGCCCGCGTGCTCCTCCAGCTCCGCCAGCTGGTGCTGCCCCTTGGACCACCACGGCACGTCCCGGAAGCCCTTCAGGTGCGCGGCCAGGTGCTCCCGGATGCGCCGCTGATCCGCCGCGTCGCTGAACGACGTCGCCAGCACCTCGTAGCGCCGCAGCCTCGCCTCCAGCGCCGCCTCACGCCGGCCCGCAGCCAGGTGCCACGCCTCCAGGTCCCCCAGCACCGCCGCCACCTTCGTCAGCGGATGCACAGAGGGGTCCTTCAGTTCCACCTTCGGCGTGCCCTCCAGGAGCGCGCCCAGGTCCAGCCGGTACACCCCCTGCTCCTGCTCCGGGCGCCAGAGGTCCGTGCTCTCCAGCGACGCCACCCACAGGTACGTCACCGCGTCGCGAATCGTGGAGCGGATGCCGTCCGGGTACGTGTTGGGCTGGATGTACTCGGACAACACCTTCACCGGCTCGGTGCCGAACTTCTGGCGCAGCTCCCAGACGGCGGCGTAGGAGCGCTGGATCTCCGCCGCCAGCTGATCCTTCGTCCACGCCTTCAGGTCCACCGGCCCGGTGGACACCACCTGCTCGCGCTGGCCAATCTCGTAGCCGTAGGACTGCACGTAGTTGGCGAGCACCGCCGCGTAGAACAGGTGCAGCGTGGCCTGCTGCCGCAGCCCCTCCGGCCAGGGCTGCTCCTTCAGGAAGCGCACCGTCGTCTCGTAGCCGTGCAGCCGCGTGCGCAGCTGCACCGTGCGGATCAGCGCCCGCGTCCACTCGTCCGCGTCCCCCTGGGCCTTCGCCGCGGCCAGCCGGGCCTCGGCCCCCTGCGCGGCGGACTCCACCTTGTCCTCATCGACGAGCGCGTCGATGGCCTTCCACGTCGGAGGCGCCTTGTCGGGGGCCGCCACGGACACGGAGGACAACAGGAGACACAACAGGCACGACACGACGGCGGAGGTGCGCAGGCGCGGAGGAGAAGACATAGGGGCGGCACTCTAGACGCCGCCCGCGCCCCTGGCGTTCCCTTCGCTGTTTCAGGAAGCGGCGGCGGGCGCCCGGCGCCGCAGCCCCACCACGTAGACCTCCATGCTGGCGCCGCGCGTGGCCTCCGGCCGGACGATCTTCACTTCCTCGAAGTGCTGGCGCACCTCGTCACGGAAGGCCTCGAAGTCGCCACCCATGAAGACCTTGGCCACGAACGTGCCACCGGGCTTGCCGCGCGTGGCGGCCACCTCCAGCGCCTTGCCCGCGAGCCGCAGGCTGCGCGCCTCGTCCGTGCCCTTGATGCCGGACGTCTTGGGCGCCATGTCGGAGATGACCGCGTCGTAGGGCCCGTCGTACATCGCGGCCAGCTTCGCGTCGAAGTCGTCCGCGAGCACGTCCAGCACCGCCGTCGACACCCACTTCTGGGAGAACGGCCGGATGGCCACGATGTCCACGCCGATGACGCGCCCGTGCATGCCCACCGCGTCCGCGAGAATCTGGAGGAAGCCGCCCGGCGCCGCGCCCAGATCCAGCACCGCCGCGCCCTTCTTCACGGACGTGGGAAAGCGCTTGAGGATCTCGTCGACCTTGAAGGCCGATCGCGCCCGCAGTCCCTCTTGCTTGGCTTTCTGGAAATAGTGGTCTTTAGGACGGTAGGGCTTGCCCATGTCAGAAGCCGTCCCTAGCATCCGCTACTGTCTTCGGAAAGCCGGAGCAGTCGTGGCCTGTTCATTGGCCGCGCCATCGGATATCCGGAGGGTTGGTGGCATGGGCACCCGGAGCGTGACAGCGGCCTTGTGCATCTCCCTGTTCTTCGCGGGCGGGGCTGCGTTCTGCTACGCGCGTGCGGAGGCCCTCCAGGCGGAAGGGCGCTGGCTGATGGCCCGGGGCAGCGCCCAGGCCTCCGACTTCGCCCAGAAGCTGGACGGCTCCTCCGTGGACGCCCAGCTCAAGACGTTCAAGGAACGCCGCGGCGTGATGGAGAAGGCCCACCGCTGGCAGCGCGGCATGCTGCTGGGCATCATGGCCGCCGTCCTGTCCGCCCTGTCCGCCTACGTCCTCTTCCTCCTCAAGCGGCTGGACGACCAGCTCCTGGACGCCACCGGCGAGCTGCGCCGGCCCCAGGAGGCCTCCTCCCTGCCCGCCCCGGCGTTCGCGCCCAGCGTCCAGCGCTAGCCAGGACTCTGGCAGGATGCGCCCCGTTGTTGTCTGACGGGGAGGACCGCCATGCCCGGCTGCGCGCACTGCGGACGCAAGCTCGACATCATCGCCAACCAGGTCGGCCGGCGCGACACGTGCCCCGGCTGCGAGGAGGACCTGCGCTCGTGCCGCAACTGCCGGCACTTCGACGAGTCCGTGGCCAAGGCCTGCAAGGAGCCCTTCGCGGAGGTGCCTCGCGACAAGGACGAGGCCAACTTCTGCGAGCTCTTCCAGCTGGGCGAAGGCGGCCTGCACCAGAAGGACTCCCGCGACGCGATGCTCAGCGCCGCGGAGGCCCTCTTCGGCAGGAAGTAGCTAGAAGCCGTACAGCTTGGAGATGATCTCCTTCATCACCTCGGAGGTACCGCCGCCGATGGTGATGAGCCGCACGTCGCGCCACATGCGCGCGATGGGCGTCTCCTCGATGTAGCCCATGCCGCCGAAGAACTGCTGGCAGTCGTAGGCCACGCGCTGGGCCAGGTCCCCGGCGAACAGCTTCGCCATGGAGATCTCCTTCACCGGGTTCTCCTTCCGGTCGTAGAGGTCCACCGCGTAGTAGTTGAGCCGCCGCGCCGCCTCCACCGCCGTCAGGTGCTCCACGAACTTGTGGCGCCACACCTGGAACTTGATGAGGGGCCGGCCGAACGCCTCGCGCTCGTTGCCGTACTGGAGCGCGTCCTCCAGCATCCGGTCCATGCCGCCCACCGTGGTGATGGCGCCCACCAGGCGCTCACCCTGGAAGTTGGTCATGATGTGGTAGAAGCCCTGGTTCTCCTCGCCCAGCACGTAGCGCGCGGGGATGCGGCAGTCCTCGAAGTAGAGGATGGCCGTGTCCGAGGACAGGTTGCCCACCTTGTCCAGCTTCTTGGAGACGCCGAACCCCTTCACGTCCGTGGGGAACGTCACCAGCGAGATGCCGCCGTAGCCCTCTTCCCCCGTGCGCACCGCCAGGGTGATGAAGTCCGCGCGCGTGCCGTTGGTGATCCACATCTTGGAGCCGTTGATGACGTAGTCGTCCCCGTCGCGGCGCGCCGTCGTCTTGATGCTCGCCACGTCGGAGCCGCAGCCCGGCTCGCTCACGCCCAGCGCCGCGATGCGCTCGCCCTTGAGCGCGGGCTCCAGGAACTCGCGCTTCTGCTCGTCGGTGCCGATTTCATTGATGATGGGCGTGGCCATCTGGCTCTGCACCAGGAGCGCCATGTTCACGCCCGCGTTGCGGCTGCGGGACAGCTCCTCCGCGAACGCCGTCACGTACCAGTAGTCCAGGCCGCTGCCGCCGTACTTCGGGTCGTGGTTGATGCCCAGGAAGCCCAGCTCGCCGCACTTCTTGAACAGCTCCTTCGGGAAGATGCCGGCCCGGTCCCAGTCCAGACCATGGGGCGCCATCTCCTTCTCCACGAAGGCGCGGACCGACCTGCGAAACGCCTCGTGGTCCTCGGTGAACGGGTTGAGCATCGCGAGTCCTTGGGGGGTTGTCCCGGTGCGGGTTGATTCGCGAGTCAATAGCAGGCGCCCGCCGTCAGCCACAAGCAACGCACCCAGTCCCAGCCCCGCGCGGAGCCTGCCTCCCTGGTGACGCAGCGCGCCGGTGACGGTGTTGTGAAGAAGTCTTGAGCCCCGGGGGGCAGGCAGCCAAGCCCGCAGGATGACTGAGGAGTGGATAGTCCGCACTCCGGAGTATCCTCTTGACAGATAATCGAGTGTCGGTAATTTCTAGCCCACAAAGAATTAGCCGGAGCAGGTGCCAGGGCGGGTGTCCCGCCGGCGACCCGGCAGGAGTTCGGACGCGTGAATCAGCGAATCTTGGCTGCCGTGGTGGCCGTGGCGGTGTCGACGGCGGGGTGCTCGAAGGCGGGCGCGGAGAAGGCGCAGCTTCCGACTCAGCAGGAAGGCTCCAACGCACTGGGAGTCAAGGCGATTACACCGGCCACGGAGCTGGAGCAGAACGTGACGCGCGTGACCGGCCAGGTGCGCTCCAAGCAGGAGGCCGTCCTGGGTCCCCAGGCGACGGGCACGCTCGCGAAGGTGAACGTCCGGGTGGGCGACAAGGTGAAGAAGGGCGACGTGCTGGCGCAGCTGGACACGTCCAACGTGAGCATCGCGGTGGATCAGGCGAAGGCGGCCAAGGACATGGCGGAGGCCGGGCTGCAGCTGGCCTCCAGCAACCTGGAGCGCATGCGCAAGGTGGCCGAGTCCGGCGGCGTCGCGGCCAACGCGCTGGAGCAGGCGGAGATTGGCCAGAAGCAGGCCGCGGCCCAGGCGGCCCAGGCCGGCGCGGCGTACCGGCTGGCGGTGGAGAACCTGCGCGACCACTCCATCGTGGCGCCCTTCAACGGCATCATCACCGCGCGCAACAAGAACGTGGGTGACTCCGTGGCGATGACGCCCTCCACCCCGGTGTTCTCCATCGTGGACGCGGACGGGCTGGAGATCCGGATGATGGTGCCGGAGTCCGTCATCGACAACGTGACGCCGGGCACCGTGACGCCGGGCACCGTGAACCCCAGCGGCATGCGCTTCGAGGCGAAGGTGGCCAACGTGGGCGCCGTCATCGACGCGCAGAGCCGCACCGTGGAGGTGCTGGCGGACGTGACGGGCAAGACGGAGCACCCGCTGCGCCCCGGCGCGCTGGTGGAGATGGACTTCTCCAAGGCCGCGGGCGACGCGGGCAACGGCCTGTTCCTGCCGGCGCAGGCGGTCAGCAGCAAGGGCCAGGAGGGCTACGTGTGGGTGGTGCAGGACGGCACCGTGCGCAAGCGCGACGTGCGCGTGCAGCGCGTGCTGCCCGGCTACGTGAAGGTGCTGCAGGGCCTGACGGCGGAGGAGCGCGTGCTCGCCGACGCCTCGCTGGACGTCAAGGAGGGAACCGCGGTGCGCGTCGCGCAGTAGCGGTTCCCCCTCTCCTCTTTCCCTCAGGAACCTGAATGAGTCCGCTCAAGACCTTCATTTCCCGGCCCATCTTCACCGCCATGCTGATGCTGGCGGTGGTGGTGTTCGGCCTCTTCGCCTATCCGAAAATCGGCGTGGACCAGTTCCCCGACGTCGACTTCCCCGTCGTCACCGTGACGACCATCCTCCCGGGCGCGGACCCGGAGTCCATGGAGAAGAACGTCTCCGACCCGCTGGAGGAGGCGCTCAACACGCTCAACGGCGTGGACACGCTCAAGTCCATCAACGTCGAAAGCGTTTCGCAGATCGTCGTGCAGTTCAAGCTGTCCACCAAGGTGGACATCGCGGCGCAGGACGTGCGCGACCGCGTGCAGGCCACGCTGAGCAAGCTGCCGGACGAGGTGGAGACCCCCGTCGTCGAGAAGTTCGACATCGGCGCGGCCCCCATCATCACGCTGGCGCTCGCGGGCGCCATGCCGGTGGAGGAGCTGACGCGCATCGCGGATGACGTGGTGAAGCCCTCCCTCCAGCGCCAGCCGGGCGTGGGCAGCATCGACATCGTCGGTGGCCGCGAGCGGGAGATCCAGCTCGTGGTGGACCCGAACCGGCTGCGCGGCTTCGGGCTGGCCATCAGCGACGTCAGCCAGGCGCTCAAGGCCCAGAGCCTGGACGTGCCGGGTGGCCGCAGCATGGACAGCGGCCGTGAGCGCATCGTGCGCCTGACCTCCGAGGCGAAGAGCGTGGAGGAGATCCGCAACATCATCATCACCAGCACGGCCGGGTCGCCGGTGCGCGTGCGCGACGTGGCGGAGGTCGTGGACGGCCCCGCGGAGCAGCGCTCGGGCGCGAAGAGCGGCGAGCGCAGCGCGGTGGCGCTCGTGGTGCGCAAGCAGTCCGGCTCCAACACGGTGCAGGTGGCGGACCTGGTGCAGGAGTCGCTGGGGGAGATCAACAAGTCGCTGCCCGCCGGCATCCAGGTGGAGACGGTGACGGACAACGCGCGCTTCATCCGCTCGTCCATCCACGCGGTGCAGGAGGACCTCATCCTGGGCGGCGTGCTCGCGGTCCTCATCGTGCTCGTGTTCCTGCGCAACCTGCGCTCCACCATCGTGGCGGCCATCGCGCTGCCGGTGTCGGTGATCGGTACGTTCGCGGTGATGGCGGCGCTGGGCTTCACCTTCAACATGATCACGATGCTCGCGCTGACCCTGTCCATCGGTCTGCTCATCGACGACGCCATCGTGGTCATCGAGAACATCGTCCGTCACATGGAAGAGGGCGCCACGCCCATGCAGGCCGCGCTGGAGGGCGCCGGACAGATTGCCCTCGCGGTGCTCGCGGTGACGCTGGCCATCGTGGCGGTGTTCATCCCGGTGGCCTTCATGGACGGCATGATCGGCAAGTTCTTCTACCAGTTCGGTGTCACGGTGGCGGTGGCGACGCTCATCTCCTACGTGGTGTCCATGACGCTCACGCCGATGCTGTCCTCGCGCCTCTTGCGTGAGCACGGGCACCCGACGGGCATCTCCGCGGCGGTGGAGAAGGTGCTGGTGGGCATGGAGAACGGCTACCGCAAGATGCTGGGTGGCATCCTCCGGCACCGGCTCATCACGATGATCGTCGCGGTGGGCGTGCTCTTCCTCACCTTCGGGATGATGCGGTTCCTGAAGTTCACGTTCATCCCCGAGCAGGACAACGGCAACATCAAGCTCACGGTGGAGCTGCCCATCGGGTCCACCATCCAGGAGACCCAGACGCAGCTGGACACCTTCGCGACCCAGGTCCGGGCGCTGCCGGGCATCGCGTCCACGTTCACCACGGCGGGCGGCGGCGTGCAGGAGGAGGTCCACAAGGGCGAGGTGCTCATCAACCTGAAGCCGGTGAAGGACCGCGCCTTCAAGCAGAGCGAGCTGAAGGCCTACCTGCGCCAGAACATCCACCCGCCCAAGGGCGTCACCGTGGCGGTGCAGGACGTGGCCGCGGTGTCCGGTGGTGGCGCGCGCTCGCAGCAGGTGCAGTTCAACCTGCGCGGCGACAACTGGAAGGAGCTGACGGAGTCCGCGGAGAAGATGCGCCAGGCGATGCTCAAGAACCCGGGCCTCACCGACGTGGACATGACGTACCGCTCCGGCAAGCCGCAGTACGACGTGCAGGTGGACCGCGACCGCGCGGCCCTCCTGGGCGTCCCGGCCGCGTCCCTGGGCGCCACGCTGCGCGCCTACCTGGGCCGCGACAAGGTGCTGGACTACCGCGAGGGCGGTGACACGTACGAGGTGAAGCTGCGCCTGCCGCCGGAGACGCTGGCCTCCGCGGACGCGCTCGGCCAGCTGGCCGTGCGCGCCCCCACGGGGCAGCTGGTGGAGCTGCGCAACCTGGCGCGCATCGTCCCCGCGGAAGGCCCGGTGCAGATCGACCGGCAGGCCCAGAAGCGGCAGGTCACCATGCTGGCGAACCTGAAGGAGGGCTACGCGCTGTCGGACGCCATCAGCTACATGCAGGGCTACGCGGCGAAGGAGCTGCCCAAGAGCGTCACGGGTGAGCTGGAAGGCAACGCGAAGGAGCTGGGCAAGTCGGTGGCCGCGTTCGGCACCGCGCTGCTCCTGGGCATCATCCTCATCTACATGATCCTCGCGGCCCAGTTCGAAAGCCTGGTCCACCCGTTCACGATCATGCTGTCGCTGCCCTTCGCCTTCATCGGAGCCATCGGCGGCCTGCTGATCACGGGCCAGTACATGTCCATGTTCGCCCTCATCGGCGTCATCATGCTCATGGGTCTGGTGGTGAAGAACGGCATCCTCCTGGTGGACTTCACGCTGCAGGTCCGTGAGAAGGGCCGCACCGCGCACGAGGCGCTCCTCGAGGCCGCCCCGGTCCGTCTGCGCCCCATCCTCATGACGACCATCGCGATGATCGCCGGCATGATCCCCGTGGCCATCGCGAAGGGCGACGGCGCGGAGACGCGCGCGCCCATGGCCATCACCATCATCGGCGGCCTCATCACCTCCACGTTCCTCACGCTGGGCGTGGTGCCGGTGGTGTACTCGCTGCTGGATCAGCTGGCCGCGCGCTTCAAGCGCAACAAGGGCAGCGACGCCGGCTTCGCGGGTGGCACTGGCACGCCGCACGGTCCGGTCAACCAGGACCGCGAGCGGGAAGCCGCTGCCGCCGCCGCCGCGCGGGTGGAGACGGCTTGATGCGTCGTCCCACCGCCATCACCTCCCCCTCGGAGTCCGAAGTGCGCTCCGAGGGGAAGGATGAGGCCGTTGAAGAAAAGGCCGCGATGGAGCGCCTGCTCCAGGAAGGGGATCAGTCCACGCCGGACTCACGCCGCTTCATGGGGCTCATCCGGGAGCTGGCCCACTTCCGCTCCCTGAGGGATCCGCTGGCGAGCCTCTGCGACGACATGCGGCTGACCCCCACCCAGGTGCACGCGCTTGGGTGGCTGGGCATGGACGGTCCCATCCAGGTGGGCGTGCTGGCCCAGCGCATCGGCATCACCAAGAAGACCATCACTGGCGTGGTGGATCGCCTGGAGGACATGGGCATGGTGGAGCGCGGCCGGGACGCGGAGGACCGCCGCGCCGTCACCGCGAAGCTCACCGACCGGGGTTGTGAAATCTACAAGGTCATCCAGCTGATGACGGACGCGGGCATCCGCCGCCTGATGGGCCTGCTCCCCGAGGATGACCGCGAGGCGCTGTTCGGCATCATCGAGCGGATGCTCGCCCGCATGAAGGCCGGCACCCCGCCGCGCTGAACGGGCACGGCAGGTGCGTGGAGGGGCGCGGGCTGCGACACTGCCCGCGCCCATGCTCCCCTCCTTCGTGGCCCTGCTCGGGCTTGGCC
>NZ_RAVW01000323.1 GCF_003611585.1 Corallococcus exercitus | reverse complement strand
CCACCGCGGAGGCCCCCAAGCCCTCGGCCCCGGCGGTGAGCCCCTGGTCGCTCAAGCTGGGCGGCCCGCAGGACGACACGGGCACGGGGCTGGCGGTGGGGCGGGGCGGGGATGTGCTGTTTGTGACGTCCGGCACGCCGCGCTCGGACGAGGACCGTGAGCAGGTGGAGGGCGAGCGGCTGGTGGTGACGCTGTCGCGCTACGCGGCGGACGGGACGAAGCAGTGGGCGAAGGAGTTCGAGCGCAACCGCCTCTCCGACCTGCGTGTGGCGGCCTCCACGGGGGCTGACGGCGCGGTGTTCCTGTCCGGCAACGCGTTCCTGTACTCGGCGGACTTCGGGCTGGGCGAGGCGCAGGACGGCTTCCTGGTGAAGTTCTCCCAGGCGGGCGCGCCCGAGTGGCAGGCCCGCGTGGGGCAGAAGGTCTACGCGGTGTCCGCCGACGCGGCGGGCGGCGTGGTGGCGCTGGGCGAGGAGTGGACGACGGAGGCCCACACGCCCCGGCTGGTGCGCTACGCGGCGGACGGCGCGGTGCGCTGGACGAAGACGTTCGACGGCGCGAGGGACGGCACGCTGCTGTCGGCGGTGGCGCTGTCGGGCACGGGCACGTCGGTGGTGGCGGGCCGGCTGGTGGGCCCGGTGACGGTGGACGGGCGCACGTTCGACGCGCAGGGCGCGGGCGGCTTCGTGGTGCTGGCGTTCGGCGCGGACGGCGCGCTGGCGTGGGGCCGCGAGGTGCCGGGCGTGAACGGCCGCGTGGGCTCCGTGTCGGTGGGCGCGGACGGCACGGTGGCCGTGGCCGGCGAGGCGGTGGGCCTGCTGATGTGGAACGGCGTGGCGCTGGATGAGGGCGGTCCGTTCGTGCTGACGGCGTCGGCGGACGGGCAGGAGCGCTGGGTGAAGCAGCCCACGTGCGGCTCGGCGTCGGTGGGCACCGTGGCCGCGGTGGAGTCCGCCGGCCCGGTGGCCGCGGCCTGCGGCAACACGGTCACGCGCTACGCGGCGGACGGCGCGCTGCTGGGCACGAAGACGCTGGCGGCGGAGGCGTGCGAGAGCGGCACGTGCTCGCTGGCGACGACGGCGCTGGTGGCGGCGCCGGACTCGGGGCTGGTGGTGTCCGGGTGGCAGCGCGATGGCGCGGGCGACACCTGGAACCAGGATGCGTTCCTGCGGCTCGTGACGCCCTGAGTCACAACAGGCATTGGGACAGCGCTACAACACGGCCTCGATGTCGCCAATGTCGCGCATTCGGCCGGCAATGGAGCCCTCTCTGCAACGACAGCCCGGTAGTTGCCATTGAGAGCAATTATCCGAAATCATGCCAAAGAACGATTAGGCATGCACCAGTTTACGGGCTTGTGAGTGTTGCCTAAGGCGCGTTGGAATCGTTCAAACTTACTGATGGTGGATGGGCGGGCGCTAGGTGCCTGATTGATCACGAGATGAGCCAATCGCTTTTGGAGAACGAGATCGTCATTCTCAATCTCAACCTCGAAAAAATCATTACCTCCGGGCAGCCGAACCCAGTCAACCTCAACGCATCCGACATTGGCGAGTTCAAGAACATGCCGTGTGTTGCGCATATATCCAACTCGGTTAAGAAACGGGATGTTCAAACCAAGGAGTTCATCCCGGAAGCTTGGGGCCAAGTGGTTCCTGACATCAAGATTCCTTGGTGTGCTGGCAGCGTGCCCAAGCGGAGTTATTGCTTGACGTGCAGGGGTTTCAAGCTCCTTGCTTGTCCGCTGGCCGTTGTGAATGCTCAAGGGGATTTTAAGTGTGGCTACTGCTGGCTTTCCTAATGAAAACCTGATCCGAAAGGTTGCGCTTGCTGCAGCTAGGAGCCAGTTGAAGTCATAGTAGATGTTGAGTTGTTCCGTGGTTTTTCTTATCTGGTTGTTCGTCAGCAATCGACTGAAGTCAAATCGACTTATTTCCAGTTTCGTTTCGACCTCAAGCTTGCTCTGCATTTTTTGCCTCGCCGAGAATGAGTAGGTTTTTTCTAAAGGCTGCCCGGATGCTCTTGGCCTTTTCGGAATCCGTCGATTGAATGTATATGCGACGGATGTCTTCTTTTTCTGACTTCCCCATCTCGATGAGTGTTGCAATGATAGGCGAGTAAGATTCCCATTTTGCAGATGGATTTGCGTAGTAGAATCCACTTACATCTTGGTTGAGGATTACTGCCCCGTTGTTAAGATCTTTTGCGGCTGCTGCCTTGACTTTGTCTTTTTGGAACTTCACTTCAGGAAACTCGGCCTTCAGTTTTTGAAGGATAAGTTCTTGAGTTGAGGCGTCAAGATTTCTGTGCTCCTGAGAGTCTGCTACGCGTTTCCAAAGCTGCCGGTCATGGATTTGTTGTGCGATCTGATTGATTTCCAGGATGGAAACTTTCTTGTTGGCTCCTTGGCCTCTGAGGATGTCAAGAAAAATGTCGTCGCCTAGGTTGGTGTAGTCTCTGATGAGTCCGTTAAGGCTGTCTTCTGAAATGATGTCGTGTGTAGCGGAACTTGCCAGTGCCGATACATGCTGAAGCATGGACTCAATTGCCCTGTTGGTCTTGTGGTAGTAGACCTGCACGAACAACTCGAATCTTGCTTGGAGAAAGTTTTCTACAGCGCGAAAACCGCTGGACTTCAGTCCTAGCCTGTACTGCTTCTTATCGGCAGTGCCCTCTTGGTAACAGAGCATCGTCTTGAGAAGGCGATTTCTGTCGAAGAGGCCGTATGAGACGCCGCAAGAGCGGCTGTCACGCTCCAAGTAATCCATTCGATCCGCGTCGGCAGGTGCAGATGCGACAAGATCATGGATGAGTGGAATCCACGGGGCAATCTCGCTGCCCACGAGTTGGAATGCGACGTCCCCAAGTATGGCAGCAGTGATCGCCTTGGGCGTCTGGAGGTCGTCTTGATCGATCTTGTGCCAAATGCATGCAAAAAATATGCAAGACATTACTTCATGGGGCACGCGAAGAGTGTCCTCGGAAGAATGATTGTTTTTCAGTGCGTAGGCGCGAAAAGTCTCCTTGAAGCCTGCAAGCGCGATGAGTTGCTCGTCTTCAAGCATCAGGAGGACTGCATCTAGGCTGGGCGCAAAATGATCAAAAGTATGTGAAAATGGACCGTGACCCAAATCGTGAACCAGTGCGGCCAGTCTTGTTAGGCGAAAAAGTTCCCTTAGTGTAGCTTTGGGAAAGGTGTTTAGGTCGATGGCTTGGCGATGGTTGGCTTGATTGGAGTCGGTAATTCTTTGCTTCGATATTGAGGAGATGGAGTTGAACAGCAGACTGCGGAGCATGGAGTCGGCTACGAAAAGAACTCCGAGACTATGCTCGAAGCGAGTGTGTGTCGCTGACGGAAAAACAAGGTGTAGAAGCCCGTTTTGTTTTATTTTCCGGAGTCGCTGGTAGATTGGATCGTTGATTACTCTTGATTCTTTGTCTGTGATCCGGATGAGCCCGTGGATTGGGTCTAGGATTGATTTTGTCAGTTCTAGAAGATGTTGTGTGCCGTCTTGCATTTGGACCTGTCTTGCGAGCGATAGGGTAAGTTTTGCAGCACAATAGCTATCTGGGAGAGGAAAGAAACCTTGTGCTTGAGGTTAATATCTGCTTGTTGAAAGAGTCCAGTAGCCTAGATCGACATTGAGTCCGTGCCTTCCGTTGGTTGTCCGCGATGGTGATCGGACACTGCAAGGCACCTGATAGCCTGGGTGACGGGACACATGAGGGCCTTATCTAAAACCCTGATCCGTGGTGGCTCCGATTGCGACGGCGCTTGAGGCGTTCCTGATCGGCTTGAACTGCGTGGGCACCACCTGGACTCAGGATGTGTTCCAGGCGGTGCCCCCTGAACCTGACGGCGTGGCTTGAGTGGGGTGCGCGGCCGGTGGCTCGCGCCCCATGGCTACTCGGTCTCCAGGTCCACGGCGCGGACGGCGTCCTGCACGAGACCACGGACCCACGCGTGCTTCGGGTCGCCCTCGTTCCCAAGGTGCCAGGCCAGGAGCATCTCGAGCGGAGGCATCGGGACAGGCGGGGGCCGCAGCTCCAGCCCGAGCGCCTTCGCGTGCGCGGCGGCGAAGCTGCGCGGCAGGACGGCGAGCCGGTCCGAGCCCAGCACGAGCGGCAGCGCCAGGGAGAACGTGGTCACCACGCGCGTCACGCGACGTGAGAACCCCTCCTTCTCCAGCAGCACGTCGATGCCGCCGCGTTGTGACTGCGCGAGGGGGGCCACCAGGACGTGCTCCCACTCGGTGAACCGTTTCAAGGTCATGCGCCCGGTGGCGAGCGGATGCGCCCCGCGCATGACGCAGACGAACCCGTCGACGAACAGGCGCTGCGAGCGCAGGTCCCGCTCCTTCGCGAGGTCCGGGACGATGGCGATGCCGCCGTGCTCCCTCAGGAACACCCCCAGGTCCGCCGTCTGGGTCCGGAGCGTGAGCAGGGCCCCGGGAGCACGCGCCGAGAGGAGACGGTCGAGCGTCGGCAGGAGCAGCTCCGCCACGCGGTCCGACGTCGTCACGTAGATGTCCCAGGTCGCGGTCGCCGGGTCGAAGGGGCGCCCCTGGTCGAACAGCCGCCCGGCCGCCAGCATCACCTCCCGGGCGGGCGCTCGAAGCGCCTCGGCCCGCTGCGTCCGCACGAGTGTCCTCCCGTTGCGGACCAGGAGCGGGTCGTCGAAGTCGACGCGCAGCCGGTGCAGGGCGTTGCTCGCCGCCGCGGGCGTGATTCCGAGCTTCCTCGCCGCACGCGTGACGTGAGCCTCCTCGAGGAGGTGATGGAGCGCGCGCACGTGGTTCAGGTCGAAGGCCGAGAGATTCACGGCGTGAACAATAGACTTTCCCACCATCAAGTTCCGCGAATGAGTGCCGCCCCGTACCTTGAGGGGCATGAACGCACTCACCTACAGCCGCTTCGGCAGTCCTGACGTCCTCCAGCACACCCAGGCGCAGGCGCCCCGTGTCCGCGCCCACCACCTCCTCATCCGCGTCCGAGCCGTCTCGGTGAATCCCATCGACGGGAAGATCCGGCGTGGCGAGCTGCGGCTGCTCAGCGGGGCCCACTTCCCGAAGTCACCCGGCTCGGACTTCGCGGGTGTCGTCGAGGAGGTGGGGGCGGGCGTCGAGGGTTTCTCGGTCGGAGACCGCGTGTTCGGCTTCCCTGGAAGCATGCGGGAGGGAACGCTCGCCGGACTCATCACGGTCGCGGCGTCGTCCGTCGCCCGGATTCCGCAAGGGCTCGACGACGTCGGGGCCGCGGCGGTCTCGACGGTGGGGCTCGCGGCGCTCCAGGCACTGCGTGACGTCGCGCGCGTGGCCCCCGGTGAGCGCGTGCTCGTCAACGGCGCGACGGGAGGTGTGGGGCTCATGTTGATCCAGCTCGCCCGGTCGCGTGGCGCGCATGTCACCGCCGTCACCTCCGCCGCTGGTCTGGCCGTGGCACGGCAGTTCGGTGCCCAGGTGGTCCACGACTACCGCGCCCGGCCGCTCTCGATGCTCGGCGAGCGTTTCAACGTCGTCTTCGACCTGAGCACGAAGCTGTCCTTCGCCGAGGCGCGTGGCCTCCTGACTCCGCGCGGCCGGCACGTGGGGTTCGAGCCGTCCCCTGTGTCGCTCCTGTCCTCCGCGCTGCTCGGGCCCTTCCGCCGCCAGAAGCAGCTGCTGCTCGTGACCAGGCCGTCCGGAAGAGATCTCGCGGAGCTCGCGGGGAAGCTCCAGGCCCGGGAACTCCTCCCGCCCCCCGTGGAGGTGTTCGAACTCTCCGACGCGCGAGCAGCGTTCGAGCGGTCCGAACGAGGCGGCGTCATCGGCAAGGTCGTCATCCGCGCCAGCCCCTCGCCTTGAGCGCCACACCCCTTTCCATCGCAACCCCACACACCGCCGCATCCCAGGAGTCACCCATGTCCACCCTTCATCTTGTCGACCCGTCCCTCTTGCCCCTCACCGCCCACGAGTTCCTCCCGGGGCTTTCGCGTGAAAACCTCGCGGACGCCCGCACGTTCATGGACCAGATGATTGCGTCCATCGCCCCCCGAAGCACCGCGCTCCGCAGTGAGGTACGCATCCCCGGGCGGCACGGAGCGCCCGACGTGCGGCTCGTCATCCAGACTCCGCTGGGCCACGACACGGCCCCACGGCCCGCCGTGCTGTTCCTGCACGGCGGCGGCATGGTGATGGGCAGCGCCGCCATGGGTGAGGGCTTCGACGCCGAGCTCGCTCTCGCGCACGGCGCCGTGGTCGTCTCGGTCGACTACCGCCTCGCGCCGGAGGTTCCGTTCCCGGGGCCCATCGACGACGCCTACGCGGCGCTGCGCTGGGTCCACGCGAACGCCGCGTCACTCGGCGTCGACCCGTCGCGAATCGTCCTCATGGGGCAGAGCGCCGGTGGCGGGCTCGCCGCTTCGCTGGCGCAGCTCACCCGCGATGACAGCGGGCCCCGGCCCGCGGCGCAGATCCTCATCTACCCCATGCTCGACGCCCGCACGGGGACGCCCCTGGAAGCGGACCCCAATCCGACGACGGGCGAGTTCTCATGGACGCGTGCGCACACCCGCTTCGGCTGGGAGTCCCTGCGCGGGGACTACCTCCCGACCGACGCCCGCGCCGGGCACTTCTCGGCCTCGCTCGGCCAGGACGTCTCGCACCTGCCCCCGGCCTTCATCGCCGTGGGTTCGCTCGACGTCTTCTTCGACGAGTCCATGGACTACGCCCGTCGCCTCTCCCGCGCGGGAGTCCCGGTGGAGCTCCACGTCTACCCGGGGGCCATCCACGGCTTCGACGCCATCCCGAACGCCTGGATGACCACGAGCTTCAAGCGCGAGCTGAACGAGGCGCTCGCCCGGGCGCTGCGTGCGCCGGCCGGACTGGCGGCGTGAGCCCTTCAGTCCCGGTCCGGCGCGCCCAGCGGGAAGAGGTGGCGGAACGGGCGCCCTCCGTCCACCGCCCGGGCGACGGACGGTCGGGCCAGCAACCGCGCGCGGTAGGCGCGCAGCTGGGGGTAGGACTCGGAGATGCGGTGGGTCCAGTCCGCGTAGAACAGGGAGGGCGCGGCCGCGCAGTCCGCCAGCGTGAAGTCCGCGCCCGTGGCCCAGGTCCTTCCGGCGAGCTGCCCTTCAATCCAGGCGTAGGCGCGCTCCAGCTTCTCCACGGCCTTGGCCAGGCCTTCCTTCCGCTTCGTGGCATCCCCTGTCAGCGCACCGTCCACGGCGTGCTGGACCATGCTCATGACGTGCAGGTCGAAGAAGCGGTCGAGGAAGCGCACGTCCAGCGCGGCCATCGGATCCGCGGGCAGCAGGCGGACCGGCCCGGGGTGCGCGAGCTGGAGGTATTCGATGATGACGCTGGTCTCGACGACCTGGCGCTCGCCGTCCACCAGCAGCGGGAACTTGGCCAGCGGCCAGCGACGCAGCCACTCGGCGGTGTGCTCCGGCGTGTCCGGCCCGATGTTCCGGAACTCGAAGGGCGTGCCGTTCTCATACAACGCGATGAGCACCTTCTGCGTGTACGAGGAGAAGGGGTGACCGTAGACCGCGAGCGCCATCTTGGAACCTCTCAACCACTTGTGATTTGCAAGCGGTTGAACCGTATCCGCGCTACTTGCATATTGCAAGTATCAACCCCGGGAGGACGGCCATGCCGCAGACAGGACGCTCTGGCTGTCCCATCAACCTGACGCTCGAACAGCTCGGCGACCGCTGGAGCCTCATCGTCATCCGCGACGTCATGTTCGGGAACCGGCGCACCTATGGCGAACTGCTCGAACAGAGCGAGGAGGGCATCGCCTCCAACATCCTGGCGGACCGGCTGAAGCGGCTGACGGCGTCCGGACTGCTATTGCGACGCCCGGATCCGAACCACCGGCAGAAAGGCATTTACAGCCTCACGGAGGCGTCCATCCAACTGGTGCCCCTGCTCGCGCACATGGGGGCCTGGGGCCGCCGGCACACGCAGCCGAGCGAGGAGCTGTCCGTGCGCGCGGAGTTGCTGGAGAAGGGCGGCCCGCCCCTCTGGGACGCATTCATGGACGAGCTGCGCCACCTGCACCTGGGAACGCCGCGCCCGGGGCGCTCGGTGTTCGGTGAGCTTCAGGCCGCGTACGAGAAGGCCGTCGCGCGCCGGGCGCGGCGGTGATCAGGCGGTCGCGGTGTTCAGCTTCAAGTCCTGATTCAGGCCCGCGTCCCTGCGCACGCGCCAGATGTACTGGTCCAGGAAGTAGTGGTGCAGCGCGAAGCCCCAGATGAAGCCTTCCATCAGGTCTCTCAGCGTGAGCCCACTTCCGCCCAGCGCCAGCTTCGTGTCGAACGCGCCGCAGCCCGGATGCACGCCCATGCCGCAGCCCAGCGTCCGGTACGCCAGCGTGAAGGCGAGTCCGCAGAGCGCGTAGACGATGAAGCGCTGGCTCACCTTCGGCGCCTGGCCGAACGCGGCGCGGTCCACTCCGTCCGCGTGGTAGCGGTTGCGGTGAAAGAACCAGACGATGCCGTGGTACTGCACGTTGTGGAACGCCGTCACCGCCACGGTGAACATCAGGAAGTCCATCCGCCGCGACACCGACGGCCAGAACACCAGCGACGTCAGCCCCAGCGCCGCGCCCAGCATCAACAACTTGGGCCCATTCACCCCCAGGCCCCGGCGCCACCGCCACACCTGCCGCGCCACGAGCACGCCCACCACCGCGAGCACCAGGGCGAAGCACGCGTGCGCCGCCCCGACCTCCCAGGTGGGCTCCGCCATCAGCCCCAGCCGGCGCCGGGCCCCCGGATGTGTCAGCGCGAACGCCACGAACGGCGCCAGCAACCCCACGTACAGCGTCACGCTGTCCAGCCGCCGGTCCCATGCGTCGCGCTCCCCGGCCTTGCGCTGGTAGAGCACCATGATGCCGTAGTGCTGCCGCACCACGTGCCAGTACGCCCAGAGCGCCGCCAGCGTCACGAACACCGCGAACGGCCAGCGCTGCCCGGATAGCACCGACACCGCGAACACCGCGGGCCCCGCGGCGAACCAGCCCAGGCTGCCCCAGAGCAGCCGCGCCCGCGCCTTCCGCTCCCGAGCGTCCAGGTACGTACGCGACACCGTCGCGAACAGGTGCGGCCCGTCCAGGAGCAGCACCCATGCCCACCACAGCGGCGGCCCGCTCACGCCCCCCAGCACGTGCAGCGCCATCAGCGCCAGGCTCGCGCCCAGCCCCCCGACCGTGGAGAGCAGGTCGTGCCGCCGGTCCACCAGCCACCGCGCATGCAGGGGAACCGGGGCGAAATGGGGAACCGCGTTCATCTGGGGACTCCCGTCCGGCGGACCCGGACCGCTTCCTGGGGACAACGAAGTTCCAGGATAGCGGGGACATACAGGTAAGACGCAGGCGCACCTGGGGTCTCGAAGGGGTACCGGACAACCGGGCATGGGGCCAGAACCCCCTTGAGGGAATGGCCCCCGGACGCGACAGTGCCGAACCATGGATCAAGGTCGGCGTACCTCGGACCGCAAGTCGGTCGGTCTGTTGGTGAAGCTCAAGCATGAGTCCGTGGGGAGCTTCACCGAGGAGTTCGCCACCAACATCAGTCCCGGGGGCATGTTCATCCGCTCGCGCACGCCGCAGCCGGTGGGCACGCCCGTGCGCTTCGAGGTGCAGATCGCCAACGGCGTGCGCGTGCTCCAGGGCACCGCCACCGTGCGCTGGGTGCGCGATGTGAACGACCCCGCGGGGCCTCCGGGCATGGGCCTGGCGTTCGAGGACCTGGATACGGCGAGCCGCGCGCTCGTGGACCTGATGCTCCAGCGCAGGCCGGGAACGGGTGCCGCGCCGCCCGCCGCGCCGCTGCCGTCCATCGCGCCGGCTGTCGCTCCGGGAATCGCGCCGGCTGTCGCTCCGGGAATCGCGCCGGTCGTGGCTCCGGGAATCGCGCCGTTGGCCGCGCCAGGAATCGCCCCGGTACATCCGCCGGTGGCCGCGCCGCCGCGTCCCGCCGCCGTGGCACCCGTGCGACCTGCCGCACCGCCCGCGCGTCCCGCCCCGCAGGCCCCGGGGGGCGCCGCGCTCGATTCGCTGTTCGACGACCTGGATGCGCCGTCCAGCCCCGCGCCCGCCGCGGATGAGCCGCTGTCGCTGGGCGGGGCGGATGAGCCCTTCTCGCTGGGGGCCCCGGAGGAGGACATCGGGCTTGCGCTGGCGGACTCCGCGAACGACGTGGACATCCCGCTGGACGAACTCATCGCGGGGACGCCTCCGCCCACCGTGCCGGGCGTGCTGTCGGGAGGCGACGAGCCGCTGCCCGGGTTCGACTTCGAGTTCGAGGCGCCCTCGGCGGATGGGCCCATCGCGATGGGAGAGCCGCTCGATGAGGCGCCCATCGAGGTGGGCATCTCGGTGGAGGACGGCGCGGCTTCGGGCACTGGCGATGCGGGCGGGTTCGAGCTGGATTTCTCGGATGCCTTCGACCCCGCGCCGCCGCCTCGCGCCGCGCCGGTGGCACCGCCGCCCGTGCAGCGCGCCGTTCCGCCGCCGCCCGCCGCGCCGCCGGCGGCTCCCGCGCAGACCTCCGGTGGCAGCACCGAGTTCGACCTGGACCTGTCGTCACTGGACGACGAGGCCCCGCTGGAGCTGGCTCGCGAGCCCGCGTCCTCGCCGGGCCGTCACCGGCCGATGGGGCGTGAGCCTGCGTCGTCTCCGGGCCGTGCCGCCGCGCCGGGCCTGGGCCGCGAGCCTGGATCCGCGGCCGGTCGTGCCGCGCCTGGGTTGGGTCGTGAGCCCGGCTCTGCCGCTAGCCGCTCCGCGCCTGGACTCGGCCTGGAGCCTGGGTCCGCGGCCGGTCGTGCCGCGCCTGGGTTGGGCCGTGAGCCCGGCTCTGCCGCCGGTCGCTCCGCGCCTGGACTCGGGTTGGAGCCTGGATCCGCGGCGGGTCGCTCCGCGCCTGGATTGGGTCGTGAGCCCGGATCCGCGGCGGGTCGTGGCGCACCGGGACTGGGCCGTGAGCCTGGATCCGTCGCGGGCCGTGCCTCGCCTGGGTTGGGCCTCGAGCCCCTCTCTTCGGGTGGCCGCGCGGCTGCTCCGGGCCTGGGCCGCGAGCCGGGCTCCGTCGCCGGACGCCCCGCCGTTCCCGGGTTGGGACTGGAGCCTGGATCCGCTGGACGCGCTTCCGTTCCAGGGCTGGGATTGGAGCCCGGATCCGCTGGCCGTCCCGCCGCGCGTGCTCCCGGTGAGCTGCCGCTGGAGCCCGGCTCCTTCGCCAACCGTCCCGCCGCGGGCCGCGCCGGTGCGCCCGACCTGTCCCAGGAGCCTGCCTCCTCCTGGGGCCGCGCCGTCCCGCAGCAGCCTCCCGCGCCGCAGCGCCCGTCCGGCGGCAGCGCCGAGTTCGACCTCGACCTGTCCGTGGACGACGACGGGCCGCTGGAGCTGGCTCGCGAGTCCACGACCTCGCCGGGACGTCCCGCCGCGAGGCCCGTGGCTCCTCCTCCGCCCCAGCCGCCGCCGAGCGTGCTGCCTCCCTC
>NZ_RAVW01000322.1 GCF_003611585.1 Corallococcus exercitus | reverse complement strand
CACTGCGACCGCGTTGGAGCCGGGACGGTACGTGCCCCCGACGACCCCCACCGAGCAGAAGCTCGCGGCCCTCTGGACCGAGGTGCTTCGCGTCGAGCGCATCGGCGCGGAGGACGACTTCTTCGAGGTGGGTGGACATTCGCTGCTCGGCACGCAGCTCGTCTCGCGGATCCGCTCGGCCTTCGGCGTGGAACTGCCCCTGCGCGCCCTCTTCGAAGCCCCCACGCTCACCCGGCTCGCCCTCCGCGTGGACGAAGCGCTGCAAGCCGCCGAAGGCTCTGCCCTGCCGCCACCCGCCGCGATCGCCCGGGGTGATGAAGCGCCGCTGTCGTTCGCCCAGCAGCGGCTTTGGTTCCTGGATCAGCTCCAGCCGGGGACAGCCACGTACAACATCCCGAGCGCCCTGCACCTGGACGGACCGCTGGACCTCTCCGCCCTGGAGCGCTCCTTCCGCGAACTCCTCCAGCGTCACGAGTCCCTGCGCACCACCTTCCATTCGCACGCGGACGAGCCCGTTCAGCGCTTCCGCGCCACCGCGGACTTCACCCTGAAGGTGCAGGACCTGGAGCACCTCGCTCCGGACGTGCGTGAAGCCGAAGTCCGGCGTCTTGCTGGAGCCGAAGCCCTGCGTCCCTTCGACCTCGCGAAGGGCCCGCTGCTGCGCGCCTCGTTGTTGCGGCTTGCCGAGCACCAGCACGTGCTGCTCGTGACGATGCACCACATCGTCTCCGACGGCTGGTCCATGGGCATCCTCGTGCGCGAGCTGAGCGCCCTCTACCGCGCCTTCTCCGCAGGCCTGGGCTCGCCCCTGGCCGCGCTGCCCCTCCAGTACGCCGACTACGCCCTCTGGCAGCGCGCCTGGTTGCAGGGGGATGCCCTTGAGCGGCAGCGCTCCTGGTGGCATCAGCACCTGACCGGTGCACCGCGTGCGCTGGAGCTGCCCACCGACTTCCCCCGTCCCGCCGTCCAGTCCTTCGCCGGTGCCTCGGTGCCGTTCCTGCTTCCACCGGAACTTTCGCAGGCCCTCCAAACGCTGGCCCAGCGGCACGGCGCCACGCTCTTCATGGCCCTGCTGGCCTCCACGCAGGCCCTGCTCGCTCGCCACTCCGGCCAGGACGACATCGTCATCGGCTCGCCCATCGCGGGCCGCCGCTTCGCGGAGTTGGAAGGCCTCATCGGCTTCTTCATCAACACGCTCGCGCTGCGCTCCCGCCTGGATGACGCCCCCACCTTCGTGGAGCTGCTCGGCCGCGTGCGTGAGGGCACCCTCGGGGCCTACGCGCACCAGGACATTCCCTTCGAAAAGCTCGTCGAGGAGCTGCAGCCCCAGCGCGACATGAGCCGCTCACCTCTCTTCCAGGTGATGCTCATGCTCCAGAACGCGCCTCGCCCGGAGGAAGGTGCACAACAGCCCGACGCCCTGTCCCTGCGCCCCGTCGCGCAGGACGGCAGCACGTCCTCGAAGTTCGAGCTCTCCTTCGTCTTCACTGACTCGCCCCAGGGCCTAGCCGGTTCCGTCACGTACAGCACCGCCCTGTTCCGCGAGGACTCCATCCGCCGGCTCATCGGCCACCTGCGCGTGCTGCTGGAGGCTGTCGTCCTGGATGCCGGGCAGCGTGTGTCCGCGCTGCCGCTCATGGACGAGGCCGAGCGTCGGCAAGTGCTGGTGGAGTGGAATGACACCCGCGTCGACTTCCCGCGCGCAGCCACACTCCCGGAGCTGATCCAAGCGCAGGTGGAGCGCACACCCGACGCGGTCGCGTTGGTCTTCGAGGGTCGCACGCTCACGTACCGGGAGCTGGACGCGCGGGCCAATCAGCTCGCGCACGCCCTCATCGCGCGCGGTGTGGGGCCGGAGGTTCGCGTCGGCCTGCTGCTGGAGCGCTCCCTGGAGCTCGTCGTCGCACTGCTCGCCACGCTCAAGGCCGGCGGCGCCTACGTCCCCTTCGACCCCGCCTACCCCGCCCAGCGCCTCACCTGGATGCTGGAGGACGCGCACCCCGCCGTCCTCCTGGCCCAGGAGCACCTGCTCTCGCGCCTGCCTTCCCATGACGCCCAGGTGCTGTGCATCGACACGCAGTGGGAGGACATCGCGCTCCAGCCTCGCCATGCGCCTTCTCCTCGCGCCACCGCTGACGGCCTGGCCTACGTCATCTTCACCTCCGGCAGCACCGGCCGCCCCAAGGGCGCCATGAATGCCCATGGTCCGGTGGTGAATCGCCTGCTGTGGATGCAAGCCGCCTATGGCCTGGGGCCTTCGGACGTCGTCCTGCAGAAGACGCCCTTCAGCTTCGACGTCTCCGTCTGGGAGTTCTTCTGGCCCCTCATGACGGGCGCGCGCCTCGTCGTCGCGAAGCCCGGTGGCCACCAGGACCCCGCCTACCTCGCGCGCCTCATCTCCGAAGCAGGTGTCACCACGCTGCACTTCGTTCCCTCCATGCTCCAGGTGTTCCTTGAGGAGCCGGGGCTGGAGGCCTGCACCTCCCTGCGCCGCGTGGTGTGCAGCGGTGAGGCCCTGCCGGTGGAGCTTGCCGAGCGCTGCCTGCGGAGGCTGCCGTGGGCCGGGCTGCACAACCTCTACGGCCCCACCGAGGCCGCCGTCGACGTCACCTTCCACCAGTGCCTGCCCGGAGAGTCCCGCCGCTCCGTGCCCATTGGCCGGCCCGTGGCCAATACCCAAATCCGGCTGCTGGACTCCCGCCTGGAGCCCGTGCCCGTGGGCGTGCCGGGAGAGCTCTTCATCGGCGGCGTGCAGGTGGGGCGTGGCTACCTGGGACGCCCGGAATTGACGGCTGAGCGCTTCATCCCGGATGCCTTCAGCGACATGCCGGGCGCGCGGCTGTACCGCACCGGCGACGTGGCCCGCTGGCTGCCGGACGGTGCCATCGAGTACGTGGGCCGTGCGGACTTCCAGGTGAAGGTGCGCGGCCTGCGCATCGAGCTGGGAGAGATTGAGTCCGCGCTGGAGCAGCACCCCGGCGTGCGCCAGGCGGTGGTCGTGGCCCGTGAGGACGCGGCCGGCGACAAGCGGCTGGTGGCCTACGTGGCATGCCGGAGCGGCGCGGAGGCAGTGGACGTCTCCGCGCTGCGCGCGCGGCTGCACGAGAAGCTGCCGGAGTACATGGTGCCCTCCGCCTTCGTGGTGCTGGAGGCACTGCCGCTGACTCCCAGTGGCAAGGTGGACCGCAAGGCCCTGCCGGCCCCGGAGGCCCCGGTCTCCACCGCCGAGTACGTCGCCCCTCGCAACCCCACCGAGGAGAAGCTCGCGGCTCTCTGGGCCCAGGTGCTTCGCGTGCCCCGCGTGGGCGCCACCGACCACTTCTTCGAGCTGGGCGGCCACTCGCTCCTGGCCACGCAGCTCGTCTCGCGGATCCGCTCTGCCTTCGGCGTGGAACTGCCCCTGCGCACCCTCTTCGAAGCCCCCACGCTCACCCGGCTCGCCCTCCGCGTGGACGAAGCGCTGCAAGCCGTCGAAGGCACTGCCCTGCCGCCACCCGCCGCCATCGCGCGGGGTGATGAAGCGCCGCTGTCGTTCGCCCAGCAGCGGCTTTGGTTCCTGGATCAGCTCCAGCCGGGGACGGCCACGTACAACATCCCGAGCGCCCTGCACCTGGACGGACCGCTGGACCGCTCCGCCCTGGAGCGCTCCTTCCGCGAACTCCTCCAGCGTCACGAGTCCCTGCGCACCACCTTCCATTCGCACGCGGACGAGCCCGTCCAGCGCTTCCGCGCCACCGCGGACTTCGCCTTGGACGTGCAGGACCTGGAGCAACTCGCTCCGGACGTGCGCGAAGCCGAAGCCCGGCGTCTTGCTGGCGCAGAGGCCCTGCGTCCCTTCGACCTCGCGAAGGGCCCCCTGCTGCGCGCCTCGCTGCTGAGGCTTGCCGAACACAAGCACGTGCTGCTCGTGACGATGCACCACATCGTCTCCGACGGCTGGTCCATGGGCATCCTCGTGCGCGAGTTGGGCGCCCTCTACCGCGCCTTCTCCGCAGGCCTGGACTCCCCGCTGGCCGCGCTCCCCCTCCAGTACGCGGACTACGCCCTCTGGCAGCGCGCCTGGTTGCAGGGAGAGGCCCTCGAGCGGCAGCGCTCCTGGTGGCGCCAGCACCTGACCGGTGCACCGCGTGCGCTGGAGCTGCCCACCGACTTCCCGCGTCCCGCCGTGCAGTCCTTCGCCGGTGCCTCCGTTCCGTTCCTGCTTCCTCCGGAGCTTTCCAACGGCCTCCAGACGCTGGCCCAGCGGCACGGTGCCACGCTCTTCATGGCGCTGCTGGCCTCCACGCAGGCCCTGCTCTCTCGCCACTCCGGCCAGGATGACATCGTCATCGGCTCGCCCATCGCGGGCCGCCGCTTCGCGGAGCTCGAAGGCCTCATTGGCTTCTTCGTCAACACACTCGCGCTGCGCTCCCGTCTGGATGACAGCCCTACCTTCGTGGAGCTGCTCGGCCGCGTGCGCGAATCCACCCTCGGGGCCTACGCGCACCAGGACATTCCCTTCGAGAAGCTCGTCGAGGAGCTGCAGCCCCAGCGCGACATGAGTCGCTCACCTCTCTTCCAGGTGATGCTCATGCTCCAGAACGCGCCTCGTTCGGAGGAAGGCGCACAGCCCGACGCCCTGTCCCTGCGCCCCGTTGAGCAGGACGGCAGCACGTCCTCGAAGTTCGACCTCTCCTTCGTCTTCACGCACTCGCCCCAAGGTCTGGCGGGGTCCGTCACGTACAGCACCGCCCTGTTCCGCGAGGACTCCATCCGCCGGCTCGTCGGCCATTTGCACGTGCTGCTAGAGGCCGCCGTTCGCGCGCCAGAAACACGCGTGCACGACCTGCCCCTGCTCCCGCCCGCGGAGCGCCAGCAGGTGCTCCTCGCGTGGAACGACACCGCCCGTCACTTCGACGCCCCCCGCGTCCATGCCCGGTTCGAAGCCCAGGCCACCCGCACGCCGGACGCGGTCGCGCTCGTCGCCGGAGAGGAGCGGCTCACCTACCGTGAGCTCCACCAGCGAGTCCTGCGCCTCTCACACAGGCTCCAGGCACTGGGCGTGCGCCCGGATGAGCCCGTGGCCCTGTGCGCCCGCCGCGCTCCGGACATGGTCGTGGCGATGCTCGCCATCCTCCACGCTGGCGGCGCCTACCTGCCGCTGGATCCGGGCTACCCCTCGGACCGCCTCGCGTGGATGCTCCGCGACTCGCGGGCCCGTGTGCTCGTCACCCAGCGGTCGCTGCGGGACGCGGTGCCGGCGGACGGGCTGGACGTGGTGTTCATCGAAGAGACAGGCGACGGCGAGGCCGCGCACGCTCCGGGTGCCGCCCTGCCCGCGACGCTGGCCTACGTCATCTACACGTCGGGAAGCACGGGCCGCCCCAAGGGCGTCATGGTGCCCCATCACACCCTCTCGAACTACCTGGAGGCCATGGACGCGGTGTTGGGGACGTCCGCTCCGGGCACCTGGCTCGCCGTCACCAGCATCTCCTTCGACATCCACGTCCTGGAGCTGCTCTGGACGCTGACGCGCGGCTTCCAGGTCGTCCTCCACGACGAACAGGCCGTGGCCCGGGACGGCGCGCTCCCGCTCGCGCAGCTGCTGCGTCGCCACGCCGTCACCCATCTGCAGTGCACGCCCGCCTTCGCGCGCTCACTCGTGCTGGCGCCCGACAGCGTGACGTCGCTGGGAGCGCTGCGGCACCTGTTCGTCGGCGGCGAAGCCTTGCCCGGGGCGCTCGCGCGCCAGCTGCGGGAGGCCGTGCCCTCGGCCGTGCTGCGCAACATGTATGGGCCCACGGAGACGACTGTCTACTCCTCCGTGCACGCCGTCACCGGCGACGCACTGCCCGCCACCGTCTCCATTGGCGCGCCCATCGCGAACACGCGCATGTACGTGTTGGATCCGCGGGGCCAGCCCGTGCCCGTGGGCGTTCCCGGTGAACTCTTCATCGCGGGCGACGGCGTGGTGCGCGGCTACCTGGCGCGCCCGGAGCTGACCGCCGAGCGCTTCGTGCCGGATGCCTTCTCCGGCGACCCCGGCGCTCGCATGTACCGCACGGGCGATCTCGCGCGCTGGCGCTCCGATGGGACGCTCGACTTCCTGGGCCGCTCCGACTTCCAGGTGAAGGTGCGTGGCTTCCGCATCGAACCCGGAGAAGTGGAGGCCGTTCTCGTCCGGCACCCGGACGTGCTCCAGGCCGTGGCCGGGGCCCGGCTCGACGCTTCCGGCGATGGCAGGCTCGTGGCGTGGGTGGTGCTGCGGGACGGACAAACGCTGGAGCCCGCGGCGCTGCGTGACTTCGCCCGCCAGCACCTGCCCGAACACCTGGTGCCGTCCCTCTTCATGGCGCTGGATGCGTTCCCGCTCACGCCGAATGGCAAGGTGGACCGCAAGGCCCTGCCCCTGCCGGAGGCTCCGGTCTCCACCGCCGGATACGTCACCCCGCGTACGCCCACCGAGGAGAAGGTCGCGGAGCTCTGGGCCCAGGTGCTTCGCGTGCCGCGCGTGGGTGCCACCGACCACTTCTTCGAGCTGGGCGGTCACTCCCTCCTGGCCACGCAGCTCGTCTCGCGCCTGCGCGCCACCTTCGGCGTCGAGCTGCCGCTCAAGGCGCTGTTCGAAGGGCCGACCGTGGCGGAGGTGGCGATGCGCATCGACGCCGCGCTCCAGTCCGGTCAGCTCGCGGCGGCCCCGCCCCTCCAGCGCGCGCCTTCCTCCGACGCGCTGCCCGCCTCGTACTCGCAGCACCGGGTGTGGCTGCTCGACCAGCTGGCCCCCGGCGGCACGGCCTTCAACATGCCCATGGCCCTGCGCCTGTCCGGAGCACTGGACGTGGAGGCCCTGCGCCACGCCCTCGAAGCCCTGGTGCACAGGCACGATGCCCTGCGCACCACGTTCCGCGCGACCGCCGAGGGCCCCATCCAGGTCATCGCGCCGCCCGGCCCCCTGACGCTGGAGCCCATCGACCTGCGCTCGCTGCCCGCCGACGCGCGCGAGGCCGAGGCCCAGCGGCGCTCCGACGCGGAGGCCTTGCGTCCCTTCGACCTGGCCACGGGCCCGCTGCTGCGCGTGTCGCTGCTGGTCCTGGACGCCGGGGAGCACGTCCTGCTCCTCACGCTGCACCACATCATCAGCGACGGCTGGTCCATGTCCGTGATGGTGCGCGAGGTGGTGGAGCTCTACCGCGCCTTCGCGACCCACACGCCCGCGTCCCTGCCGCCCCTGTCCCTCCAGTTCGCGGACTACGCCGCCTGGCAGCGCCAGTGGCTGCAGGGGGACGTGCTGGAGGAGCAGCTCACCTGGTGGCGGCGCCAGCTGGACGGGGCACCGCAATCGCTGGAGCTGCCCACCGACCGGCCTCGCGCGCCGCACGCCTCGCTCCGGGCGGGGCTGCTCCCCGTGGCGCTTCCGCTGGCGCTGAGCGAAGCCGTGGAGGCGCTCTGCCGCCGCGAGGGCGTCACGCCCTTCATGTTCCTGCTGGCGGCCTTCCAGGTGCTCCTGGCGCGCTACTCCGGCCAGGACGACATCAGCGTGGGTTCGCCCGTCGCGGGCCGCAACCGCGCGGAGCTGGAAGGGCTTATCGGCTTCTTCCTGAACACCCTCGTCCTGCGCACCCGCCTGGACGGGGACCCCACCGTGCGCGAGCTGCTGGCCCGCGTGCGCGCCACCGCGCTGGATGCCTTCGCGCACCAGCACGTGCCCTTCGAACAGCTCCAGCCGATGCGCGACCTGCACCAGGCGCCGCTGTTCCAGGTGATGTTCATCCTGCAGAACACGCCCCCGGCGGAGCTGTCCGTCCCGGGGCTGACGTTCCGCGCGCTCCCTTCGCGGGGCCGCGCCGCCAAGTTCGACCTGACGCTGGCGCTCAGCCGGACGGAGCGGGGCTTCACGGGGACCCTGGAGTACGCCCAGGACTTCTACGACGCCTCCACCGCCGAGCGGCTGATGCACCACCTGCGCGTGCTGGTGGAGGCCCTGGTGGCCGCCCCCGAGCGCCGGCTCTCCGCGCTCCCGCTGCTGACGGAAGCCGAGCGCCAGCAGGTGCTGGTGGACTGGAACGCCACGCGCGCGGACTTCCCCGAGGCCTGCGTGCACTCGCTCTTCGAGGCCCAGGTGCGCCGCGCGCCAGACGCACGCGCCGCCACGTTCGAGGGAGCGCACCTCACATACGCGGAGCTGGACGCCCGCGCCAACCAGGTCGCCCACGCGCTGCGCCGCCGGGGTGTCGGGCCCGAGGTCCGCGTGGCCCTGAGCATGGAGCGCTCGCTGGACGTCGTCATCGGCCTGCTGGGCATCCTCAAGGCCGGTGGCGCATGGGTGCCGGTGGATCCGCTCCTGCCGAGCGAGCGGCGCGCCTTCATGCTGGAGGACAGCGGAGCCCGGGTGCTGCTGACGCAGGCGGCGCTGCGCGACCGCTTCCCCGAGCCCCACCGCACGTCCGCCCTCTGCCTGGACGCTGAACGCGCCGTCCTCGCGCAGGAGCGCACCGACGCACCGGCCTGCGGCGTCACCCCGCGCCACCTGGCCTACCTGCTCTACACGTCCGGCAGCACGGGCCAGCCCAAGGGCACCCTGGTGGAGCACCAGAGCGTGGCCAACCTCGTCACGCACGAGGCCGTGGCGTATGGCATCGGGCCGGGTGACCGGGTCCTCCAGTTCGCCAACCTGAGCTTCGACTTGTCGGTAGAGGAGATCTTCACCACGCTGTGCGCCGGCGCGACGCTGGTGCTCGCGCCGTTGGAGAAGCTGATGCCGGGCGCGCCGCTCCAGCAGTTGCTGGGCGAGCAGGCCCTGACCGTCATCAGCCTCACGCCCGCGGCGCTGGCGGCCACGCCCGCGGACGGGCTGCCCGCGCTGCGCACCGTCATCTCCGGAGGCGAGGCGCTGCCCGCCGACGTGGTGGCGAGGTGGGCCTCCGGGCGGCGGCTGCTCAACACCTACGGCCCCACGGAGGCCACGGTGGTGGCCACGCTCGCCGACTGCGTGGCGGACGGACGGGTGCCCGCCATCGGCCGGCCCCTGGCCAACGTGCGCGCCTACGTGCTGGACGCGCGCGGCGAGCCGGTGCCCGTGGGCGTGCGGGGAGAGCTGTACCTGGGAGGCGTGGGCGTGACGCGCGGCTACGCGGGGCGTCCCGCGCTGACGGCCGAGCGCTTCGTGCCGGACGCCTTCTCGGCCGAGGCCGGTGCCAGGCTGTACCGCACGGGCGACGTGGTGCGCTGGCGCGAGGACGGCACGCTGGAGTTCGTCGGCCGCGCCGACGCGCAGGTGAAGGTGCGTGGTTTCCGCATCGAGCTGGGCGAAGTGGAGGCGGTGCTGCGCGCGGCCCCCACGGTGAAGGACGCGGTGGTGCTGGTGCGCGAGGACGTGCCGGGCGACCGGCGCCTCGTGGCCTACGTCGTCGCGGATGCGACGGACGCGTCCGCGCTCCGGGAACACCTGAAGCAACACCTGCCCGAGTACATGGTGCCCGCGGCCTTCGTGGCGCTGCCCGCCCTGCCGCTCACCGCCAACGGCAAGGTGGACCGCAAGGCCCTGCCCGCGCCGGACTTCAGCGGCGACGACCGCGAGCATGTCCCACCGCGCACCGGAACCGAGGAGCGGCTCGCCGGTCTGTGGCGTCCGCTCCTGAGCGTCACCCGCGTGGGAGCCACCGACAGCTTCTTCGACCTGGGCGGCCACTCGCTGCTGGCCACCCAGGCCATCAGCCGCATCCGGGAGGCGTTCGGCGTGGAGCTGCCGCTGCGCGCCCTCTTCGACGCGCCCACCGTCGAAGGACTGGCCGCGCGCATCGACGCGGCCCTTGAAGGCAGGGGCATGCCGACGCCTTCCCGTCGGCGTGAAGGCCCTGCGCTGTCCGTGCCCCTCCTCCCGCTGGAGGAGGTCGCGGCACGCGAAGTGGCACGGCCCGCTCCGGTGGAGCCGAGCGAGGACTCCGCCAACGTCCGCCCTCTCACGGACGCCGAGCGTCGGCAGGTGCTGGTGGAGTGGAACGCGACGGCGACCGACTTCCCGCGCGATGCCACGCTGCACGGCCTCATCGAGGCGCAGGTGGAACGCACGCCGGATGCCGTGGCACTCGCATTCGAGGGTCGTACGCTCACGTACCGGGAGCTGGACGCGCGGGCCAATCAGCTCGCGCACGCCCTCATCGCGCGCGGTGTGGGGCCGGAGGTTCGTGTCGGCCTGCTGCTGGAGCGCTCGCTGGAGCTCGTCGTCGCACTGCTCGCCACACTCAAGGCCGGCGGCGCCTACGTCCCCTTCGACCCGGCCTACCCCGCCCAGCGCCTCACCTGGATGCTGGAGGACGCGCACCCCGCCGTCCTCCTGGCCCAGCAGCACCTGCTCTCGCGCCTGCCTTCCCATGACGCCCAGGTGCTCTGCATCGACACGCAGTGGGAGGACATCGCGCTCCAGCCCCGCCATGCGCCTTCTCCTCGCGCCACCGCCGACGGCCTGGCTTACGTCATCTTCACCTCCGGCAGCACCGGCCGCCCCAAGGGCGCCATGAATGCCCATGGCCCGGTGGTGAATCGCCTGCTGTGGATGCAGTCCGCCTATGGCCTGGGGCCTTCGGACGTCGTCCTGCAGAAGACGCCCTTCAGCTTCGACGTCTCCGTCTGGGAGTTCTTCTGGCCCCTCATGACGGGCGCACGCCTCGTCGTCGCGAAGCCCGGTGGCCACCAGGACCCCGCCTACCTCGCGCGCCTCATCTCCGAGGCCGGTGTCACCACGCTGCACTTCGTTCCCTCCATGCTCCAGGTATTCCTTGAGGAGCCGGGGCTGGAGGCCTGCACCTCCCTGCGCCGCGTGGTGTGCAGCGGTGAGGCCCTGCCGGTGGAGCTTGCCGAGCGCTGCTTGCGAAGGCTGCCGTGGGCCGGGCTGCACAACCTCTACGGCCCCACCGAGGCCGCCGTCGACGTCACCTTCCACCAGTGCCTGCCGGGTGAGTCTCGACGCTCCGTGCCCATTGGCCGGCCCGTGGCCAATACCCAAATCCGCCTGCTGGACTCCCGCCTGGAGCCGGTGCCCGTGGGCGTGCCGGGAGAGCTCTTCATCGGCGGCGTGCAGGTGGGGCGCGGCTACCTGGGACGCCCGGAGTTGACGGCTGAGCGCTTCATCCCGGACGCCTTCAGCGACATGCCGGGCGCGCGGCTGTACCGCACCGGCGACGTGGCCCGCTGGCTGCCGGACGGCGCCATCGAGTACGTGGGCCGTGCGGACTTCCAGGTGAAGGTGCGCGGCCTGCGCATCGAGCTGGGAGAGATTGAGTCCGCTCTGGAGCAGCACCCTGGCGTGCGCCAAGCGGTGGTGGTGGCCCGCGAGGACGTGGCCGGCGACAAGCGGCTGGTGGCTTACGTGGCCTGCCGGAGCGGCGCGGAAGCGGTAGACGTCTCCGCGCTGCGCGCGCGGCTGCACGAGAAGCTGCCGGAGTACATGGTGCCCTCCGCCTTCGTGATGCTGGAGGCACTGCCGCTGACGCCCAGTGGCAAGGTGGACCGCAAGGCCCTGCCCGCTCCCGAAGCCCTGTCTCTTATA
>NZ_RAVW01000321.1 GCF_003611585.1 Corallococcus exercitus | reverse complement strand
GGCTCGGAGATGTGTATCAGAGGCAGCTCCAAGGACGGCCAGGACGCTGCCCAGGGCGCCCCGGAGCCGCGGGCCTGAAGGGGAAGGGCGCCAGGAAGAACAGCCGCTTGCACGGATGCTCGTCGCACGATGAATATGGCGCCCGTCGCGACGTATGACGCGCGTAAGAGCAGTCGCACCCACGCTTGGGAGTTCAACAGATGATGCGTCCTGTCACGTTGTGCGGAGCCCTGGCGCTCCTGGCCGTCGCCGCGCCGCTCACCGCGAGCGCCCAGGAGCAGGGCCGCACCGACGGGCCCGAGGAGTCGGAGTGCGGCAAGGGCGGCTATTACGGCGACACCCGCCGGGGCGTGTCGCTCCAGTTCGACTGGGGCGCGGCCATCAACTCCCAGGAGAACCCCGTGGGCGCGCCGGAAGGCCCGCCGCTGTTCGTGGGCGCCACCGTGTCCCTCTGGGGCGATGACTGGTACCGCCTGGACGTCAGCGGCGGCTACGTCTTCGACGGCGGGCGCTTCATCGGCAACGTGGGCCCCACCTTCCGCAGCTGGGGCTGGCCGGTGTCCTTCACGCTCGGCCTCAAGGCGGGCGCCATCGTCATCCCCGAGGGCGAGGGCCTGCGGTTCGCCCTGTCGCCGCAGGTGGGCGCGGAGCTCTACCTGGACCGCCGCGACCGCGTGCTCATGGGCCTGCACTACTCGCCGGACATCCCCATCGGGGGAGGAGGAGTCACGAACCGGTTGTTCATGAACGTCGGATACCGGTTCTGAACGCACGCCATGATCGCTCAACTGCTCGCCGCCGCTGTCGCGTTGACCACGGCCCAGGCGCCCCGCGCCGCCGCGCCGTCCGTGTCACTGCCGTTCCCGTCCGGGGACGTGCAGACCTACAACATCATCCAGTGGGACCCGAACCAGCTGCCGCGCATCTATGAGCGGTCGGACCAGCTTCCGCTCACCGACGAGGAGCTGACCAAGCTGTCCCAGGCCGGCTTCGAGCCCGCGCAGCTGGTGAAGATGATTGAAGAGCGCCGCTGCGCCTGCGACGCGAGCGCGGACGGCCTCATCCGCCTGAAGAAGGCGGGCGTGGACAAGACGGTGCTGGCGGCGGTGTCGCGCCACGGCCTGGCGCCCAACCGGCAGCTGGACATCCTGGTGACGCTGGACTTCACCGGGGAGAGCCGCACCGCGCGCGAGGCCTTCCTCTACTTCTTCGTGGACGACGGGGACATCACCCGCGTGTTCTCCGCGAACCTCCCGGAGCTGCTGCAGCGCCGCAACAGCCACGAGACCATGGTGGACCGCAGCGACATCATGGTGGCGCGCACGGTGCGCCGCATCCAGCTCGCGGGCCACGTGCCGCTCAAGACGTACGGCGCGCACCGCGTGATGGTGGCCGCCAGCGCCAGCCCCACGCTCACGCACCCCTCGCAGCTCACCCCGCAGGAGCGCGCGAAGGCGCAGACGTACACCTTCGACTATCCGCGCGCCTCGCTGCAGAGCCTCTGCCGGCTGACGGCCGGCTACCGCCGCGACGCGGTGCTTGCCTACAAGTGGAACTTCGAAGGCAGCCGCTTCGAATGCGAATGGAACTAGGAGTCGACCCGACCATGAACACCCGCCGCCTGTTGCTCTCCGCCCTCGTCGCCGTGTCGCTCGCCGGCTGCGGAGGCCCCCGCGCCTTCACGCGCGGTACCTACGAGGACCCCAACACCATCGAGATGCTGGGGGACCGCTTCAACGAGAACGACCTGCAGCTCATCGCGAAGAAGATGGCCGAGTCGCTCGCCAGCTCTCCGCGCTTCGTGCAGGCCCCGCCGCAGGGCCAGCCCCTGCCCATCGTCCTCGTGGGCAAGCTGCGCAACAGCACCAGTGAGCACATCGACATGCGCTCGCTGGCGGACAAGATCCAAACGGCGCTCGCACAGACGGGCCGCTTCGCCCTGGTGGACCAGGCCGCGCGCCAGGACATCGCGGAGGAGTACGAGTACCAGCAGTCCGGCTACGTGAACCCGAACGCCGCCAAGGCCCCGGGCCAGCAGGCGTCGGTGGACTTCCTGATGACGGGCGACCTCGCGTCCATCATCCAGGAGGTCGGCCGCGACAAGCTCGTCTATTACAAGATGACGGCGAAGCTGAACGACGTGCGCACCGGAACGCTGGCGTGGACGGACGAGAAGCAGATCCGCAAGAAGTTCGAGAAGCAGGGCGTGAGCTGGTAGCCGTCCGCCGTGTCCAACCTCCTCGACATCGCATCCCAGGCCCCGCGTGTCTCCGCCTCCCCGGCGGCGCGTTGGGGCCTGCTGTTCATCCTGGCCCTGGGCCTGCTGGGCTCGGGTTGCGCCAGCGACTACGTGGCGCGCACGGCCTCCGCGCGCTCCGCGTACCAGTCCTCCGACTATCCGCGCGCGCTGCGTGAGCTGGACGGCGCGCAGAAGGAAGCCCCCGAGCGCGACCAGCTCCTGTTGCTGCTGGACAGGGGCATGGTGCTGCACGCGTCCGGGCAGTGGGAGGAGAGCACGAAGGTGCTCGCGCAGGCGGATGACCTCAGCTCCCAGCTGGACATCACCTCCGTGAGTGAAGAGGCCGGGGTGCTGCTCAGCAACGAGCGGCGCCGCGCCTACCGGGGGGAGGACTTCGAGAAGCTGATGATCTCCGTCCTCCAGGCGCTCAACTACACGGAGCTGGGCCGGGACGAGGACGCGCTCGTGGAGGTCCGCCGCGTCAACGAGCGCATCGAGAAGATGATCATCGAGGAGAAGAAGCCGTACGAACAGCTCGCCATCGCGCGCTACCTGGGCGGCGTGCTGTACGAGGACCAGCACGACTGGGACTCTGCCTTCATCGACTACATGAAGGCGTACGAGCTGGAGCCCCGGCTGGGCGGACTGGTGGAGCCGCTCTTGCGGCTGGCGAAGAAGACGGGCCGCGACGACGCCTACGAGTCCCTGTCCCAGAAGTTCCCGGACGTGGCGCACGACCCGCTGGGCCCGGGCGACGGCCAGCTCGTCGTGGTGGTGGAGGCGGGCCTGTCGCCCCAGAAGGAGCGCGCGTCGCGCGACTACGGCGACTCCGGGGACCTGATTGAAGTGCCCGTGTACCGGGACCGCGGCGGCACACCGCCGGTGCGTGTGTTGGTGGAGGGGAAGGCGGCGCAGGCGGTGACGGTGACGTCGCTGTCGCGCGTGGCCCAGGTGCACCTGAACGACCGCATCGGCCGCATGCTGGCGAAGCAGCTCGCGGGTGCGGTGGCGAAGGCGGGCGTGGCCGCGGGCGTGGGCGCGCTCACGAAGAGCAAGGAGCTGGGCGTGCTCGCCTTCCTGGTGCTCAACGCGGGCAACCAGGCCGACCTGCGCTCCTGGCTTTCACTGCCGGCGGAGTTCCAGGTGGCGCGCTTCCGGCTTCCTCCGGGAAAACACACCGTCCAGGTGGATGCCCCGGGCCGGCCCACCACGCACGAGGTGGAGGTGAAGCCGGGGCGGGTGGAAGTGCTCGTGGTGCGAAGTTACTGACGGCGGCGTTTTGGGAGTAGGGTGCGCGCCCCATGTCGCCGGTCGTGGCCGAAGTCTTCCTGTATTCCTTCATCGTCGTGTTGAGCGCGCTGGCCGGCGCGGGCGTGGTCATCTTCAATGACCGGTCCACGCGGCTCGTGACGTTCCTCGCCTTCGCGGCGGGCGTGATGTTCGGCGCGGCCTTCTTCCACATGCTCCCGGAGGCGTACGAGGGCGGCGGCTGGTGGGCCTTCGCGCTCGTACCCATGGGGTTTCTCTTCGTGCTGGTGCTGGAGCGCTACCTTGTCGCCCACACCTGCGAGGAACCGCCGGACTGCGCGGAGCACGTGCACGGACATGCGCTGGGCCTCAGCGCGTTCCTGGGCCTGTCCACGCACACGCTCTTCGACGGCATCGCGCTGGGCTCCTCGGTGAAGGAGGGCGTGGGCGCCATGGCGCTGTTGGCCATCACCGCGCACAAGGTGCCCTCGTCGCTGTCGCTCGCGTCCATCCTCCAGGCGGAGGGCAAGAAGCGCGGCACCATCCTGGCGTACACCGCGCTGTACGGCCTGATGGTGCCGGTGGGCGCGGTGCTCTACTTCGGCTTCGACGCGGTGCTGAGCTTCGAATCGCTGGCGCCCAAGGCCCTGGCCTTCTCCGCCGGCACCTTCCTCTACATCGCCGTGTCGGACCTGCTGCCGCACGTGAACAAGCACGGGCGGGACAAGCCCGGACGCAACCTGGTGGCATTGGCAGCCGGGTTGCTGGTGATGTTCGTGCTCGCGCGCGTCCTGGGACACACGGAGCACTGAAGGCACCATGGAACGACGCAAGGACTGGTACGAGCACCCGGAGTACTACGAGGCCATCTTCGGCACGGACACCGTGCGCGAGGCGGACTTCCTCCAGGCGCTGAGCCGGCGCTACGGCACCGGTGGCAACCAGTGGCTGGAGCCCGCGTGCGGCGCGGGCCGGCTGGTGGCGGAGGCCGCGGGCCGGGGCCTGAAGGTCGCGGGCTATGACTTGTCGGAGGCCATGCTCGCGCACGCGCGCAAGCGGCTGTCCCCCGCCGAGCGCCGCCGCGTGAAGCTGTCCCAGGCGCGCATGGAGGACTTCTTCGACCCGGCGCTGGAGGGCCGCGTGGACCTGGCGCACACGCTGGTCTCCACCTTCCGCTACCTGGACAGCGAGAAGGCCGCGGTGGAGCACCTCACGGGCACCCGGCGCCTGCTCAAGCCGGACGGCATCTACGTGCTGGGCTTCCACCTCACGGACTACGCGCGCTCCGGCCCGGAGCACGAGCGCTGGGTGGGGCAGGTGGGCAAGGACAAGGTCGTGTGCAACACGCACGAGGGCCTGCCCGAGAAGCGCCTGCGCCGCTCACCCATGCGCAACCGGCTGCGCGTCACCGGCCCCGGCAAGGACTGGCTCATCGAGACGACGTGGTACTTCCGCACGTACGACGAGGCCCAGGTGAAGCGCCTGTTCCGCAAGTCGGGCCTGCGCGTCGCGGCCACGTTCGACTTCGACTACGACCTGGACTCGCCCGTGGGGCGCGGCAGCCCGCGCCTGGACCGCGTCTTCGTCCTCAGACCGGACGCTGCTTCCGAGGCCTGACACGCGCGCTGTCGTTCGCTGGATGGAGCGCCCGCGCAGTGACGTGGGCCTCTGACGCGCGAGTGCTAGCGTCGCCGGCATGGAACCCTCCACGGCGGTGGGGACACGGGCGCGCACCAACGGCCGCGAGGCGCGGCTGCTCCTGGGGCTCGACTTCGCTGGCACCTACGTCTTCGCGGTGGAGGGCGCCATCGCGGCCATCGCGGGCGGGTTGGATCCGCTGGGCGTCCTGGTCCTGTCGTTCGCCACGGCGCTGGGCGGCGGCATCATCCGCGACCTGCTCATCGGCGCGACGCCGCCCAACTCCATCCGGGATGAGCGCTACGCGCTGGTCGCCTTCGCGGGCGGCGCGACGGTGCTCTTCCTCCACCGCTTCGTGACGCACGTGCCGCCCCTGCTGCTCCTCACGCTGGACGCCGCGGGGCTGTCGCTGTTCGCCATCGCCGGGGCCCGCAAGGCGCTGGACTTCGGCCTGCGTCCGCTGATGGCCGTGCTCATGGCCGCCATCACCGGCTCCGGCGGCGGCACCCTGCGCGACCTCTTCCTCACCCACGTGCCCACCGTGCTGCGCGCGGACATCTACGCCGTGGCGGCGATGACCGGAGCGCTCGTCATGGTGGGGGGCCAGCGTCTGGGACTGCCCTCGCGCACCATGGCCCTGGTGGGCGGCGTCGCCTGCTTCGCGCTGCGCATGGTCAGCGTCTGGCTCGGCTGGAACCTGCCCCATTTTCCATGACTGGTATGGAATGACCCGGCTGCCTGCCTGTTCGGGAGGCGCGGGAAGACAGGCATTGGAACTCAAACGGTGCGAGCTCTGCGTTCCGTCAGGACGCGTCTGCGTTCCAATGGGACGCAGGCGTGGCGGGGAGATGCTCGGGAATCCGCGAAATCACTGGGCTTTCCTCTTGGCACGACATCCGCAATAGCGTCTGGCCATACGCCGGCAACGGCGTGTACCGCATCCAGATGCACCCGGAGCGCGGAAGGAGGGGCCGCTCCTTCCGCGCTCTCCATCTGAATCCGCACCTCCCCGTTATCTCCGATAGAGTCCGCGTCTGTTTTCTGGACGGCTTCGCCGGTCGGCGGTGGCGCGGCTTCCGCACGGGAGGCGAGGGGATGCAAGACGAGTTGGCGCAGCTCATGGCTGCGCTCAGGGATTCCAGGGATTTCGAAACCGCGGCGGCGGCGACGTTGCGCCGGATGCTGGCCGTGGCGGACGCCGCGGTGGCGTCCAGCCGTTATGCGGGCCGGGCCCGGGTCCTGCGCGGCATCGTCCACCTGCGTCCCGGAGAGGCGTACCGACGGCTGGCGGCGCTGGACGTGGGCGCGCGCGAGGTCACGGACGCGGGCGTCGGGACGCCCTTCTTCACCTCCGCCACGGCGTGGCGCGCGGTGGTGGAGCACCGGTGCGCGGTGTCCATCGACGTGAACATCGGCACGGTGCAGCCGCACGCGCCGGACGCGCCGGTGACGGGCGACCCGGGCCTCGCGGGCTTCCACAGCAACGAGAGCAAGCAGCGCTTCCTGGGCCGCCACGCGACGCACGTGTGCGTGCTGCCCCTGCGCACGCCCGCGGGCATGGAGGGCATGATCTCCCTGGAGGCGGACTGCCTCGCCGCCATGGGCCAGGAGTTCGTCTGGCGCGACGCGGGTGATTTGCTCCAGCTGCTCACGGACATCGCCGCGCCGTACCTCACCGCGCTGCCGCAGCGGCCGGTGGCCACGCCGGAGGTGGACGAGTTCCTCCCCGTGGTGGGCCGCTCCATGGCGGAACTCCTGCCCATCCTGCGGACCTTCGCGCTCCAGGACGAGACCATCCTCGTGAGCGGTGCCACGGGCGCGGGCAAGTCGCGCCTGGCGCGCTGGTGCCATGAGCGCTCCGGCCGCCGGGGCAAGCCCTTCGAGACGCTGGACCTGGTGACGGTGCCGGAGGACCTCCAGATGGCGGAGCTCTTCGGCTGGAAGAAGGGCGCCTTCACCGGCGCGGTGCGCGACGCGCCGGGCGTGGTGGCCCGCTCGGACGGCGGCACGCTGTTCATCGACGAAATCGACAAGCTGTCGCTGAAGGCGCAGGCGGGCCTGCTGCACCTCCTGGAGTCGCGCAGCTACCGGCCGCTGGGCGAGGGCACCGGCGAGAAGCTCGCGGACGTGCGCTTCATCATCGGCACCAACGCGGACCTGCACGCGCAGGTGCGCGCCGGGCGCTTCCGCGAGGACCTGTACTACCGCGTGAACGTGCTGCCGGTGCGCATGCCGCCCCTGCAGGACCGGCAGGACGAGATTCCCCTCTGGGCGCGGTACATGGTGAACCGCCGTCACCGCGAGCGGCTGCCGGACGGCTCCGCGCGGCTGGCGCCGGAGGCGGAGCTGCTGCTGACCACCAGCACCTGGCCGGGCAACCTGCGGCAGCTCGACAACATCGTGCGGCGTGCGTACACGCTGGCGATGGTGGAGCACGCGGGCGGCACGGGCGACCTCGTGTTGCAGGAGAAGCACGTGGCCCGCGCGCTGGACTACGAGCAATCCCCCGGGGGCCGTCCGCTGCCGGAGGCGCTGCGGGCCGCAGCGCAGGCCTTCGTCGGCGAGGCGCGCAGGCGCGGAGGGCCGCTGGACCTGGACTACGCGGACGGCTTCCGCGGGCTGGTGCTGGGCCTGGCCATCCGTCAGGTGGGCCGCGACGAGGCCTTCCGCCTGCTGGGCCGCGAGAGCCTGGTGAAGAACCGCAACCACCACAAGGCGCTCAAGCGCGAGCTGGAGAAGGTGGACGTCCTCTACAAGGCGCTGGGCGAGGAGGGCTCGCCCTTCTCCGACCTGCTGGAGAACGAGGACGCGGACTGACGCGACGGCGCGCCCCGGGAAGCCGGGGCGCGCATGGGGCCTTCAGTGGATGGCGCTGCCCAGCGGCTGGTAGTTCTCGTCGCGCAGGCCCACGAGCACGCTGGTGCCGTTGTCCATCACGCGCAGCTCGCCGAAGCGCGCGTTCGCGTAGCGCTCCGCGTGGCCCTCCTGGAAGAAGAAGGCCTCCGCGCCCAGGCGCATCTGTGAGTTGCGAATGCGGAAGCGCACGCGCACCTCGCCGGGCGCGAGCGGGGTGCCCGGCGTCTCGTAGCGCACGAACTCCCCTACGTTGTGCTCGTCCAGGCGGACCACCACGTTGCCGTCCTCCTGGGGCTGCTCGCGGCCCTCGCGCCAGCCCTGGTTGATGGCGTAGTCGAGCACCATGTAGTCGCCCTGGATGAGCGAGCGTGGATCCACCGGGGCCAGTCGCAGCAGCACCGGCTGCCCTCTCGCGAGCACGGTCTCCTTCTGCACGACGAGGAAGGCGAGCGCGACGAACACCAGCGCGAGCCCTCCGAAGATGACGGCGCCGCGTTTCATCGGGCCTCCGCGAGCACGGCGGATTCACGCCGCAGGAAGAACTGCCGCACCCCCAGCAGCACCAGTCCGCTGCCCACGAGCGCGAGCGCCTTGGCCAGCAGCGTGATGTGCAGGTCGTAGTAGTAGTACGCGCCGAACGTCAGCAGGAACGCCACCGCCAGCCCCAGCATCACGCGGCTGCGGCGGTGGAAGCCGAGCGTCAGCATCAGCGCCGCCACGAGCACGCCCGGCGTGTTCAGCGTCATCACCGTGAGCAGCACGAGCGCGCAGACCGCCGGAATCCAGACGCGCTTCTCGTGCTCCTGTCCCAGCTCCCGCAGCACCCGCCATCCCGTCACCCCCGCGAGGAGCGCGAGCACGATGGAGAGATACGCGCTCGGTACGAACCTGCTTTCGAAGTGGAAGAGGTAGTGGAAGCCCTCCTGGGAGTTCTCATAGCTGCGGAACAGCAGCCATCCGGGCACGGCGCACGCGAGCGCGAAGGCGATGGGCCCCACGCGGGCGCCCAGCTGACCGCGCCGCAGCTGGGGCTCGAAGAGCAGGACGCCACAGAGCGCCGCCGCGCACACGAGCATCCACACGTCCACCGCAGCGCCCCCCACGGCCTCGAGCGCCAGCACGGCGACGGACACGCAGAGCCCCACGGTCGCCAGGAAGTAGAGGATGAGGTCCGGGAACGTGGCGAGCAGCGCGATGCACACCACCATGCCGGTGAACGCGAGGGTGAGGGTGCCCTGGTCCAGCGTCCCCAGCCCCGTCAGGAACGCGCCCACGCCGGACAGGCACAGCGCCAGCGCGAGCTGCTCCATGAAGGGCCCCCGGGTGTTGCGGCGCAGGAACACCGACGCCACCGTCAGCGCGAGCCCCAGGCCGGTGAGCGCCGCCTCCTCCTTCCACAGCCCCACGCAGGCGAAGAAGCTGAGCATGAAGGCGGCGGCCATCCACGCGCCCGCACCCGCCAGCGCCTTCACGAACCAGGGCGAGGCGCCCAGGGTCTTCTGCCGGATCTCCAGGGCCGTGCGGGCGCGCGCGTCCACCTCCGCGTCCACGTGGCCCTCGGCCTTGAGCCCCGCCAGCACGTCTTGAATCGTCGGTCGCAGGGCCATGATCAGGTCTCCTCCGAAACGCCCGTGGCCTGCGACTCGTGGCGCAGCCAGTACACCGCCAGGCCCACCTCGCCAATGAGCACCAGGGGCAGGATGAAGAGGGTCAGCTCCTCGGCGTGCGTCACCTCCATGAGGAAGTAGCCCACCGCCGTGGTGACGAGCGTGATGGCGCACAGCGCGCCCACGGTGAGCAGGAACAGCTCGCCGTGCAGGTGCCGGTGCAGGGCATAGATGGCGACGAGCCCCCCAATCACCAGCGGCAGCGACGCGCCGACGACGAGCGAGCGGTCGTCCTTGCTGACGATGAACAGGATGCCCAGGCCGACCAGCGGACCCAGCGCCATGAGTGACAGCAGGCGGGGCATCCACCGCCCCCGGAGCCAGGACACCTTCTGGTTGGCGAAGTGCTCGTAGGTGGCCCAGGCGAACCCGTTGAGCAGCCCCAGCACCAGCGCCAGCTGCTCCTCGTGCGAGCCGAAGCGCCCCATGCGCTGGCCCCAGAAGAGGATGACGCCCGTGTTGACGAGCACCAGCTGGAGCATCCACAGCGGCGTGAAGCGCGCCAGCGCCACCCACGGCAGGATGAGCACGCCCCAGCCGATGAACAGCTCATACGGATCCGCGCCCGTCTGGTACGCCTGCCCGTACACGGCGAGCAGCGGCCCCACGAGCACCGCGGCCGCGAGCAGCGCGAACTGTCCCGCGGGCCGCTCGCCCAGCCGCCATGCGCCCACGGCCGCGCCGGCGATGCCCAGCGACACCAGGCCCAGCTTCGAGAAGCGCCCCAGCTCCGCCCAGTTGAAGGCGAAGAAGTACACCACGCCCGCCAGCACCAGCAGCGAGCCCAGCGCCATCAGCGTCGTGGACAGGAACGCGCGCCACGCGGGCCGGGCGGGCGTGGCGACCGCCAGGTGCAGCGCGCGCCCGTACGCGTCCGGGGCCAGGATTCCGGCGTCCGCCAGCGCATGCAACCGCTCCGGCGTCGCCTCCAAGTCGAGGAAGTCTTTCGGCACGGCGGAGGACTGTACCCGGTTCAGGTGACGCCGGGGACGCGGGTCCTGCTCAATGGCCGGAGGGCTCCGCGCCCAGGAAGGCCTTCAGCTCGGGGAGCACGCGCTCGGGATGCTCCAACTGCGGACTGTGTCCGCAGTCCACGCGCAGCACCCGGGCCTGGGGAAACCCTCGCGCGGCCTCGTCCGCCAGGGAGACGGGCAGCGTCTCGTCGCGCTCACCCCAGACGAGCAGCACGGGGACCTTCACCTCGCCCAGCCGTTCGCGGCGGTGGAACACCGGGCCCGTCAGCGGCACCAGCGCGTTGAAGGCCTGCGTGGCTTCGGGCCTTCCGCCGGGCACGCTCAACAGCTCGTAGCCCAGCTGTCCCAGCTTCTCTCCCAGCGGCGTCGGCGGGGGCGGCAGCATCCGCGCCATCGCCCAGGGCCCCAGGTTGCGCGCCAGCCGCTCCGGCCCCGCGCGGAAGAAGAGGCGCGACGCCCGTGGCATCTCCGGCCCCAGCCCCATCGCGTCCACCAGCACCAGTCGCTCCACCGGTACCGTGCCGCGCAGCGCCAGCTCCAGCGCCACCAGTCCGCCCAGCGAGTGGCCGACCACGGACACCGGCCCCGGCGCCAGCATCCCCAGGGCCTCCTCCACTGGACCAGTGAAGAAGCGCACCGCGTCCTCCGCGGACCGCACGCGCACCTCCGCCGGGGTGGACTGTCCGAAGCCGGGCAGGTCCAGGGCCAGCACCCGGTGGTGTCGGGCCAACGCCGTCAGGTACGGGAACCAGTGGGTCGCCGCGTTCCCACGCCCGTGGAGGAAGACGACCGTGGAATGCGCGCCCTCCCCGGAGCCGGGGGCCCCCTCGAGGATCCGCACCGCGCCACCCCCGGGCAGCCAGTGCACCTGGGGCACCACGGTCGGGGCCAGCTGGGCCAGGAGCCCCGTCTCCACCGGGCCCACGGGAGGCGTGGCGCCCGGGGCGCCGGGGCGGCCGGCGGCGTCCCAGCGAGGGGGGAGG
>NZ_RAVW01000320.1 GCF_003611585.1 Corallococcus exercitus | reverse complement strand
CCCGCCCCCCCCACGCAGGACCTGCCCGACGACTTCGATCCGTTCGCCGGGCCCGCGCTGCTGCTCACCGCGCCGTCCACCGAGCCCCAGCGCGAGGTGTGGACCGGCGTGCAGATGGGTCCGGACGCATCGTGCGCCTTCAACGAGTCCATGTCCGTGCGGCTGCACGGCCCCCTGGACGTCGAGTGCCTGCGCGCCGCGCTCCAGGACCTGATGGCGCGGCACGAAGCGCTGCGCACCACGTTCAGCGCGGATGGCCTCACGCTGTGCGTCGCCGCCGCCACGCCCCTGCTGCTGGAGCTCGTATCGCTGGACGCGCTGCCGCCTTCCGAGCGCGACGCCCGCGTCCGCGAGCTCATCGCCCACGAGGTGGAGACGCCGCTGTCCCTGGAGACCGGGCCGCTCTTGCGCCCGCGCCTCGCGCGGCTGTCCGCCCAGGAGCACCTGCTGACGCTGACCGCGCACCACATCGTGTGCGACGGCTGGTCCATGGCGGTGATGCTGCGCGACCTGGCGGCGTTCTATTCGGCGCACGTGCGGCGGGCTCCGCTGGTGCTGACGCCCGCGCCCACGTTCAGCGACTACGCCCGCGCGCAGGCGCAGCTGGCCACGACGCCGGAGTACGCGGAGCACGAGCGCTACTGGCTGAAGCAGTTCTCCGGCACGCTGCCGGTGCTGGAGCTGCCGCTCGACAAGCGCCGTCCGCCGTCGAAGACGTACAGCTCCCGGCGTGAGGACTACGTCCTGGAGCCCGCGCTCGTGGAGCAGCTCAAGCGCGTGGGCGCGCGCCACGGTGGCAGCTTCTTCACCACGCTGCTGGCGGGCTTCAAGGCGCTCTTGCACCGGCTGACGGGGCTGGAGGACGTGGTGGTGGCCATCCCCGCCGCGGGCCAGTCCGTGGCCGGGCTGAAGGACCTGGTGGGCCACTGCGTGAACGCGCTGCCCCTGCGCAGCAACGTCGCAGCGGAGGCGCCCTTCACGCAGGTGCTCAAGCAGCTGCGCACGACGATGCTCGATGCCTACGAGCACCAGGAGTACACGTTCGGCACGCTGCTCAAGCAGCTGGCGCTGCCGCGCGACCCCAGCCGCCTGCCGCTGGTCAACGTGCTGTTCAACGTGGACCAGGCCGTCACGGGTGAGCAGCTGGCGTTCCAGGGCCTCACCTGCACCCTGGCCAGCAACCCGCGCCACTTCGAGAACTTCGACCTCTTCATCAACGCGGCCGAGGCCCAGGGCCGCGTGGTGCTGGAGTGCCAGTACAACACCGACCTCTTCGAGGGCTCCACGGTCCGCCGCTGGATGGCCTGCTACGAAGAGCTGCTGCGCGGCGTGGTCGCCGACGCGGAAAGCCCCGTGTCGCGCCTGCCGCTGCTGCCCGCCGCGGAGAAGCAGCGCGTGCTGATGGACTGGAACGCCACCGCGAAGCCGTTCGACCGGAGCGCCTTCGTCCACACGCTCGTCGCCGCACAGGCTCGGGCCACGCCCGACGCGGTGGCCCTGCGCGCGGGGGACGTGACGCTCACGTACCAGCAGCTGCTCCAGCGCGCCCATCAGGTGGCGCATGCGCTGAAGCAGGAAGGCGTCGCGCCGGGAAGCCTCGTCGGCCTCTTCACGAATCGCGGCGCGGACATGGTGGTGGGGCTGCTGGGCATCCTCGAAGCAGGTGCCGGCTACGTCCCGCTAGACCCTGGCTTCCCGCCCGAGCGACTGGCCTTCATGGTCGAGGACGCGAAGCTCTCCACCATCCTCACGCAGCAATCCTTGGTGGCGTCCCTGCCGTCCACGAGCGTGAAGCCCCTGCGCATCGAGGACACGGCGTCGCAGCCGGAGTCCGCGCTCCCGGCGCAGGACGTCTCTCCGGAGGCCGTGGCGTACGTCATCTACACGTCGGGTTCGACGGGCAAGCCGAAGGGCGTGCGCGTGCCGCACCGGGCGGTGGTGAACTTCCTGGGCACCATGCAGGAGGCCCCGGGCCTCTCCGCCCAGGACGTGCTGCTGGCCGTCACCACGCTCTCCTTCGACATCGCCGTGCTGGAGCTGCTGCTGCCGCTCACCACCGGTGCTCAGGTGGTGCTCGCCTCGCGCGACACCGCCTCCGACGGTGCGCTGCTCAAGGCGGCCATCGAGTCCAACGCCGTCACCGTCATGCAGGCCACGCCCTCCACCTGGCGCCTGCTGTTGGAGGCTGGTTGGCAGCCCCGCCCCGGCTTCAAGGCCCTCTGCGGCGGCGAGGCCCTTCCGCGGGAGCTGGCTGAAACGCTCCTCGCTCGCGTGGCCAGCCTCTGGAACATGTACGGCCCCACGGAGACCACCGTCTGGTCCACCACCTGGCGCGTGCAGCCTCCGCTCTCCGCCATCCGCATCGGCCGGCCCATCGCCAACACCCAGCTCTACCTCCTCGACGCGCATTTGGCCCCGGTGCCCGTGGGCGTCGCGGGCGAGCTGTACATCGGCGGCGACGGCGTGACGCTGGGCTACCTGCACCGGCCGGAGTTGACGCAGGAGCGCTTCCTGCCCAATCCCTTCCGTCCCGGCGAGCGCATGTACCGGACGGGCGACCTGGCCCGCTGGCTGGCCGACGGCACCGTGGAGTACCTGGGCCGCAATGACTCGCAGGTGAAGCTGCGCGGCTTCCGCATCGAGCTGGGTGAAGTCGAAGCGGCGCTCGCCTCGCATCCCTCCCTGGCCCAGGCCGTGGCCCTCGTGCGCGAGGATCGCCCGGGCGACCGTCGCCTCGTCGCGTACCTCATTGCTCGGCCCGGGCAGACGACTCCCTTGGATGAAGTCCTCCGCGCGCACCTCAAGCAGGGGCTGCCGGAGTACATGGTGCCGCAGCACTTCGTGGCCCTGCCCGCGCTGCCGCTCACGCCGAACGGCAAGGTGGACCGCAAGGCCCTTCCCTCGCCGCAGGTGGAGTCGCAGGAGGACGCCTACGTCGCGCCTCGCGACGAGACGGAGCAGAAGCTCGCGGCCATCTTCGCGGACGTGCTGGGACTGCGCCGGGTGAGCGTCACGGCGGACTTCTTCCGTCTGGGCGGCCACTCGCTGCTGGCGTCGCAGGCCCTCACGCGCGCGAGCCGCGATCTGGACGTCAGCCTCACGCTGCGCCGCATGTTCGAGGCGCCCACCGTGGAGAAGCTGGCCCGGCTGGTGCGCGGCGACGATGGGGCCACGAGCCCCGCGCAGCGCATCTCGCCCCGCGCCGGCACCGAGCCCGCGCCGCTGTCCCTCATGCAGCAGCGGCTGTGGTTCCTGGAGCAGCTCAACCCGGGCACCGCCGTCTACAACCTGCCCTCCGCGTTCCGCCTCCACGGCGCGCTGGACGTGGGCGCGCTGCGCTTCAGCTTCAACAAGCTGCTGGAGCGACAGGCGTCCCTGCGCACCTTCGTGCGGTGGGATGAGGGCACGCCGGTGCAGCACGTGGCCCCGTCGCTGACGGTGGAGCTGGAGCCGGTGGACCTGGAGACCGTCCCCGTGCACCAGCGCGAGGAGGACCTGCTGCGCCGCCTCCAGGCGCTGGCGGACGAGTCCATCCCCATCACCGCGCCGCCGCTGTTCCGGCTGACGCTGTTCCGGCTGGGCGCCACCGAGCACGTCCTCTTCTTCATGCCCCATCACCTCATCTGGGATGGGTGGTCGTTCGACGTGTTCCTGCGCGAGCTGGACGTCATCTACTCCGCGCTCACCCGGGGCCAGGAGCCCAACCTCCCCGCCCTGCCCATCCAGTACGCGGACTTCACCGAGTGGCACCGCGGCTGGCTCCAGGGCGAGGAGCTGGAGCGCCAGGCGCGCTACTGGAAGGGGAAGCTCTCCGGGAACCTGCCCGCGCTGGAGCTGCCCACGGACAAGCCGCGCCCCGCGCAGATGAGCCTCAAGGGCGGCACGGAGCCCTTCGTGCTCACCGGCGCGGAGGTGGACGCGCTCACGAAGCTGGGCCGCGAGTCCAACGCCACGCTGTACATGGTGCTGCTCACGGCGTTCAAGACGCTGCTGCACCGCTACAGCGGCCAGGAAGACCTGGTCGTGGGCACGCCCATCCGGGGCCGCTCGCATCCGGAGGTCGAGGACCTGCTGGGCTTCTTCGTGAACACGCTCGTCCTGCGCACGCAGCTGGCGCCGGAGCTGACGTTCCGGCAGCTGCTGGAGCGCGTGCGCACCACGTGCATGGAGGCGTTCGGCCACCAGGACATGCCCATCGAGCTGCTCATGCAGCAGCTGGGTGTGCAGCGCGACCTGAGCCGCACGCCGCTGTTCCAGACGTTCTTCACGTTCCAGGATGTCCGCAACCGCGGCTCCAAGCTGGGCGACCTCACCTACGGCCAGGTGCACGTGCACGCGCACGCGACGCCGCTGGACCTGAGCTTCTGGGTGAAGGAGACGGCGAACGGCATCGTCGGCGGCATGGACTACAACACCGACCTGTTCGAGCGGGACACCGTCGTCCGCATGCTCGAGCAGATCCGCACGCTGCTGCGGGCCGCGGTGTCCGACGCGGGAGTCCCCGTGTCGCGCCTGCCGCTGTTGCCCGAGGCGGAGAAGCAGCGCGTGCTGGTGGACTGGAACGCCACCGAGAGGCCGTTCGACCGGAGCGCCTTCGTCCACACGCTCGTCGCCGCACAGGCCCAGGCCACGCCCGACGCGGTGGCCCTGCGCTCCGGCGCCGTGACGCTCACCTACCGTCAGCTCCTGCAGCGCGGCCACCAGGTGGCGAACGCGCTCAAGCAGGAGGGGGTCGCGCCGGGAGGCCTCGTCGGCCTCTTCACCGAGCGCGGCCCGGACATGGTGGTGGGCCTGCTGGGCATCCTGGAGGCGGGCGCGGGCTACGTCCCGCTCGACCCCGGCTTCCCGCCCGAGCGCCTGGCCTTCATGGTCGAGGACGCGAAGCTGTCGCTCATCGTCACGCAGCGCGCGATCCAGGGCACCCTGCCCTCCACCACGGCGAAGGCCCTCCTCGTCGAGGACACTACGTCGCAGGCGGACACCGCCCCCGAGGTTCCCGGCGTCACGCCCGAAGCCGTGGCGTACGTCATCTACACGTCGGGCTCGACGGGCAAGCCGAAGGGCGTGCGCGTGCCGCACCGCGCGGTGGTGAACTTCCTGGGCACCATGCAGGAGGCTCCCGGCCTCTCCTCGCAGGACGTGCTGCTGGCCGTCACCACGCTCTCCTTCGACATCGCCGTGCTGGAGCTGCTGCTGCCGCTCACCACCGGCGCCCAGGTGGTGCTCGCCTCGCGTGACACGGCTTCCGACGGTGCGCTGCTCAAGGCCGCGCTGGAGTCCAACGCCGTCACCGTCATGCAGGCCACGCCCTCCACCTGGCGCCTGCTGCTGGAGGCCGGCTGGCAGCCCCGCCCCGGCTTCAAGGCCCTCTGCGGTGGTGAGGCGCTTCCGCGTGAGCTGGCTGAAACGCTCCTCGCCCGCGTCGCCAGCCTCTGGAACATGTACGGCCCCACGGAGACCACCGTCTGGTCCACCACCTGGCGCGTGCAGCCTCCGCTCTCCGCCATCCGCATCGGCCGGCCCATCGCCAACACCCAGCTCTACCTCCTCGACGCGCATTTGGCCCCGGTGCCCGTGGGCGTCGCGGGCGAGCTGTACATCGGCGGCGACGGCGTGACGCTGGGCTACCTGCACCGGCCGGAGTTGACGCAGGAGCGCTTCCTGCCCAATCCCTTCCGCCCCGGCGAGCGCATGTATCGCACGGGCGACCTGGCCCGCTGGCTGGCCGACGGCACCGTGGAGTACCTGGGCCGCAATGACTCGCAGGTGAAGCTGCGCGGCTTCCGCATCGAGCTGGGTGAAGTCGAGGCGGCGCTCGCCTCGCACCCCTCCCTGGCCCAGGCCGTGGCCCTCGTGCGTGAGGATCGCCCGGGTGACCGCCGCCTCGTCGCGTACCTCGTGACGAAGCCGGGACAGGCCTACACGGACACGGAGCTTCGCAAGCACCTGCGCTCGCAGCTGCCGCAGTACATGGTGCCGCAGCACTTCGTGGAGCTGGAGGCGCTGCCGCTCACGCCGAATGGCAAGGTGGACCGCAAGGCCCTCCCGCCCCCGGCGGGCACCGCGCGTCCCGTGGAGGACGCCTTCGTCGCGCCGCGCACGCCGACGGAGCAGCACCTGGCGCGCATCTGGCGGGAGGTGCTGGGCATCGCGCAGGTGGGCGTGCACGACAACTTCTTCAACATTGGCGGGCACTCCCTCCTGTCCTTCCAGGTGGTGATGCGCGTCCGGAAGGAGCTGAACCAGGAGCTGCACCCGCGCACGCTCCTGCTCAACACGCTGGAGCAGGTGGCCTCGCAGCTCGCGCCCGTGGCGCCGGCTGCTACCTCGACCGCCAGGACGCAGCCCGTCACGCCGCCAAAGCCTGCCACCCAGGAGACTTCTGTTCCCTTGGCGCAACGCTTGTTCAATAAGCTGAAGCGGAACCTGCCGGGTCGCTCGGACTGAGCGACCCTCCAAGGAGAATGGTCAGACCGTGACGCCTTGCTTCTTCGGCACCTCCGAACGGCAGCTCTTTGGCATCCACCACCCCGCGCAGGGCGCCGAGCGCGCCATCGGGGTGGTGCTCTGCTATCCCGCCGCCCAGGAGTACATGTTGACGCACTGGGCCTTCCGGAAGCTGGCCGGGATGCTCTCGCGCGAAGGCTTCCACGTCTTCCGCTTCGACTACTACGGCACGGGGGACTCGGCCGGAGAGGTCCACGAGGGCCGCGTGTCCACGTGGGTCCAGGACATCCGCCTCGCCGCCACTGAATTGCAGGATCTGACGGGCGTGCAGCGCGTGGCGCTCGTGGGCCTGCGCCTGGGCGCGGCGCTCGCGGTGCGTGCCGCGACGGAGGGGCTGTCCACCGCCGCGCTCGTGCTCTGGGAGCCGCTGGTGCAGGGTGACGCGTGGATCCAGGAGCTGGAGCTGCTCCAGGCGCGCCGGGCCACCCGCACCCTGTATCCTCAGCCCGAGAGCCCGCTGGAGGTGCGCCAGGAGCTGCTCGGCTTCGCGTTCCCCCGCGCCCTGCGCGACGACATCCTCGCGCTGGACCTGGCCGCGCTGCCCGCGTGGCCCGCGACGCGCACGCACCTGGTGGCCGGCGCCCCCCGGCCGGAGTACCAGCGCCTCCAGGAGCGCCTGGAGTCAACGGGCCTGCCCTTCCAGCACCACCTGGTGCCCGAGGAGGGCGCGGGAGGCCAGGAGTCCGCGCTCCTGTCCAACCGCATCCTGCAGACCATCACCACGCTCCTGAAGGAGGCCGCGTGATGCGCGAGCGCATCTGTACCTTCGGCCCCGAGCAGAGCCTCGTGGGCATCCTCACGGAACCCGACCCGGCGAAGGTCCTGCCGGAAGCGCCTGCGGTGGTGCTGTCCAACGTGGGCCTCAACCACCACGTGGGCCCGTACCGGCTGTGGGTGGAGCTGGCCCGGCAGCTGGCGGGGCGCGGCGTCACCACGCTGCGCTTTGATTTGTCAGGCCTGGGCGACAGCCGTCCGCGCCGCGAGGGAGGCTCCGACGAGTTCCAGCGCGCCCGCGAGGAGACGCGCGCGGCGCTCGACTACCTGGAGCAGAAGAAGGGCCAGAAGCGCTTCGCGCTCATCGGCCTGTGCTCCGGCGTGGACAGCGCGCACGCGGTGACGGTGGCCGATGAGCGCGTGGTGGCCGCGGCCTTCATCGACGGGTACACGTACCGCACGCTGGGCTACCACCTGCGCTTCCACCTGCGCTACCTGAGCCCCCGCCGGTGGACCCGCTTCCTGCGCAAGCGAAAGCTGCCCGCCCAGCTGCGCGAAGCCGGCGAGGCCGACGAGGTCTACACCCGCGAGTACCCCGAGCGCTCACAGCTGACGCAGGACTACCAGCACCTGCTGGAGCGCGGCGTCAGCCTGTGCTTCGTGTTCTCCGGGGGCATGGGGCTGTCCTTCAACCACGAGCGCCAGTTCTACGAGATGCTCTCGCCGCTGAAGCTGGAGGGCCGCGTCACCTACGCCTTCTACCCGCGCGCGGACCACCTCTTCTCCGTGCCGGAGGACCGCGGTGAGCTGCTGCGAAAGCTCACCGCCTGGGCCGTGGGCTCGGTGCCCCCGCGGGCGCTGACGGGCTGAAGGCCGCCTGTCCGCCCTGCGAGCGGGGATGCGGCTTGGGGCCGGGTGTGCGTCAAGCGCTTGTTTCCCACCCAACGGTCGCCACCTTCGAAGCACACACGTTCTTCGAAGGAGAGCCACCCATGAAGCTCCCCCTGATGGCAGCACTGGCAGCACTCGCCTTCTCTGGCCAGGCGTTCGCGCAGAGCCACACCGACCACGAGACTCCGCCCCTCCAGGAGCCGTCCACGGACGCGCCCCAGGACAGCGCGGAGCGCTGGGACAAGGCCACGGGCGGCTCGGGCGCCGCCTCCTCGGACTCCGAGGACCTCAAGCCCGCCGACGCGGCGGACGACAACGCCGTGGCGCCGGGCAGCGTGGATGAAGGCGTCGGCGGCTCCGGCTCCACCGAGCAGGGGAGCAACAGCACGAGCGATCACTCGGCCGCCGCGGAGCCGGGCGCCGCGAACTCCGGCACCCCGGGCAACAAGGGGGCGCAGATGGAAGTGACGCCGCCGGCCTGGGACCAGAACAAGAAGATGGGCAGCTCCGCGAGCCCCACCACGGGTACGCCGCCGGTGGAAGGCAGCGCGGGCAACTGACGCCGCCACGGCATCTACAGACACGCCAATGACAGACGTGGACGGGCTTCGTGTGAGCGAAGCCCGTCCATACCCATTGCGGGGTACAGACCCCTGGGCCTCTCCGCCGGTATGTCCTTGCACGGACCGGATGGAAGGAGGCCCGTCGAATGGATCTCACCGCGCGCGAACAGGCGCTCCTGCTCGAGCTGACCCAGGTGCTCTCCAGCTCCCTGGATTTGACGGAGGTCCTGGCCCGGGCCCAGGGGACCCTCGCGCAGCTGTTGCCGTGTGACTACGCGGCGGTGTGCGTGTCCAGGCCGGAGCGGCCCGGGGACTACGAGTGGATGGGATTGGGGGCGCCGGGCATCCTCTTCGCGCACTACCCGGAGCTGGCCGCGGTGGACTTCGTGCGCGAGTCGGTGGTGAAGCAGCCCAACGTGGTGCTGCGAGACTCGGACATGCTGTCGCGCAAGGAATTGAAGCGCAGCCTCCTGTACCTGCGCTGCCGGGAGCTGGGGCTGCCGCTGGAGCACGTGATGGCGGTGCTGCTGGACCTGCGGCAGGACTGGCACGGCGGCTTCACGCTGTACCGGGAGCACACCCTGCCCTTCTCCGAGCGGGAGCAGGCCCTCCTCGAAGACCTGACGCCCTACCTGACGAACACGGTGCGCAACTGCCGGCTGTTCGGAAACGAGGCGACACGGGGCGACCTCCTGGACGCCCTCTTCCGCCACCAGGGCGCCGAGTGCGTCGTGATGGATCCACCGGAGCACGAGAAGCTGCGGACACCGGGAGCGACGGAGCTCCTGCGGCGCTGGTACCCGGAGGAGCTGAAGGCGGACGATTCGCGCCTGCCCCAGGAGCTGCGCGAGCACCTGACACGCCTCCGGGCGCCGGGGACGAAGCGGGCCCTGGGCGTGGACACGTGGATGCGCTCCGGGGGGAAGCACGACCTGAAGGTGACGTTCGTGGAGCTGCCGGAGCAGCGCGGCAGCCGTCCCTGGGTGCTGGTGTTGCAGGAGTGCTCGCGGGCCATCCCCATGCCGGAAGCCTGGCGCCAGAAGCTCTCCAAGCGCGAAGCGGAGGTCGTCCAGGGGCTCCTCAGCAATTGGTCGAACGAGACCATCGCCGAGGACCTGGGCCTCACGCTCAACACGGTGAAGACGCACCTGCGCAACATCTTCCCCAAGCTGGGCATCGAGAGCCGCACGGACCTCCTCTACCAGGCCGCCTGGAGACAGAAGCCGGGGTGAGGAGGCCCGGGGCGCGCTCAGGGCTCCCGGAAGAACTTCGGGAACAGGGCGCGCGTGGTGCGGGCGGAAAGCAGGAGCGCGGCCTGCTCCTCCGGAGACGTGTGCGTGCGCAGGGCCGACTCCAGGTCCGCCACGTGCTCGCCATCCGCGGCGCCGTGGCCCTTGAGGAACAGGACGGCCTTGTCGATGTTCGGGATGCCGCTCTCCGCGACCAGCCTGTCCACGGAGCCTGGGGCGCGGTTCACCGAGAGGTACTCGAGCACATAGGCCGTGCCCAGGAACGCCGTGGGCACCCCCACCTGCGAGGTGAAGCGGTTCCACTCCACGTAGGCGCGCACGGCGGGACTGATGGGCGCGCGCTCCACGCGCTCCTGCGTCCAGCCCAGGGCCTTGAGGTCCCTGAGCAGCCACTGCTCATGGCCCTGCTCCTCGCGCGCCTTCTGGAAGAGGAGCTCCGCGAGGATGGGGTTCCGCCCCTCGCGGTGAACGCGCTCGCCGGACTCGGAGAAGAACTCCGAACTCCAGCGCACATACTGGTACGACTGGACGAGGTAGTGGACGTAGTCGTCCTGGCGGATGCGCCCCTCGAAGAGGCGACGGACGCCCGGCGCCGCGTCCAGCTCGTGCACGAGCATCCGAGCCTCGTGCCGCAGGGAATCCAACCAGTCCGTCTTCGCCGTCTGCTCATGCCTGGGCTGCTTGCACATACACGTCTCCTGACAGGGGCCCGTGAAGGCCCGTTGGGTGTTGCGTTGAGGGTGAAGGGGGGAAGGAGCGCGCCGGCCTGGGGTCAGGCGGCGTCGGCGTCCAGCGAGTCGAAGAGGTCCAGCGTCCGCTGGGGAATCGCCTCCAGCGCGGCGACGAGCGGCACGGTGAAGCGATTGAACGCGGGGTCGAAGTGAGGCGGACCGATGAAGCGCGCCCCCATCTTGTCCGCGAACAGCGACAGCACGCGCGGCATGCGCAGTGCGTCCAGGTGGCCCTGGCGGGCCTGCGCGCGCTGCTCCGCGGTGAGGCGGGCCGCCAGGGGCTCCGTGGGCGGCGGGGGGAACTCCCGGGTCCTCACGCGGAAGCGGTCGCTCACCCAGCCCCGGCGCGCGGCGGCCTGGAAGTAGAGGTCCGCCTCCTCCTGGGAGTCCGTCTCCATGTTGGCCGCGGCGATCCAGTGGGTGACGCCGCGCCGGCGGCTCTCGCGGTACAGGCCCGCCTGGAGGCGCAGCACCGCTGAATGGCGGTAGCGCTGGGTGACGCAGTAGCGCGTGGTCTCCGCGAACACGCGGCCCGGCGCAACGAGCTCCGACAGGTCGAGCTTCTTCTCGATGTCCAGTCCCACGAGCGTGTCCGCGAAGGCGGCCACCTCCGCGTTGGGCATCAGCAGCCGGGCGGTCGCCACCGGCTCCGCGGCTGCGTAGACGACGACGTGGGCGGTGGTCCGGAGCGTGTCGAAGCAGTCCGCCTCGCGCGGCGCACGCGGGCGCTTGGGCCCCAGCATCCGCATCTCCCCGCCAAAGACCTGGTAACGGACGCGGAGCGCGTCATCCAGTTCACGCTGTGCTGTCGCGACACGGCAACTCCATGAAGACATGGCGGGTCTCGCTTGGTGCTTGCCAGACTGTGTGTCCGGCCCCGACCTTTCATTCGTCGCTGCTCGCCCGAGTGCGCTCACGGGTTGTCTTTTTTCGATGAGCCCGGCCAACCGCCCGCCGCCCCTGCCCGCCCC
>NZ_RAVW01000031.1 GCF_003611585.1 Corallococcus exercitus | reverse complement strand
CCCGCCACGGGCGCCCCTTGACGCGTCGGATATTTCCGACGTATCAATCCCAGCCATGCCCGAAGCGGATGTCTTTTCGGCGCTCGCCAATCCGGTGCGCCGCGAAATCCTGATGCAGCTGCGCAAGGGGCCGCGCGCGGTGAACGACCTGGCCAGCGGCTTCGACCTGGGCCGTCCCGCCGTCTCCGAACACCTCCAGGTCCTGCGCAAGGCCCAGCTCGTCCGCGAGGAGCCGCGCGGCCGGGAGCGCTACTACCACCTGGATCCGCGTCCGCTGTCGGAGGTGGACGACTGGCTCAAGGCCTTCACGCACTACTGGAAGCAGCGGCTTGCCGCGCTCGAGGACGTGCTCGACGAGGAGTCACGCAAATGAATCCCCCCGCCATCATCCAGCTGGACCACGTGTATGCCCATCCGCCCGCCGCCGTGTGGAAGGCCCTGACGGACCCGGCGCTGCACGCGAAGTGGTGGGCCGCGGGCGACGTGCGACCCGTCGTGGGCCACCGCTTCACGCTCGACATGGGCCCGTGGGGTCAGCAGCCGTGCGAGGTGCTCGTGGTGGAACCGGAGCGGCTGCTCAAATACAGCTTCGCGACGGGCACGCTCGACACGACCCTCACCTGGCGCCTCACGCCGGAGGGCACCGGGACGCGCCTCACCCTCACGCACGAGGGCTTCAACCTGGACTCGCCCATGGGCCGCCGCGCCTTCGAGGGGATGAAGCCGGGCTGGCCGGGGCTGCTCGCACGGTTGGGAACCGCACTCGGCGTCTGACTGCCCGTCCCCTGAGACGACCCGTGGACGCAGGGGGGGAACGCGGATACAAGGCCGCCCATTGGAGGCCGTTCCCGTGAAGAAGCCTACCCTCGTCACTGAAATCTCGAAGGAGTTCACCTTCGAGGCCGCGCACCGCCTGCCCAACGTTCCCGAGGGGCACAAGTGCTCGCGGGTGCACGGCCACAGCTACCGCATCGAGATCACCCTGCGCGGCCCCGTGCATCCCCAGTTCGGTTGGATTGTCGACTTCGCGGAGCTGAACGCCGCCTGGCAGCCGCTGCACGCCCAGCTGGACCACCGGCTGCTCAATGACGTCCCCGGCCTGGAGAACCCCACGAGCGAGCTGCTGGCCGCGTGGCTCTTCGAGCGCGTGAGCGTGCCGGGCACCACCGTCGCCCGCATCCGCGTCGCGGAGACCTGCACGTCCTCGTGCACCGTCTACGCCGCGGAAGGCTGAAGCCGCTTCAGCGCTCCACCTGTCCCAGGTTGGCGTGGATGACCGCGCCATTGAGGACGGGGGTGGTGGCGCAGGTGTAGAGCACGCCGGCGATCTCCTCCGGCGTGATGAGCCGTCCGAAGGTCGTCATCCCCGCCACGTTCGCACGCACGGCGGGGTCCCCGCCCATGTGCTCGCGGAGCATCTCCGTGTCCGTGAAGCCCGGGCAGACGGCGGCGGTGTGGACCCGGGTCCCCGCCAGGTCCTGGCAGGTGGCCCGCATCATCCCGATGAGCGCGTGCTTGGTCGTCACGTAGGACGCCACGCCCTTCACGGCCTTCTCCCCCAGCGTGGACGACACGTAGAGCAGTGACGAGCCGTCCGTGAGCAGCGGCCGCGCCAGACGGTTGAGCACCAGCGGGGCCACGACGTTGACCTCCAGCACGCGGCGCAGGTGGTCCGCGTCCATGGTCAGCGCGTCGTCGCGCTCGTAGAGGGCAGCGTTGTGCACGACGCACAGGCGTCCCTGGCCGGCGCCGTCGCGCAGCGCTTCCTCGACCGCGGGCTCCCAGCCCGGCTCGGCCAGATCCACCCGCACGTTGACGACGTCCGGCACGGTGCACGGGCCGCGCGCGACGTTGATGACGCGCCAGCCCTCCTTCCGGAACCGCTCCGCCGTCGCCCGCCCGATGCCCCGGCTGGCGCCGGTGATGAGGACCTGATCAGGCATCGCGCTTCCACTCCCAGGAGGCCCACTGTCCGGGGCCCGAGGCGCACTTCACCACCAGCTGGGTGACGTGGTCGCGCGCCATGCCGCTGCCATCCCCCACCAGCTCCTCGCCGAAGACGCGCGCCAGCTCCTCCAGCGACACGTTGGCCACCGGCAGCACCGTCACGTCGCGCGCCAGGAAGCGCAGCTCCTCGCCGTTGAAGTGCGCCACGTGGTTGCCCTGCGCGTCCCGCTCCAGCCGCAGGTGCTGGGAGTGGGCAGGCAGGAAGAAGGTCTCATTCCAGGCCTTGCAGCGGGCGATGATGGCCTGCTTGAGCGGACCGTAGTCCGACAGCAGGCCATCCTCGGACACCTCCCCCGTCAGCGCGACGTAGACGGAGAAGTTGTGCCCATGCAGGTTCTCGCGGTGCGTGGCGGAGAAGATGGTGAAGTGCCCCGCGGAGAACTTCATCTCTTCCTTGTGCAATTCGAGGGTCGTCGTGCGCGGCGCCATGGGATGGCCCCAGGCTTAGCACCCGAGGCCAAGGCCGGACTAGAAGAGGAAGTCCGTGGTGAGGAAATCCGACTCTCTGCGGGTCAGGATGGATTGGACGAGCGCCGTGTTGTCCGGCGTCGTCTTCGTGGCCACCAGCGTGCGGATGGAGAACACCCGCAGCGCGTCCGCCACGGACAGCGTCCCTTCCGCGGAGTCCTTGCGGCCGTTGAACGGGAAGGTGTCCGGCCCGCGCTGGCACTGGCAGTTGAGGTTGATGCGCCCCACCTGGTTGGAGAACGCGTCGATGAACCGCCCGATGCGCGCCGAGTCCTTCCCGAACAGGCTGAGCTGCTGGCCGAAGTGCGACTCCACCACCAGCCGCACGGCCTCCGCGTCGTCGTCGAAGACCATCACCGGCACCACCGGGCCGAACTGCTCCTCGGTGGCCAGCCGCATGTCCTTCGTCACCGGGTACACCACGGTGGGTGAATAGAACGACCGCGACGCCTGCCCGCCCGTCTGGTTCACCACGCGGGCGCCCTTCGACACGGCGTCGTCCACCAGCCCCTGGAGGTACGTCCCCTTGCCGGGCTCCGGCAGCGGCGTGACGGCGACGCCCGGGTCCCAGGGCATGCCGGGCTTGAGCTTGTCCACGGCGGCGGTGAACTTCGCGAGGAACGCGTCCACGATGTTCCGGTGCACCACCAGCAGCTTGAGCGCCGTGCACCGCTGGCCGTTGAAGGACAGCGTGCCGGTGATGCACTCCTTCACGGCGTTATCCAGGTCCGCGTCCTCCAGGATGATGGCCGGGTTCTTCGCGTCCAGGCCCAGCACGGACTTGAGGCGGTGCGGGCGCGGGTGCATTCGCTTCAATTCGCTGGCGCCCTTGTTGGTGCCGATGAAGGCAAACAGGTCCACCTGCCCGCTCTCCATCAGCGCGCCCACCGTCTCCCGGCCGCGGCCGTAGATGATGTTGATGACGCCGGGCGGGAAGCAGTCGCGGAACGCCTCCAGCAGCGGGCGCACCAGCAGCACGCCGAACTTCGCGGGCTTGAACACCACGGTGTTGCCCATGAGCAGCGCGGGGAAGAGCGTGCTGAAGGTCTCGTTGAGGGGGTAGTTGTACGGCCCCATGCAGAGGGCCACGCCCATGGGCGCGCGGCGGATCTGCGCCATGATGCCCTGGTCCTGCACGAAGCGGGACGAGGTGCGGTCCAGCTCCTTCAGCGCGCGGATGGTCTCCACGATGAGGTCCACCGTGCGGTCGAACTCCTTCTCCGAGTCCGGCTGCGTCTTGCCAATCTCCCACATCAGCAGGTTCACCACGGCGGTGCGCTGGGCGCGCATGGCGGTGAGGAAGCGCTCCACGTGCTCGATGCGTTCGGCGACCTTCAGGGATGGCCAGACGCCCCGGCCGGAGTCGTACGCCTTCACCGCCGCCGCGAGCGCGTCCAGGGACTCACGCGAGGTGAGCAGCGGCGTCGCGCCAATCACCTTCTGCTTCAGCCCTTCCGGGGTCCGGACGAACACGGGGCTGGCCACGGGGTTGAGCTCACCCGCCCAGGTGCGCAGCTCACCTCCCACCAGGTACTCGCGCTGCTCCAGGTACGCAGGGAGCCGCACTCCCGGGGGAATCTGCTCTTCGGAGGGAAAGAGGGTGTCGAGTGCCGTCATGGACGGCCTTTCTAATCAGACACCCGGCCCCCGGCACGATTTCCCGTCATGATGAAACCATGATGAGGAGACGAGCCCGCCGTGCGGTTCGATGCGGGTCGCATCCGGATGATGGCTCCACCCTGATGCGCGAGAGGTGGTCCATGCTGAAGTCCCTCCTGAGAAGTGCCATAGCCCTGCTCCTGATGACGTCCGCCCAGCCCGTGCTGGCCCAGCCGGCCGCGGGCAGCGTCGGCAAGAGCGTCATCATCGGCACGGTGATTGACGTCACCACCAGGAAGCCCGTGCCGGACGTGGTCGTCACCGCGAGTGCACCGACCTCGCAGGGCGAGCAGACGGTCATGACGGACGCCCAGGGGAACTACCGGATTCCCCAGCTTCCCGCCGGCACGTACACCGTGCGGTTCGAGAAGGAGTCGCTCAAGCCCTACTCCCGCTCTGAAATCCAGCTGCTGGCCAACCGCACCATCCGCCTGAACGTGGAGATGGTCCCCGAGCCTTTCATTTCGACGACGCTCGTTGGCGGCCCGCCCACCATCGACGTGGGCTCGTCGAACCAGGGCGTCGACGTGGACCCGGAGTTCATCAAGCGCATCGCGGTGGCACGCCCGGGGGCCAAGGGTGGTGCATCGCAGTCCATGGAGCAGCTCGCCCCGGGCGCCCAGTCCGACCAGTACGGCGTGTCCATCAACGGCCCGTCCGGGCCCGAGAACGGCTACGTGGTGGACGGCCTGAGCACGACCGACCCGGCCTTCGGTATCAATGGCAGCCCGCTCAGCAGCGAGTTCGTGCAGGGCGGGTCCCGTGGCTCCGGTGGCTACGTCGTGGAGGGCCTGAGCACGAACAACCCGTCGCTCGACGGTGATCCGAACAGCACCGATGACCGCGCCCGCGCCCCTTCCTGGGCCCTGCCGTACATGCACATCCTCGTCCCGGACGGCACGGCGCAGACGACGTACCGCGCGCCCCAGGCCTCGGCGGTCCCGACGCCGCAGCCCGCGCCGGAGCGCACCGTGGCCCCGAAGAACCAGCGCTTCTTCGACATGTACTTCAAGGGCTACGGCGTGAACCCCACCGTGGACACGGAGGAGGAGCGCTTCTCCACCTTCTCCGTGGACACGGACACGGCGTCGTACACGCTGACGCGCGCCTACCTGGAGCGCGGCGCGCTGCCGGACGAGCAGGCCGTGCGCGTGGAGGAGTTCGTCAACACCTTCGACTACGGCTACGCCAACGCCCCGGACGCGCCCTTCAGCGTGAACGTGGAGGGCTTCCCCTCCCCCGCGCGCAAGGGCTACCAGGTGGTGCACATCGGCGTGAAGGCGCGCGACGTGAGCGCCGCCCAGCGCAAGCCGGGTCACCTCGTCTTCGTCATCGACGTGTCCGGCTCCATGGACATGGAGAACCGGCTGGGGCTGGTGAAGCGCTCGCTGCGCCTGCTGGTGGACGCGCTGGATGAGCGCGACTGGGTGTCCATCGTCGTCTATGGCAGCGAGGCCCGCCAGGTGCTCGCGCCCACCAATGCCACGCAGAAGGCCAGCATCCTGGGCGCCATCGACAGCCTCCACTCGGAGGGGTCCACCAACGCGCAGGCCGGCATGGAGCTGGGCTACGCGCTGGCCGCGAGCAACATGGTCAAGGGCGGTATCAACCGCATCATCCTCTGCTCGGACGGCGTGGCGAACAACGGCATCACCGAGGCGGATGGCATCTGGGCGCGCGTGAAGCAGCAGGCGGCGGCGGGCATCACGCTGTCCACCGTGGGCTTCGGCATGGGCAACTACAACGACGTGCTGATGGAGCGGCTGGCCCAGGTGGGTGAAGGCAACTACTCCTACGTGGACAAGCTGGAGGAGGCCCGCCGCATCTTCGTGCAGAACCTCACCGGCACGCTCCAGGTGGTGGCCAAGGACGTGAAGCTCCAGGTGGAGTTCGACCGCAAGACGGTGTCCCGCTACCGCCTCATCGGCTACGAGAACCGCCTGCTCACCAAGCAGCAGTTCAACGACGACCGCGTGGACGCGGGCGAGGTGGGCGCGGGCCACGCCGTCACCGCGCTCTACGAGGTGAAGCTGCGCGACCCGTCGCAGACCAACTTCGGCACGCTGCGCATCCGCTACAAGGCTCCGGAGGGTGGCAGCTCGCGCCTCATCGAGAAGGCCATGCCCGTGACGCTGTTGCGTCCGGCCTACGAAAAGGCCGCATCCCCCACCCGCCTGTCCTACGTGGCCGCGGCCTTCGCGGAGAAGCTGCGCGGCTCCTACTGGGCGCGGCCGCTCACCTACGACGCGCTCGTGTCGCTGTGGGAGGAGCTGGGCACGCCGCTGAAGGCCCGGCAGGACGTGGTGGAGCTGGGTGAGCTCATCCGGCTGGCGAAGAAGCTGGACCGCCGCGAGGACCGCTTCGAGACCATCGCGCCGGTGCGCACCATGGACGCCGACCGCGTCCCCACCATCAAGTAAGGCCCATCCGGATGCCGCGCAGGCTGCTGCCCACCCTCGTCGCCCTCGTGCTCGGCCTCGCCGGGCTCGGGGTCGGCCTGGGCTACCTCCACCGCATCTTCGCCGCCGAGCGCGAGGATGCGCGAGCCTCGCTCCGCTCCCGGCGCGAGGCCCTGGAGCAGTACGCCCGCGCGTCCCTGGGGCAGGCCTTGCGCGAGGGCCTGGAGCGCGCGCGCGGCACGCTGGCCGCGGCGAAGGAGGATCCGTTGGTGGCCACGCCGGGGCTGTACCTGCGGGAACAGGGGGAGCAGGTCCTGCCCCGGCTGGCGCAGTTCGACACGGCCGGGGATGCGCCCGCGAAGGACCGCTACGCCAGGCTGCGCGCGGGCACGGAGGTCGCGGACGAGGACGAGGGCCCGTGGAACGAGCGGCTGGAGCGGATGGCGCTGGTGGAGCAGGCGCTGAAGGCGAAGGACCGGAAGGCCACGCTGCTGTCGCTGATGGCGCTGCTCCAGCACCGCGCCCGCTTCGTGCTCGCGTCCACGCGCGACCTGCCGTCGCTGCTGGTGGTGCTGGAGGATGTGTCCGCGCGGGGCGACGTGGTGCCGGACCTGATGCGGGGCCTGGTGCGCGACGGGCTCGTGGATGGCCAGGGCGGTGGGCGGCTGGAGGGCTTGCAGCGGCTGCTGTTGCTCAAGCGCTCGCGCTTCACGCCGGAGGACTTCGACTTCCTGCGGGAGAAGGTGTCGGCGCTCTCCGCGCGCGTGGGCGTGCCGGTGGCGGACTTCGAGGCCCGGGCGCGCGAGCTGGCCGCGTCGCCACTGCCGCTGCCTGAAGAGGTCCTGGAGCCGGTGCTGACGCGGTCCGGCTGGTACCTGGAGCCGCTCCAGGGGGGCGACGTGCGCGGGCTGGCGCTGGACCTGCCCGGGCTCCTGACGGGGCTCACCCGCGAGATGCGCGAGCGCGGCCTGCTGGAGGCGGACGGGCGCGTGGCCCTGCCGGGGGACGCGCCGGTGCTGACGCTCGCGTCGCTGCCGGTGGCGGTGGCGTCGTCCGCGTGGACGCGGGGCGAGGAAGCGCTGGAGAGCCGCTACCGGCTCAAGACGTGGATGCTGGCCTTGTGCGCGGCGCTGGCGCTCATCATCGCGGCGCTGGCCTTCGTGGCGCAGCACCGCAAGTACCGCTTCCTGGAGCTCAAGAGCGACTTCGTGGCCACGGTGTCGCACGAACTGCGCACGCCGCTGGCCTCCATCCGGCTGCTCGCGGAGACGCTGGAGTGGCGGGTGGCGGAAGGCGCGGACGCGAAGGACTACCCCGCGCGCATCATCCGCGAGGCGGACGGTCTGGGCTTCCTGGTGGAGAACCTGCTGTCCTTCAACCGCATCGACAAGGGGCGCTGGGTGCCGAAGCTCGCGCCGGTGCGGCTGGACGAGCTGGTCTCCAACCTGCGCCGGGACCTGGAGTCCGGCGCGCCGGTGCCCGTGGAGCTGACCGCGGACGTGGACGCGCGCGAGCTGAACGCGGACGCGCAGCTCCTGCGGTTGCTGCTGGCGAACCTGGCGCGCAATGCGTGCGCGTACAACACCCGCAGCCCCGTGAAGCTGCACGTCCAGACGCTGCCCGGAGGGCGCGTGCACTTCACGGACAACGGCACCGGCATCCCGAAGGCCGAGTGGGAGCGCGTCTTCGGCGAGTTCTACCGGCTGTCCGGCCGCGACGGCCGCGAGGTGCCCGGCAGCGGGCTGGGGCTCGCGCTGTGCCGGAAGATTGCCCGGCTGCACGGAGGCACGCTGCGCGTGGCGGCCTCCAGCCCCGAAGGCACCACCTTCGAACTGACCCTTCCCGAGTACCAGGCTGACGCCCGGAGCACCGCATGACCACCGCCGCCCCCACCGTCCTCGTCGTGGAGGACGACCCGAACCTGCGGCTCGCGCTGCGAGACAACCTGGAGCACCAGGGCGGCTACGCCGTGGAGGAGGCCGCCACGGTGAAGGAGGCGCGCGAGCAGCTGTCCCGCCGCGACTTCCAGCTCATCCTCCTGGACGTGATGCTGCCGGATGGAGATGGCTACGCGCTCTGCCGCACGCTGCGCGAGGAAGGCCTGGGCGTGCCGGTGCTGATGCTCACCGCGCGCACGCTGGAAGAGGACGTGGTGCGAGGCTTCGAGTCCGGAGCGCAGGACTACCTGGGCAAGCCCTACCGGCTGCGCGAGCTGCTGGCGCGAGTGGGCGCCCACCTGAGGCGCGGCGGCGGCGTCACCCCGGCGAAGCTGCTGCGCTTCGCGGGCTACAGCGTGGACCTGGACCGGCGACGGGTGGAGACGCCCGAGGGCGCGGAGGTGGAGCTGACGCGCAAGGAGTTCGACCTGCTGGCCTTCTTCCTGAAGGAGCGCGAGCGGGCGCTCAAGCGGGACGAGATCCTGGACGCCGTGTGGGGCACGGACGTGGTGGTGGATCCGCACACCGTGGACAACTTCGTCTCCAGCCTGAAGCGCAAGCTCAAGTGGACCAGCGCCTCGCGCTTCTCCATCCAGACCGTGCGCGGCGTGGGCTACCGTATGGAAGTCGAGCGCGGTTCCTGACCCGAAAGGGGTTCCCCGATGAGGTCCCTGCTCCACGTTCTGCCGTGCCTCATGCTGTTGCTGGCGTCTGCCCCGACAAGCGCCCAGTCCGACAGCGCCATCTTCGGCACCGTCTTCGACGTCGTCACCCAGCAGCCCCTCGCGGACGCGCTTGTCACCTTGAGGTCGCCCGTCCTCCAGGAGGAGAGAGTCGTGGTCACGGATACCCAGGGACACTTCCGCTTTCCGAAGCTGCCTCCTGGGCGCTACGCGCTGCGCTTCGAGCACTTGATTTACTACCCGCACATGCGCACAGACCTCGAGCTACGGGAGGGACGCTCCCTTCGGGCACACGTCGAACTGGTTCCAGATCCAGAGGGGGGCGTCATCAGTTGCTATTGAGTCTCCCGGCATCGGCGCGGGTCCGATGCCTTCCTGACCGCTTGTCAGCCCCAGGGACGCGGGAAAGACTCGCCGCATGGCCTCCGCCCGCCGAGTCCTCGTCCCGCTGCCCGACCACGACTTCGACGTCACCGAGGTCGCCGTGCCCTGGCGCATGCTCACCGACGCGGGCCACGAGGTCGTGTTCGCCACGGAGAAGGGCCACATGCCCGCCGCGGATCCGCTGCTGCTCACCGGCGTCCTCTTCGGGAAGCTGGGCGCGGAGCCGGAGCCCCGGCGCTTCTATGGCGACCTCACGCTCACGAAGGCCTTCCAGAAACCCCTCACCTGGGACGCGGTGACGCCGTCGGACTTCGACGCGCTCCTTCTGCCCGGAGGCCACGCACCGGGCATGCGGCAGTACCTGGGCAGCGAGGCGCTCCAGTCAAAGGTGGCGGCGTTCTGGGCGCTCCAGCGGCCCGTCGCGGCCATCTGTCACGGCGTGCTGGTGCTCGCGCGCACGAAGGATCCCGCCACTGGCCGGAGCGTGCTCCACGGCACGCGCACCACGTGCCTGCCGAAGTACATGGAGCGCTCCGCGTACCTGCTGACCGCGTGGAAGCTGGGGCGCTACTACCGCACCTACCCCGCCTATGTGGAGGAGGAGGTCGTCGCCGCGCTCGCGGACCCGAGCCACTTCGAGCGCGGCCCCCGCGTCCTGTCCAAGCGCGGCACCGCGACGGACCACGCCCCTGCCTTCGTCGTTGAGGACGGACGCTACGTGTCCGCGCGGTGGCCGGGGGACGCGTACCTCTTCACGGAGCGCTTCCTGAAGCACCTGACCTGACGCGCTGAATCATCCGCTTCCAGCCTTTCAGGGTTCCCCTGATTGACTGGATAGCCATGTCCTGACTAAGGATCTCCCGGCCAACTTTCTTCTTCGACGAAAGAAAGTTTCCCCTGGAGATGTGGATGCGTGCCCTGAAGTTCCTTCTCATGCCGGCGCTGGCGGTCACCCTCCAGGCGTGTGGCCCCGAAGCGCCCGCGTCCCTTCCCGAGGAGTCAGGCACGAGCCGTCAGGACCTACGGCTGTCCATCAAGAACGCGGACCCGTCCATCCTCCGAGTGGACAGCACGTACGTCTCCGTGGAGTCGGACGGCGCCCGGCTCTACGTGCGGATGGCGTCCTCGGTGGACGCGCTCGCGGGGGCCGTGCGGCAGCAGGTGTGGGGCAACCCCCAGGGCCTGGGCGAGGTGTGGGCGCCCGAGATCGTCCGGGACGGCAGCACCTACGTCATCTACTTCGCGGCCGGCACGGGCAGTGGCCACCGCATGTACGCCATCACGTCGTCGTCGCCCAACACGGGCTACTCCGCGGCGGTGCGGATGGCGCTGCCCGGCGACAAGTGGGCCATCGACGGCACGGCGTTCACCTACCGGAACCAGCGCTGGTTCGTCTGGTCCGGCTGGGAGGGCGACAGCAACGGCGAGCAGACGCTCTACATCGCGCGCATGTCCAGCCCCACCACCATCACCGGCGGGCGCTACGTCATCTCCCAGCCCCGCGAGTGGTGGGAGAAGGTCGACGTCAATCCGCCCACGCGCGTCAACGAGGGCCCGGAGGCCATCATCGACCCGAGCGGCCAGCTGCACGTCGTGTACTCGGCCAACGGGAGCTGGGACACGAACTACTGCCTCGCGGACCTGCGCCTGCGCCTGGACGGTGACCCGACCTATGTCTGGGATTGGTTCAAGTCCAACGGCTGCCTCTTCGGCTCGCGCCGCGACATCATGATGAGCGGCTGGGACCCCACGCTCTCCACGAAGGGCGTGGGCCACCACACCTTCGTGCTGCTCAACGGCGACATCAACACCAGCCCACCCGCGGGGCCGAAGTTCCCGCTCGCCTTCCACGGCGTGCCCAACGCGGACAACCCCAACCCCTTCTGGTCCGGCCGCTACTGGTACTCCGGCACGTTCCAGTGGTGGGGAAACATCACGTACACGCGCGGCACCGAACGCAACACGGGCTGGAGCCTGAAGTTCTACGAGTAGCACCCACCGAAAGGACGTCATGAACCACAAGGGAATGATCCGAGGTCTGTCGTTGCTGGGAGTCGTGGGCGCGCTGGGCGGCTGTTCGGGTCCGGAGGCGGAAGGCACTCCACCGGAAGCCACCGGCCGGGTGGAGAGCGCCGCCGTCGTGTCGACCATCACGGAGGGCGACTACGTCATCCGCTCCGTGCGGACGAACAAGTGCATCGACGTGGCCTCGTCCAGCACGGCGGACGGCGCGAAGGTGCAGCAGTGGGACTGCAACGGCACCAACGCGCAGAAGTTCCACATCTCGCCCACGTCGGGCGGGTTCTGGAAGATCATCAACGTCAACAGCGGCAAGGCCCTGGACATCGCGGGGGTCAGCACCGCGGAGAACGCCGTCCTCCACCAGTGGACCTACGTCGACGGCGCCAACCAACAGTTCCAGTTCATCAACCGGGGCGGCACGCAGTTCAGCTTCCACCCGCGCCACACCGGCATGGCCATGGACCTGTCGTGGGGCTCGTTCGACAACGGCACCCAGATCGTCCAGTACCCCTACTACGCGGACCGCGACAACCAGCGCTGGACGTTCGACCTGGTCTCCGGCGGCGGAAGCGGCGGCACGGGCTTCGCGGGCATCCTCACCCGCGACATGTTCAACGCCATGTTCCCCAGCCGCAACGCCTTCTACAGCTACGACGCGCTCATCGCCGCCGCGAACGGCTTCCCGGGCCTGGCGACGACGGGTGACACCGACACGCGCAAGCGCGAGGTGGCCGCGTTCCTGGCCAACGTGTCGCATGAGACGGGCGGCCTCGTGTACATCGAGGAGATCAACAAGGCGGACTACTGCGACACGTCGTGGGGCCCGCCGGGTTGCAGCTGCGCGCCGGGCAAGCGGTACTACGGACGCGGCCCCATGCAGCTGTCGTGGAACGGCAACTACTGCGCGGCGGGCAACGCGCTGGGCCTGCCGCTCCAGGCGAACCCGGACCTGCTGGCCCAGGACGCGAACGCCGCGTGGCGCACGGGCTTCTGGTTCTGGACCACGCAGAACGGCGCGGGCTCCATGACGGCGCACAACGCCATCGTCAACGGCGCCGGCTTCGGTGAGACCATCCGCACCATCAACGGCTCGGTGGAGTGCTACGGCCGCAACCCCGCCCAGGTGCAGAGCCGCATCGACAAGTACCTGCAGTTCTGCTCCATGCTCGGCGTGAGCCCCGGCGCCAACCTGGGCTGCTAGGGAAGCTGTCCCAGCAGCTCGAAGAGGGCCTCGCGCGTGAGCCCCGCCGCGTCGCGAGCCACCGTCTCCAGCATCCCCCTCGCCCGTCCCAGCTGGGACGGGTCCGCGTCCTCCAGGGCGGCCACCGCGGCCTCCTGGAGCTCGCGCGACGCGGCCGGCCCCAGCTGGCCCTTCAACAGGAAGAGGGCCTCCGCCGCCGGAGCGCCCGCGCTCACCAGCGCCACGGCGGAGCGGGCCGCGACGTAGGGGCTCTCGTCCCGGAGATGCTCGCGCAGGGCCGCGATGGCGGCGGGCGACAGCGGACCGCTCACGCCCAGCACGGCCGCGGCCTCCTGCCGGATGGGCGCCTCCGGCGCGCCCAGCGTGCGCAGGATGGCGGACTCCAGGCCCGGCAGCGCGGGCACCGGCAGCTCGTCCGTGAACAGCTCATGGAGCAGGCCCCGCAGTGCCACCAGGGCCAGGTAGAGGCGCGCCCCGTCCGTCCTGCGCACCTCTTCCAGCAACCGGGGCGCGGTGAGGTCCGGGGCCAGCAGGGCGAGCGCCGCCACGGACTCCAGCGCGGAGAGGGCCACGGGCTCCTCGTCGTCCAACAGCTTCAGCAGCGTGGGCAGCGCCGACGACGCGGCGGTCCCCAGCCGCCCCACGACGCGCGCCATGGCGCTGCGGACGGAGGCCTGGGGATGCTGGAACAGTCCCTCCAGCGCGGCGAGCTGGGACGGATCCACCCGGCACACCATGGTGAGCACCGTGGCCGCGTGCTCCAGCGCCGCGGCGTCGGCGTCCATTCGCGTCAGCACCGCAAGCACGCTCTGGAGCGCGAGGCCGGTGAGGCCCGCCTGGGGAGGCCACCAGCCACGCTGCAACAGGAAGAGCAGCGGCTCCGAGACCGCCGTTCCGGGCCGCCCCAGCTCCTCCAGCAGGGCCCGCGCGGTCCGCTCCCGCGACTCCGGCGCCCCGGACACCAGCAGCTCCTCCAACGCCGACAGCGCCTCCTCGCGCGCTCCCGCATCGCGCGAGGAGAGCCGGCCCAGCCACTCCTCCACCGTGCGAACACGGCCCCTGTTGCGCTCCGAAGACATGGCCCCAGGCTAGCGCCAACCCCCTCCGGATCGAGGGCCTTCCGCTACGGGTCGGCCTGGGTGACGTGGCCCTCCGCGTCCACATCGAAGTGGAGTGTGCCCCGGTTCTTACCCACCACGTACAACGCGTATCGGCCCCCGGGCTGGAGTGCCCGGGGTCCGTCCAGGACGGTGAAGCCCTGGGGTGCCTCGCCGTACGTCAGCGAGGCCACGCTGGCGAGGTCGCCGAACGGCTCCGCCCGCAGCTGCCAGTACATCTCCCCTGCCCGGTCCAACACCTGGACGGTGTTGTAGCGGGGGCGGTCCTCGTGCTCGGGGTCCTCCACCTGGAAGCGGGGAGCGGGCAGCTGCCGCGCGCCCTCCACCAGCGACACCTGGAGGACGGGACGGCACGCGGTGAGGAAGAGGAGCAGGACCCAGGCCCACCCCAGGCTGGCGACGCGCGGCGACCTCATGGCCTACGGAGCCCCTTCGCCGGCCCGCACCTGGGCGACGGCCGCGGTGATCTGCGCCGTGTAGTCCTTGCCGTTGTAGTGGAAGCCGCCGGCGGGGTTGGCGAAGTAGCCGGCGAGCTGCGCCTGCTGGAGGAACTCCGCCTGCTGCTCGGGGTTGAGCTGGCTCCAGGACTTGCCCGCGTCCAGGCCCTTCTCGAAGTCGTAGCCGTCCCCGATGTGCTGGGCCACCAGCGCCTCGCTCATGTAGTCCGTGCCGCCGTTCTGGTGCTGCCAGACGTGCGCCGACTCGTGCACCAGCAGGTCCGGCGTCAGGGGCAGGTTGTCCGGCGGGATGTAGATGGTGTTGCCGTGGGTGAACGCGCGCCCGGTGGTGCTGAACAGGCCGGAGTTGCCCTCCTTGATGCGCATCTGCGAGTAGTCGATGGAGTCCCCATAGACGCTCTTCAGCGTGGCGATCTCACTGTCCGACAGCTTGCGCGCGGGCGGCTCCACGCCAATCAGCGTCTGGATGGCGCTCAGCGCCCGGCCGCCCATCATCAAGAGCGCGTCCACGGGCGTCTGCACGACGGTCTTCAGGAGGCCCAGCCCCATCTGCTTGAAGCCTTCACCGAACTTGCCCTGGAACAGCTTGCCGATGCCGCCAAAGAAGGTGCCCAGCCCCTCTCCGACGTTGCGGACCGCGCCCACCACGGTGCTCAGGGCACCGGTGGCCAGGCTGCGGATGCCGTCGCCCGCGCGAGTGGCCACCGTCTTGATGCCGCCCCAGACGGTCTTCGCCGCGCCGCCCACCCAGTTCGCCGCGGTGCTGACCGCGCCGCCCACCGCCTTGGCCGCGGTGGTGACCGCGCCGCCCACCGCCTTGGCCGCCGTGGTGACCGCGCTACCGACGGCGTTCACCGCCGAGCCGACCGCGTTGCCCACGGCCTTGACCGCGCCGCCCACCGCGTCGCCAATGGCCTTGAAGGGGTTCCAGAACTCGACCTCCTTCGTCTTGCCGTCCACGACGATGGTGCCCTTGTCGTTCTCCGCGCGGATGTCCGCCACCTGCTTCGTGGACAGCTTCTCCCCGGACAGGATGCGGCGGAACAGCTCGCCCTCGTCGCCCTGGGTGTCCTCGGTGTTGAGCTTCGTGTCCAGGTGGTGGCCCGCCTCCTCCACGTAGGTGGAGGCCGCCAGCGACGGGTCCAGCGACTCATTGATGAGCACCGTGCCGGATTCCGCGTCGTAGGCGCCGTTGGCCCCGTTCAGCGTCTCCGCGGACACCGTGCGCACCGGCGGCAGCCAGCCGAAGTCGCCCTTCAGGGCCTGCTGCCGGTACTGCTCGGCCTTGCCGGCGTCGTAGCCCTCGCCGTAGACCGTCCGCATCGTCTCGTGGAACTTCTGCTTGTCCGACGCCATCGCGCCGAACTCGCGCTTGAACGTGGACGTCACGTCCGGCCGCTTGGAGACAAACGCGCTCTGCTCGGAGAAGCCCGCCCGGCGCGCCGCCACTTCCGGCGGGCGCGGAGGCGTCCCCTGCGCCGCGTTATTGCGTGCCGTTCCCGCTGGCTGACCCTCCGCCGCGAGCCCCTTGCGAGGCTCCTGCGGCGGTACCCTGGTTTGAATCCGCATCGTCATCACATCCCCCTCGTGAAGCATGAACTGACAGGACACAGGGTATAGCCCGTGTCCGACATGGGGTGACATACGACGACCGGCCGATAGCCGGGGCGGCTACACCTGGGCCATCTGGATGAGATTGCCGCAGGTGTCCTCGAACATGGCGACGGTGACGGGGCCCATCACCGTGGGCTGGGTGCGAAACACCACGCCGTGTTTCACCAGGCGCTCATATTCCGCCTTGCAGTCATCCACGCCGAACGACGCCGCCGGGATGCCCGCGTCGAACAGCGCCTTCTGGTACACGCGCGCGGGAGCGAAGCCCAGGGGCTCCAGCAAGAGCTGCGTGCCCTCCTGCGCGTCCGGCGAGACGACGGTCAGCCACCGGTGTTCGCCGCCCATCGGGACGTCCACCTTGAGCACGAAGCCCAGGACCTCCGTGTAGAACTTCAGGGCCTTGGACTGGTCGTCCACCATCACGCTCGTCACAGTGATCCGCATTGCCGTGTCTCCTGGGTGTCTCGTCGGTTCCGCCCACTGCGTGAAGCGTGCCCGAGCTCAGTGCCGCACGCTCAGGGAAAAGTCAGCGCCGCGCCGCTTGAGCGCGCAGTCAACGGCGGGCGGATGCGAGGGGTCCTGGAGGAAGGCCTGCACGATGCTCACGCCGCACGTGTTGAAGGAGGCCGCGTGGCTGCGGCCCCGCATGTCGACGGGGTACGCGTTGGGCATCGAATCGAGCAGCCGGTGGCCCCACTCCGGAGGCGTGTCCGGGTCGAACTCGCCCGCGAAGACGAGCGCCGGCACGTCGCTCTTCACCGGCTCGTTCTCCACGGCGGGCGCGGCGGTGACGTTCCACGCGCGGCACTCCTGCGGTGAAGCCGTCCCCTCATTCACTCCGCCCAGGCCCAGGGCGGGCGCGAGCTGCGCGGCGATGCGCCCCGCGTCCTCGAACGGCATCTCCTCGGCGCACCAGACGGAATAGCGCATGCCCCAGGCCATGGCCGAAGGCCCCTGGTTGCCGCTGATGAGCCCGCGCAGGGCCTCGAAGCGCCCCTCGGAGGCGTCCACGATGAGTTTGGGGATGAGGGGGATCTGCACGGGTTCGTGCATCGCGGAGTAGACGGCCTCCACCACCTGCGCGCCCCGGACCTCCGCCGGTGCGCCAGCCGCCCGGATGAACAGCTTCAAGGGGCGGCGGTCCGCGTCGGCCACCAGCGTCGCGAAGCGGGCGCGCAGGTCGGGATACCTGGCGCCGCACTCGCGGTCCACCGCGCACCCGTCGAACACCTGGTTCAGGACCCGCAGCACGTTCGTCGCGGAGACCTCATCGAAGTTCACCTCCGGCGGCAGCACCGAATCCAGCACGAGGCTCCGGACGCCTTCGGGATGCCGCCGCAGCACGGTCAACATCAGCCGCGTGCTGTACGACACGCCGTAGAGGTTCCACCGCGCCACGCCGAGCACCTTGCGCAAGTCCTCGATGTCATCCGCGGCGGCCTCGCTGGTGTAGCCGTCCAGGTCCACGCCCGACGCGGCCAGCGTCGCCCGGCAGCGTCCCGCCGCCTGCGTCAGCGCGGTGGTCGCCGCCGGCCCGCGCAGCCGGCCCGCGGCCACCTCGCCCTTGAGCTTCGTGATCTCCGGGCACTGGAGCGACGGCTGCGCGAACTTCGCGCCGCGCTGCTCCAGGACGATGTAGTCGCGCTCGTCCAGGAGCTTGTTGTTCTTGCCGGAGGTCATGTGCTCGACCGCGCTGAGGCCCGGGCCCCCGGGCATGAACAGCACCGGATCCGCCAGCGGCTTCGCGGCGCGGCTGCGGAAGAGGGTCACGGGAAGGCGGATGGGGCGGCTGTCCGCCTTCTGCCGGTTCTCCGGCACCACCAGCAGGCCGCAGTCGATGCGCTCCGTGGCGGCGACCTCCACGGCGCAGGGGCCTGGCTCGAAGCGGGGGACCGCGGGAGCCGGTTCAGCCCCGGCCCTCCACGAGAGCAGGAGCACCGCGACGAAGAGGGCCAGGCGCATGCGTTCCGTTAAACCAGCACCCGGCGGTCCGGGTCCACCGCCACGACGGAAGCAGGCCTTTGTGGCGTGGGCTGCAATGAATTGGGCGATTGCGCTAGCATGAAGCAATGAAATTCATTGAGGGGTTCTTCGTGGGGGCCGGCATCGGAGTGCCTGTCTTTGTCGTGCTCGCGGGAGTCCTCGCGTACGCCAAGGTCAAACACGACGAGGATCAAGCTCGCGCCGGTTGGGACCTGGTGCGGGTCCTCGTCGTGAGCAAGGACCTGCGTCCAGGAGACATCCTGGACAGCCAGAGCCTCGCGATCCGCTCCGTGCCGAGCCGGCTGGCCACGGCCTCGGTCTTGCGGCCGGAGTCCGCGAAGCATGTGCTCACCCACACCGTCGCGGTGCCCCTCAAGGCAGGGGACCCGCTGCTCACGACGGCGCTGCCCCCCACCGATGAGTGCGACCAGCAGCTCCGGGAGCGCTCCGCCCCCTCCCGGACCGACGCTTCCGTGGAAGCGATTCGCGAGCGGCTGTCGGGAGCCCAGACGCCATGAGCCCCTTCATTCGAGGAATCGGCGTGGGCCTCTTCGTCAGCCTCCTGGGCGCCGGGACGTTCGGCGCGGTCATGACTCGCAAGTATCTGGCGAAGGTCGACCAGACCTGGAGGCTCGAGCCCGCGCTCCTGCTCACGCACGATGTCTCTCACCAGGCCATGTGCTGACGGCCGTGGACCTCATGGAGACGGGCATTCCCAGGCAGTTCCTCACGACCGCCTGGGTCCTGGGCCCGGACCGGACCGCGGTGCTGGGCAAGGCGGTCACCGTCCCGGTGGAGAAGGGCGCTCCCCTGCTCTGGACCAGCTTCGCCGTGCCTTCCTGCCCGGCGCCGTGAACCCCGGGCGCCTCAGCGGTGCCGCACGCCGTGCCGGAAGCAGTCCACCGTGTGGTCGTCCACGATGCCCGTGGCCTGCATCCACGCGTAGACGATGACCGGCCCCACGAACTTGAAGCCGCGCTGCTTGAAGGCCTTGGAGTACGCCTCCGACAGCTCCGTCTTCGCCGGCACGTCGCCCCGGCCCTTCCAGACATTGCGGATGGGTTTTCCGCCCGCCATGCCCCAGACGAACGAGGAGAAGTCCTCCCCCGCCTCCTGCATCTTCAAGTACGCGCGCGCGTTGCCGATGGTCGCTTCAATCTTCGCGCGCGCCCGGACGATGCCCTCGTCCGCCATCAGGCGCGTGACGTCTTCTTCCGTGAAGCGGGCCACCACCTTCGGGTCGAAGCCCTTGAACGCCTTCCGGAAGGCCTCGCGCTTTCGCAGGATGACAATCCAGGCGAGCCCCGCCTGGAAGCCCTCCAGCATCAGCATCTCCCAGAGCGCGCGGCTGTCGCGCACCGGCACGCCCCACTCCTCGTCGTGATAGGTCTGGTACAGCGGATCCGTCCCCGCCCACACGCAACGCTGTTGCATCCGTGCCCTCCGGCTCGTGTCGCGCGGCTGGGCTACCACGGAGCCTGAACAGGCGGCCAGTCCCAGCGTACGCCTTTTTCAGCGGGGCCGGGTCAGCAGCGCGAACAGCCCGTCGCTCCACCACCGGCCGCGCAGCCCGGGCAGGAGCCGCTGCCAGTACACGCTGCTGCGGGGAATCCGCCCGGGCAGCGGGTAGTCGAAGTCGATGGACTGGAAGCCCGCCTCCACAGCCATGCGCCGCGCGTCCAGCTCCGTGATGGGCGTGATGTGCCCCGAGTCCCGGTAGTCCTGCTCGCAGAACGCGGGGAAGTAGCCCCGGACGAGGAAGGACAGCCGCGCCGTCAGGCTGTCGTTGTTGGGCGTGGTGAAGAAAAGGTGGCCTCCGGGCTTGAGCACGCGGAAGGCCTCCTTCACGAAGTGGCGCGGGTTGGCCAGGTGCTCCAGCACCTCGATGGCGAACACCCAGTCCACCGAAGCGTCGCCCCACGGCAGCGCGTCCCGCGACACGTCCCGCTGCTGGAACTCCACGCCCGGCAGGCGGCTGGCGCCCGCGTCGTGGATGTCCGTGCTGAGGATGCGTTCGACGGCAGGGTTGCGCTGCAGCCGGCGGATCCACCCGCCACTGCCCGAGCCCACGTCGAGCACCACACCGAAGGCCCGCTGCCCCGCCACGCTCCAGGCCGCGTCCCGCAGCGGCTCCGGGGACAACCCCTCCTGACGCTGCGCGTAGGCGGCGGCGTCATGGCCCAGCGGTCCCGCGTGGCTCTTCGCTCCTGGCTCCATGCGCGGGAGTCTACCCTCCGAAGTGCCGCGACGCCCGGCCTACTCCCGGGCGCCTCGGAGGACGGCTCACTGCATGCCCGGCCTGGAGTCCATCCCGGGGTTCCGCATGGCGGCGCCCTCGGACGCCCCTTCGTCCTTGAGCGAGACCCGGATCATCTCGCGCAGCTCGGGGCCATCCTTCTCGCCGTGGACGGACACCGCGTGTTCGACGGCCGCCCGCATCACCTCGTCCTCTTCACCGGTGATGGTCAGCGAGCAGTTGGATTCACTCGGAGCCTCCCGGCAATCCATCGTCTTGCGTGACATGGCTGATTCACCTCCCCATTTGAGTTGTGCATGTGAAGGGCCCCGCGCAATCCGCCCGAACCGCTATCATCCGCGCGCCAGGTGCGACCGGGAGGCACGGCATGGGACAGGAAGTGGATGTCATCGTCGTCGGCGGAGGGCTCGCCGGACTCGTCGCCGCGACGGAGCTCGCGGACGCGGGCAAGCGCGTCGCCGTGGTGGACCAGGAGGGTCCGCAGAACCTGGGCGGCCAGGCGTTCTGGTCGTTCGGCGGCCTGTTCCTCGTGGACTCGCCCGAGCAGCGGCGCATGGGCATCAAGGACTCCCACGCGCTGGCGCTGGAGGACTGGATGGGCACCGCGGGCTTCGACCGCGAGGAGGACCACTGGCCGCGCCAGTGGGCGGAGGCCTTCGTCGCCTTCGCCGCGGGCGAGATGCGCCCCTGGCTCGTCCAGCAGGGCATGAGCTGGTTCCCCGTCGTGGGCTGGGCGGAGCGCGGCGGCTACGGCGCCGTGGGCCACGGCAACTCCGTCCCCCGCTTCCACGTCACCTGGGGCACCGGCCCCGGCGTGCTGGAGCCCTTCGTGCGCCGGGCCAAGGCGGCCGAAGCGGCGGGCAAGCTCACCTTCCACTTCCGCCACCGCGTGGATGAGCTGCTCACGCAGAACGGCGCGGTGGTGGGCGTGCGCGGCATGCGGCTGGAGCCCACGGAGGTTCCGCGCGGCGCCAGCAGCTCTCGCGTGACGGTGGGCGACTTCGAATTGCGCGCGAGCGCGGTCATCGTCACGTCCGGCGGCATCGGCGGCAACCACGAGCTCGTGCGCAAGGCATGGCCCCAGCGCATGGGCCCCGCGCCGAAGTTCATGATTCAAGGCGTCCCCGACCACGTGGATGGCCGGATGATCGCCATCACGGAAGCGGTGGGCGGCCGCCTCATCAACCGCGACCGCATGTGGCACTACACGGAAGGCCTGCGGAACTGGAACCCCATCTGGCCCCGCCACGGCATCCGCATCCTGCCGGGCCCCAGCTCGCTGTGGCTGGACGCCACCGGCAAGCGCCTGCCGCCGCCGCTGTTCCCCGGCTTCGACACGCTGGGCACGCTGGAGCACATCGCGAAGACGGGCCACGAGCATACCTGGTTCATCCTCAACCAGTGGATCATCAAGAAGGAGTTCGCGCTCTCCGGCTCGGAGCAGAACCCGGACCTCACCGGCAAGGACTGGCTGGGCGTGCTCAACCGCGCCGTGGGCAAGAAGGCCATGGGCCCGGTGGAGGCCTTCAAGGAGAAGGGCGAGGACTTCGTCGTCTCCGACAACCTGCGCGACCTGGTCGCCGGGATGAACGCGAAGACGGAAACCCCGCTGCTGGACTTCGCCACGGTGGAGCGCGAGGTGAAGGCGCGCGACATGCAGCTGGACAACCCCTTCAGCAAGGACCTGCAGCTGGCCGCCATCCGGCAGGCGCGCAACTACCGGGGTGACAAGCTGGTGCGCACCGCGAAGCTCCACCGCATCCTGGACCCCAAGGCAGGGCCCCTCATCGGCGTGAAGCTGAACATCCTCACGCGCAAGACGCTGGGCGGCTTCGAGACCGACCTCCATGGCCGCGTCTTCAATGCCCGGGGACAGACCATCCCGGGGCTCTATGCGGCGGGCGAGGTGGCCGGCTTCGGAGGCGGTGGCGTCCACGGCTACCGCGCCCTGGAAGGCACGTTCCTGGGCGGCTGCATCTTCTCCGGCCGCGCCGCGGGCCGGGCCGCGGCGGGAAGTGTGTAGGCCTCAGGCCGTGGCCTGGAAGGGCCACGGCGTGGGGCGCATCCCGGCCGCCCAGTTGTCGTGCCGGCCGTCCCAGTACCCGAAGGTGAGCAGCGACGGGTCCACGTCATCCAGCGTGTTGACGTAGATGGAGACGAACTTCCCGCCCAGCTCCGGGACGTCGCCGTCACCGAAGCACACGACGCCGCAGTTCGAGCAGAAGCTGCGGGTGTTGGGGCTGCCGTCGCGCCCGTACTTCTTGAGGACCTCCTGGCCCTTCAGGAGGCGGAAGGCGTCCGGCTTCATCCCCGCGCCGCCGCCATAGCCGTACTTCATGCAGATGGTGCAGTTGCAGCGGCTCACGCCCGCCAGGTCCACGGTGGCCTCGTAACGCACGGCGCCACACAGGCAGCCGCCCGCGTAGGTGTACAGGCCGCGCTGGGCAGGGGGCTTCAGCTGGGTGTCGGTCTGGGTCATGGCGATTTCTCCGGTGCCGCGTTGTGGGAACGCAATCAATGTCGCCTCTGGCCGTGACAGCCTTATGTCAGGTTTGTCGCCACCCCCCTGTTGAACCCGGCGGGGGCTGGCCCAGAGTCCCCCTGTCCGCCGATTCCGGAGGCCCCATGCACGTCTGGAAGTCCCTGTCCCGAGTCCTTGCCCCAACGTTGCTCCTGCCGCTGCTGGGGGCCGCTCCGCCCGCCGCTCCTCCCGCCCCGAAGCCGGCTCCGGCCGTGAAGGCGGCCCCGGGCGCCCAGGCGGCGCGGCCGTCGAAGCAGTACTCGGTGGAGCAGTTCATGGGGTCCACGGACGTGATGGGCCCGGTCTTCACGTCGGACGGCAAGCAGTTGCTCTTCTCGTCGAACGCCTCCGGCATCATCAACGTGCACAGCGTGCCGGTGGGCGGGGGCAAGCCCACGGCGCTGACGCGCTCCAAGACGGACAGCATCCGCGTGGTGGGGGCCTTCCCGAACGACAACCGCTTCCTCTTCGAGCGCGACAAGGGCGGCGACGAGCAGACGCACGTCTACGTGCGCACGCCGGACGGCAAGGAGAAGGACCTCACGCCCATGAAGAAGGGCGTCGCCCACTTCCTGGGGTTCAGCCAGGACGACCGCGCCTTCTACATCACCACCAACGAGCGCGACCCGGGCGCCATGGACGTGTACCGCCATGACGCGAAGACGTACGCGCGCACGCTCCTGGCCCAGAACGACAAGGGGTTCGGCGTCGCGGGCGTGGCTCCGGACGAGAGCTGGGTGGCGCTGGAGGAGGCGGTCACCACGTCGGACGGCAACGTGTGGCGCTACGACGTCGCGACGAAGACGCTGAAGAACCTCACGCCCCACACGGGCACGGTCAGCTACCGCGTGGGGGACATCCATCCCGTCACCGGGGAGCTGTACCTCATCACGGACGACGGCTCGGAGTTCTCCCGCGTGGTGCGCCCGGCGAAGGAGGCCGGCAAGTGGGAGGACGTGGAGAAGGCGGACTGGGACATCATCGCCACCGAGTTCTCGCGCTCGGGGGCGTACCGCGTCTCCCTCATCAACGTGAACGCCGGCATCGAGGTGCGCCTGCACGACGTGAAGGCCGGGACGCAGGTTCCGCTGACGCAGCTGCCCGCGGGGATGATCTCCGAAGTCATCTTCTCCCGTGACGAGAAGCAGCTGGCGGCCGTGCTGGAGACGGACCGCTCCTCCGCGAACCTCTACGTCCAGGACCTGGCCACGAAGAAGGCCACGCGCGTGACGGACACGATGAGCCGCGAGCTCGACTCCGAGGACCTGGTGGACGCGCAGGTGGTGCGCTTCAAGTCCTTCGACGGGATGGAGATTCCCAACCTGCTCTACAAGCCGCACCAGGCCACGGCCCAGAACAAGGCGCCTGCCATCGTCTACGTGCACGGCGGCCCGGGCGGAGAGACGACCCGGGGCTACAACAACTTCATCCAGTACCTGGTGAACCACGGCTACGTGGTGCTGGGCATCAACAACCGGGGCAGCGCGGGCTACGGCAAGGCGTTCTTCAAGGCGGACGACCAGAAGCACGGCAAGGATCCGCTCCGCGACTGCGTGGAGGCGCGCAAGTACCTGGCCAGCCTGCCGTACGTGGACGGCTCGCGCGTGGCCATCCTCGGCGGCAGCTACGGCGGCTACATGGTGCTGGCGGCGCTCGCCTTCCACCCGGACGCCTTCGACGTGGGCGTGGACGTCTTCGGCGTGTCCAACTGGCTGCGCACGCTCAAGAGCATGCCGCCCGAGTGGGGCGCCTTCCGTCAGGCCATGATGCAGGAGATAGGCGACCCGGAGAAGCAGGAGGCGATGCTCAAGGAGATCTCCCCCCTCTTCCACGCGGACAAGATCAAGAAGCCGCTGTTCGTGGTCCAGGGCGCCAACGACCCGCGCGTCCTCCAGGCGGAGTCGGACGACATGGTCGCGGCGGTGAAGAAGAACGGCGTCCCGGTGGAGTACCTGCTGCTCCCCGACGAGGGCCACGGCTTCAAGAAGAAGAAGAACGAGGCGGAGGTGGACCGGCGCACCCTGGAGTTCCTCGACCGCTACCTGAAGCCCGCCACCGCCACGGCCCCCAAACCCTGAGGGCCTGAGCGCTCAGCGGCGGCGACGGGAGGGGGCCCTGGGAGCGGCAGGGACTTCCGTCGCGGCTTCGGCTCCGCCCAGCGAGGCTCGCGCGACGGCGGCCAGCAGGTCGCGCAACGCGGAGGCCTGGGTGTCGCCCACCGCGCGCTCGAAGTCGGCCTGGGCACGGAGCCAGAGGGGCCGGGCCTTGCGGTAGACGGCCTGCCCTTCCGCGGTGATGGCGACGGCGCGCTGGCGCCGGTCGGTGCGCCCGATCTCCAGCACCACGAAGCCGTCCTTCAAGAGCGGCCGGAGGTTGTGGGTGAGCGTGGACGGGTCCATGACGAGCTGCTCCGCCAGCGCGTTCACGGTCAGCGGGCCCCGCGTCTGGACGAAGTGGAGGATGGAGTACTGCGTCGTCCGGAGGCCGCTGGGGGCAAGCACCTGATCATAGAACTGCGTGACGTGGCGGCTGGCCTGCCGCAGCGCCAGGCAGTTGCAAGGGGTGCGCTGGAAGTCGTCTTGAGACATCGCGGAGGAGAAGTATAGGCGGGCGAGGGGTGTCCATTCGAACGGCCTCGGTCCGCGCCCACCACCCGGTGGCCGAAGGGCGCCAGCGCGTCCAGGCTGGCCTTCCACGTGCTCGCGCCCACCGAGTCCAGCGCGCGCTCCACGCCGCGCCCCTGCGTCAGCGCGCGCACGCTCGCCGCGACGTCCTCCTGGTCGTAGCGGATGGCTTTCATGCGCGGAGTCCCAACGTCGCGCCTGCTTGCTTGTCAGGACTGAATTTCCGCCGCCGTCGCTGGGAGTGAAAGGAGCGGTCCCGATGCGCCAGGCGACGAAGCAGGCCCCGATGAACCTCAAGCACCAGAACCCTTCCGGTCACGGCATCGCCGCGTCCTCGCGTCCCAGCCCGGTGACCGCTCCTTCCAAGTGCCGCTGGCGGGACTTCGCGTCCTATCGCCTCGCCTCGCCCGGCTCCTGAAGGCGCCACGCCCCGTCCCTGACGCGGCATGGCCCTGGAGGCCGGGCTCCCGACAAGGGAACCCGGCCTTCTTCGCGTCCGGGCTCCCGCTCACCTTCCGGGGACGTAGAGCGTTACGGAGACGCGTCGGCCTGTAGAGCCGGAGCCCTTGAAAGCCCGCTGGGTTCGACTCCCAGCGTCCCCACTCCCTCAACCACAGAGGCCGCGCACCGGGTGCAGTCCGAACTCCAAATCCGGACGAGCAGGGTTCGACTCCCTGGCGGCCTGTTCCGAAAGGCCCCGTGTCATGGAAACGCTGGTGCTGAGCCAGTCCTACGAACCTGTCGCACGCATCCCGTGGCAACGCGCCGTCATGCTGCTCGTGCAGGGCAAGGTGGAGGTCGTCGAGGAGTACGAGGACCGCGTCATCCGCTCCGTGACGGTGGAGCTGCGCATGCCGTCCGTCATCCGCTTCGTGCGCGCCCTGTGGAAGGGCCCGCGCGGCGTGCGCTTCAGCCGCGAGAACGTCTACCAGCGTGACCAGTGCCGCTGCCAGTACTGCGGCCGCAAGGTGACCCGTCCGGAGGCGACGTATGATCACGTGCTGCCGCGCGCGCAGGGCGGCCGCACGAGCTGGGAGAACATCGTCATCGCCTGCGTGCCCTGCAACCAGAAGAAGGGCAACCGCACCCCGGCCCAGGCGCGCATGACGCTGCGCACCGTGCCCGCGAAGCCGAAGCGGCTGCCGGACGCCCTGGTCGTGTCGTTCCTCGTGGAGAAGGGCCTGCCCCTGTCCTGGCGCAAGTTCCTGAGGGACGTGGCCTACTGGCACACGGAGCTGGAAGCGTAAGGTCCCGGCCCACGCGGATGGGCCGGGACTTCGCTTCCGCGCCGCAACGGTTAGAGTGCCGCACGTCGAGGGGGCGTTCCGGACCACACCATGGCGACGAGGAAGAACGAAGACCAGGAGCGGCTCATCGACCGCGACCTCACCGCGATGGCGCGCGAGGGCAAGCTGCCAGCCGCCCACGGCGTGGACACCGCCGTGACGGAGGTGCTGGGGCTGCTGGCGCGCGGAGGCAAGCACCCGCTGCTGGCGGGCGAGCCCGGCGTGGGCAAGAGCGCGCTCGTGCAGGAGGTGGCCCGCCGCATCGCCGAAGGGCGCGTGGACGGAGAGCTGGCGCAGGCGCGGCTCGTGGAGGTGTCCGTCGCGAACATCCTGGCGCGCAGCACCCAGCGCCAGGCCGCGGAGTCCTTCGAGGAGCTGCTCATCCACCTGGGCCGCCACCCCTGCCCCATCGTCTACATCCGCGACCTGCCGGTGGCCCTGGGCGGCCCCCTGGCCCCGGTGGCCGTGCGCGCGCTGCGCACCGGCGGCCTGCGCTTCATCTTCGAGACCGAACCCAAGCGCGTGCAGGAGCTGCTGCGCGCCGACGAGGCCCTGGCCGAGCGGCTCCACCTGCTGCCCCTCCAGGAGCCGCCGCTGGACAAGGCGCGCTGGATCGTCGGCCGCGTGGCGGAGGAGCTGGAGCGCGAGCTGCGGCTGCCCATCGACCCGGCCGCGTGCGACCTGGCGCTGCGCCTGTCCGCGAAGTTCCTCCTGGCGCAGCACATGCCGCGCAAGGCCATCGAACTGCTCAAGGAGACGGCGGCGGAGGCCGCGGGCGTGGCGCGCGACCACGTGGGGCCGGAGGACGTGCTCACCCGCTTCTGCGCCGCCACGCGCCTGCCCCGCTTCGTCGTGGACGACGCGATGCCGCTGGACCTGGAGGAGACGGAGCGCTTCTTCGGGGAGCGGCTGCTCGGCCAGACGGACGCGGTGGCCGCGGTGCTGCGCTCGGTGGCGCTGCTCAAGGCGGGGCTCAACGACCCGCGCCGCCCGCTGGGCGTGTTCCTCTTCGCCGGGCCCACGGGCGTGGGCAAGACGCAGCTGGCGAAGCTGCTGGCGGAGTACCTCTTCGGCTCCTCCGACAGGCTGGTGCGCCTCAACATGGCGGACTACCCCAACGACGGCGACGAGAGCGTCCCCTTCGGCGCGTCGTGGGCGCCCGCGCTGGAGACGCGGCGCGGAGAGCTGTCCGCGCTGCTCGACGGCAAGGTGTTCACCGTGCTGCTGCTGGACGAGTTCGAGAAGGCCGCGCGCAGCGTGCACGACCGCTTCCTCCAGCTCTTCGACGAGGGCACCTTCGTCAACGGCGCGGGCGAAGCGGTGTCGTGCAACAACACGCTCATCGTGGCCACGTCCAACGTGGGCTCGGAGGTGTACCGCGAGGCGGGCCTGGGCTTCGCCGCGCACAAGCGCGCGGAGGAGCAGGTGTCGGAGGTGGACCGCCGCATCGCGGAGGCCTTCCGTCCGGAGTTCCTCAACCGCTTCGACGCCATCTGCCACTTCCGTCCGCTGTCGCGCGTGGACATCCGCAAGATTGCCCAGCGCGAGGTGGGCCGCGTGCTGGAGCGCGAGGGCATCCGCGCCCGAGCCCTGGACGTGGAAGTGACACCGGAGGTGGTGGACCGGCTGGTGGAGCGCGGCTATTCGCCGCAGTTCGGCGCGCGCTACCTGCAGCGCGAAATCGAGAAGACGCTCACCGCTGCGCTCGCGGTGGAGATTGCCCGCAGGCCGCTGCCGCCGGGCACGCCCGTGCGCGTGGAGGCCCGTCCTGGAGGCCGCGTGGTCGCGGTCGCGGAGCCCGTGCCGCCTCCCCGCGAGGTGACGGCGCAGCTGCTGCTGCCCACGCCGAAGGCCGCGGCGGTGAAGCGGCGGCTGGACCGAAAGTCGCTGCTGATTGAAATGGACCGGCTGGTGGGCCGCGCCCGTGCGCTCGCCGCGTCCACGGGGCGGCCGGAGCTGGAGGTGCGCCGCGCGGCGCTGCTCGCGGAGACGCAGGCGCCCAACTTGTGGGACGACCCGCTGCACGCGGCGGACGTCATCCGCGCTTTCCGCACGGTGGAGGCGCAGCTGGGCGAACTGGACCGCCTGGAGGCCGCGTGCCTCTTCGGGCGGCGGCTGGTGCGCGAGGCGAAGAACGAGATGCAGCTCGGCTCCGCCGCGAAGCAGGTGGAGGAGGTCGCGCGCGAGGTCCAGATGGCGGAGGCGCTGCGGGCCTCCGGGGCCACGCCGCTGGACAACGAGGCGCTGGTGGACATCTGCGCCAGCGACACGTCGGAGCTCCAGAACGTGTGGGTGCAGGAGCTGGCCACCATGTACCTGGGCTGGGCGCAGCGCCGGGGCTACGAGGCCACCGCCGTCGCGGAGGCGGACGCCCCCGCGCGCGTGGTGGTGCGCATCGCCGGGCCGGGCGCGTACGGCTTCCTCGCGGGCGAGACGGGACTGCACCGCCGCCTGGAGGACGAGAAGCGCCAGCGCGCGTACGTGCGCGTGCACCGGGGCGGGCCGCTGGAGGACCTGGAGCGGGAGCTGCTGGTGCTGGAGGGCCGGCCGGTGAAGAGCCGCGAGGGCGAGTACCTCCAGCGCGTGCGCAACGAAGTCACCGCGAAGGACGAGGCCACCGGCCGCGTGCTCACGCTCATTGGCGCCGGGGAGCTGGACGAGCTCAAGGGCATCGCCGCGCGCGTCGTCGCCGGCCAGGGCGCCAGCACCGACGAGGCCCGCCGCTACTTCCTGGGCCGTGGCGCACGCGTGGAGGATCCGCGCACGGGCGCCGGGACGCCTCGCGTGAAGGACGTGATGCGCGGGGAGCTGGACGTGTTCATCGCCGCGTGGATCTCCCGGGCGCCCCCGGAGTCCTCCCCCCCGCTGCCCTGAGCAGACAGGGCCAGGCAGCCCATCGCCGCGCGGCATGAAGGCTCAGGGCAGATAGCCCCGAGCCACGCCCAGACGCATGGCCTCCGCGAGCACGTCCAGGCCCTGCGCGGTGTTGATGCGTGAGTGGGACGTGGTGCCGCTGACCACCTGCACCGCTCCGCCCAGCACGAAGGGCAGGGGCCGGCGTCCCAGCCGCAAGAGCCGCTCGTCGTAGAAGGCGCCCGGCGCACGCTCGCGCACCAGGCGCGCCAGGGTCACCATGTTCGCGGTGCGCGACGGCTGCATCGCGGGCCCCAGGCACGAGAAGTCGAAGCCCACCTCCGGCAGCACGGCGCCCCGGCCGTCGCGGTCGAAGACGAAGAGGAGCTGCGACGTCTCCTCCGCCGAGCCGCGCACGCTCTTCTCCGTCGTCTTGGTCATCTTCAGGCCGCCGGTGATCAACGCCGCTCCCAGCGCCACCTGCGTCGTCTTCTCCGTGTGCTCGCTCTGCGTGCGCAGGGACGACGCGCCCCGGAGGATGACCGTCACGTCCTCCCAGGCCATCGTGAGCGGAGCACCGGCGCGAGGCGTGAACGTCGCCTGCGCGGAGCCGAACGTCACGGTGCGTGCCGTGACGCGCTCCGCGGTCTCCGACTCGTCGATGGTGAGCGCCGCGAGCCCTGCGTCCTGGAGGGTCTTCACCAGGGCATCCGCCGCATCGGGAGCCAGGCGCGCCAGCAGGGCGGGAGGCTCCGGCGCCAACCGCATCCGGGCCTCCGCCGGGGCCATGCCCGCCGCGGCGGCGAGCACCTGGGCTGCTTCCGGGACTTCACCTGCCGGACGAACGAGCGCGACGATCTTCATGGCGTTTCCCACCCCTGGCACCGAGCGTGCCATCCTCGCGCGAAAGCGGGGTGGCGCGCATCCGAACCCCGGCCCCCAGGGAACATTCCCCGGGCGGTGGACACACGCGGTCAGTCGAGCAGGTGCGGGTTGCGCAGCAGCAGCACGCCGGCCTGCACCGTGGCGGTGTAGCCATTGAGCTTGCCGGTGCGCACCAGCTCGCTCACGTCGCGCACGCCCGTCTCCGCGATGACGCGGTCCACCACGCCCTCGCCCTGGTTGTAGGCCGCGAGCGCCAGCCGCCAGTCCCCATAGCGCGCATACAGCGCCTGGAAGAGGGCCGCGGCGGCCTCCGTCTCGCGCGCCACGTCCAGCCGCTCATCACGCCCCGCCTCCACCTTCAAGCCGTAGCGGCGCGCCGTCTCCGGAATGAACATCCACACGCCCGCGCCCCGCAGTCCCGGCGCTATCGACGTCTCGCGGGACGTCTCCGGCAGGTTGCGCACCGCCGACTCCACCATCGCCACCGCGAGCAGTTCCTCCGGCAGGGAGCGCGAGCGCAGCGTGGCCGTCATCGCCTCGCGGTGCGTCTTGAGGTTCGCCAGCGCCATGCGCATGAAGTCGCGCCCCTTCGGCGTGGTGACGAACTTGTTGAGCTGCTCCACCACCGCGGCATCCACCACCACGGGCAGGTCTCCGTCCTTGCGACCCGCGTCGGCCAGCGCGCGCGCCTCCGTCAGCGACACCGCGCGCCCCTTCACCGCTCCCTGGGCCCACAGCGCCAGGGGAGCAAGAACCAACGCCAGCGACAACGACAGACCCAGGGTGCGCACGGAGCTACGGGGACGGGGTTGGAACAACATGCGGATCCTCCTGACAGTGGGGTGGGACATGCCGGTGACGCCGGCGGGAAGAGAGAAGGCAACAGGGACACGCAGCGACGCCTGCAACAGGCACCGCGCATACGACTCCACGGGCACACGCTTCACGGTGACGAGCGCTTCGTCACAGGCGAACTCCTGACGCTCCGCCAGCCACCGCGAGAACGCCCGAGCGAACGGATTCCAGAAGAAGGCGCTGTCGAACCCGAGCCGCGCATACGCGAGCACCGTGTCCCGCTGCCGGTGGTGTTGCAGCTCGTGCCGCACCGTGAGCCGGAGCGCCTCCGCGTCCTCCAGCACGCCAGACGGCACCACCGCCCACGCGCCGCCACCGGGGAACCACACGGAGAACGCGCCCTCCGCCGCGTCGCCCAACACCACCCGCACCCGGCCCACGCGGCGAAGCACGGGCAGCGCCTCCAACTTCCGCCGCAAGCGCGCGTACCGCCGCAGCTCCCACGCCAGGAACCCCAACGCCCCCACGCCCAGCAGCCCCAAGCCAGGCGCTGCCCACGGCAGCCCCGTGCCCGACGACGGCGCCTCCCGCACGCCGCCGCGCACGGGCCGTGCTTCGACGGGCGTCAGCGGCGCGGCGTAGCGCACCAGCGAACGCTCGAACGTGAAGAGCGGCGCCGACGGCATCCACTCCCGCGCCGCGAGCCCCACGAACGGCAACACCACCGCCAGCCCCAGCGTCACCCGCCCCACGCGCAGGGTCTGCCGCGCGTCCAGCCGCTGCTCCATCCCCAACGCCAGCGCCGCGCGCAAGAGCCCGAAGCCCACCGCCACCAGCGCCGCCGCCGTGAGGTACGCGGCCAGCATGTCCCGGACGAAGGCGCTCATCCCCGGCCTCCCTTCTTGCCCAGCAGCTTGCGGATCTGCTCCACCTCCTCCGCCGACAGCGGCACCGCCTCCACCAGCCGCGCCACCAGCGACGACGGTGTCCCGTCGAACACCGTCGCCACCAGGTGCCGCACGCTCTGGGCCTCGTAGGCCTCGCGCGACAGCCGTGCCGAGTACAGGTGCCCCCGCCCCTCCTTGCGGCTGTGCACCACGCCCTTCTGCTCCAGGATGCGCAGCACCGTGGACACCGACGTGTAGGCCAGCTTGCGCTCCGGCGGCAGCGCCGCGAGCACGTCCGCCACGCTCACCTCCCCCAGCCTCCACACGAGCTGCATCAGCTCCAGCTCCACCGGCGTGAGCGGCTTGGACTCCTCGGCGGACGGCGGCTTCGTCACGGGCATGGCCTCCCCGGCTTCGAACTAAAGCCTTAGTTCCAATACAACTAAGCCTTTAGTTGGATTCCGTCAAGCAGGCGGGCGGTGGCTGGTGGTGGCGGGGTGTGCGGATTCCCACGCACAGGAGGGGCCGTGCCCTTAGACTTCCGGGCACATGCTCCACGTCATACCTCTGGGCGGCCTCGGCGAAATCGGCCTCAACGCCATGGTGCTCGCCTGTCGTGGGGAGATGCTGCTCATCGACGCCGGCCTGATGTTCCCCACGTCGGGAATGCCCGGCGTGGACATCATCGTCCCGGACTTCACGCACCTGAAGCGCAACGCGGCCCAGCTCAAGGGCGTGCTCCTCACGCACGGCCATGAAGACCACATCGGCGCGCTCCCCTACCTGCTGGGCGACATCCCCGTCCCCATCTACGGCACGCGCTTCACGCTCGCGCTCGCGCGCAACCGCCTGGAGGAGCTGGGCGTGAAGGCGGACCTGCGCGAAATCGAGCCGCGCACGCCCTTCCCCGTGGGCGACGTCTTCAAGGTGGAGGCCACGCGCGTGACGCACACCGTGCCGGACGCGGTGGGCTTCATCGTCCGCTCGCCCGAAGGCACCGTCATCCATACCGGCGACTTCAAGCTGGACCCGGACCCCATCGACGGGCTCAAGACGGACCTGGAGCGCTGGGGCGAGGCGGGCGACGAAGGCGTGCTGTGCCTGCTGTCGGACTCCACCAACTCCGAGCACGTGGACGAGACCGGCAGCGAGCGCGTGGTGCAGACCACCTTCGAGCGCCTCTTCCACGAGACGAAGGGCCGCATCGTCGTGGCCCAGTTCTCCTCCAACCTCCACCGCGTCCGGCACCTCCTGGAGCTGTGCGAGCGCACCGGCCGGCTCGTCGCGCTCCAGGGCCGCAGCATGGTGCGCAACGTGGAGCTGGCGCGGGAGATGGGCTACCTGGACGTGCCCGACTCGCTCTTCGTGCACCTGGACAGCGTGCCGAAGCTCGCGCCCCACCGCGTGGCCGTGCTCACCACCGGCGCGCAGGGCGAACCGCGCGCGGGCCTCACCCAGCTGGCGAATGGCGATGGGCCCGTGCGCCTGGAGCCCGGCGACACCGTCATCGTCAGCGCCCGCCCCATCCCCGGCAACGAGCGCTCCGTGGGCGCGCTGCTCGACCAGCTGCACTGGCGCGGCGCCCGCATCGTCTACGCCCAGGTGGAGCCCGGCGTGCACGTCTCCGGCCACGCCAGCCGCCCCCAGCAGCGCCGGGTGCTGGAGCTGGTGCGTCCCCGCAACTTCGTCCCCGTGCATGGGGAAGTCCGGCACCTGCACCGACACCTGACCACCGCGCGCGAGGCCGGCATGGCGCCGGAGGGCCTGCTGCTGGCGCACGACGGGGATGTGGTGACGTTCGAGGAAGGGCGAGGCCGCTTCACTGGCAGCGTACCCACGGGGCGCGTCATGATGGAGCGCTCCGGGGACGGGGTGGTGACGCCGGAGACGCTGGTGGAGCGCAACCGGCTGGCGGAGACGGGTGTGGTGGCCGCGGCGGTGGTGCTGAGGCGCGACACCCAGGCGCTGGTAGGGGGGCCCCAGCTGTCCGGACAGGGCCTCAGCCCGGACGAGCAGGGCGTGCTGTCCCGGGTGGCCCAGGAGGCGCGGGCCTTCTTCGAGGAGCTCAACCCCCAGCTTCGCGGGGACGACGCCCTGGTGCGCGAGGAGCTGGTGAAGGCGGTGAAGCGGGCCTTCAAGCAGCACACCTCCCGGCGGACCCTGGTGGTGCCCTTGGTCGTCCGGGTGTAGGTATGGTAAGGGCGCGAAAAGGTCCCCCCCATGCCCTCCTTCGACGTCATCTCCAAAATCGATCTGGCTGAGCTCGACAACGCGGTCAATCAGACCCGCAAGGAGCTCAGCACCCGCTACGACTTCCAGGGCGTGAAGGCCGAAATCGACATCGCCCCGGACCATTCCGCGCTCACGCTGAAGACCAACAGCGAGGAGAAGCTCCAGGCCGCCAAGGAGGTCCTGCTCGGCAAGCTGGCCAAGCGCGGCATCAGCCTGCGCGTGCTGGAGTTCGGCGACATCGAGAAGACGGGCCTGTCCAACGTCAAGCAGCCCATCAAGCTCCAGCAGGGCATCCCGGTGGAGAAGTCCAAGGAACTCATCAAGGTCCTCAAGGAGTCGAAGATCAAGGTGCAGGGCTCCATCCAGGCGGATCAGCTCCGCGTCACGGGCAAGAACCGGGACGACCTGCAGGAGGCCATGGCGCTGTTCCGCAAGGAGCAGGACCGGCTGAGCCTGGACATGCAGTTCACCAACTTCCGCGACTAGAGCCCCTCCGCCATGCACGCCGCCCGTCTGGCCCCCCTGCCCCTCTGCCTGCTCCTCGCCACCGCCGCGCTCGCGCAGGACGCGGCGCCGCGGCCCAGCAAGCCGGTGCCCGTGCTCAAGAAGGCGCCCCGGCCGGAGAAGGGGCTCAAGGACTTCGGCTCGCCGCTGGTCCTCAAGCCGCTGTCCACCGAGGGCGCCACGTCGAACTTCTCCGCCCGGGTGGGCTGGCGCAAGGACACGCTCTTCGTGGGCGTGGAGGCCACGGACAACCAGCTGCTCGCGGGCGACGTCGTCACCCTCACGCTCTTCTTCCCGGACGCGGGCCCCACCGCCACGGGCTACACCTACCGCTTCGCCTTCGACGGCCAGCGCACCTCCGGCGCCGACAGCGGCACGCCGCAGTTCGCGCAAAGCCTGGTGAACGCCGCGGTGCACCGTCAGGGCGACACGCTGTCGGTGGTGGCCATGGTGCCCGTGCGCGCCCTGCCCCGCTTCCCCGCGGTGGACCCGCTCGTCATGGAGCTCTGCATCACCTACGAGGACCAGGACCAGGTGGGCGCGAAGCCGGTGCCGGTGTCCAACTGCAAGGGCGGCACGATGGCGGACGGCGAGGCGCTGCGCCTGCCGGACGAGGCGCGCAAGAACCTCAAGCTCAAGCCCCCCGCAAGCGTCACCGCCCTGGAGGCGGCGCCCACCGGCTGGCTGGGCTGGGGCATGCTCAGCTACCCGGACTGGGCTCAGGGTGAGAGCCCCCTCGCCCCCGCCTCGCTGCGCGCGCTCGTAGCCCCCACCGCCGTGGACGCCTCCAAGATGGGCGTGAACCTGCCGGATGCTTTGAGCCTGCCGGACGGACGGCCGGTCGTTACCGTGCTCACCGGGAAGAATCCCTATGCCGTCGAGGGTCAATGCGACTCCGACGACGAGCTCCGGATGGGGCTCTATGTGGTGTCGGGGAAGACAGCCCAACGGGTGCTCGACTGGCCGGCCGCCACCTGTGCGCTGGGTCGCGCCACCTCGGTGGAGATGGAAGAAGAGGGGGCGCTGAACATCGGTTACTCGAACGGCGCCATCATCAACTTCGTTTGGAGTGCGGACCACTTCGAGCGGACGCAACTGGGAAAGCGGTAGACGCGCGTGGAAGAGACCAAGAGTCTGTACATGATGACCCTCGGCTGCCCGAAGAACCGGGTGGACTCCGAGGTGATGCTGGGCACGCTGCGCACCCGCGGCTATTCGCTCGTGCAGGAGCCCTCCGAAGCCCAGGTCATCGTGGTCAACACGTGTGCCTTCATCGGGCCGGCCAAGCAGGAGTCGGTGGACTCCATCCTGGAGATGGCGGAGCTGAAGAAGACGGGCTCGTGCAAGACGCTCGTCGTCACGGGCTGCCTGTCCCAGCGCTACGGCCAGGAGCTGTCGCAGGAGATGCCGGAGGTGGACCACTTCCTGGGCACCAGCGCGTACGCCCAGATTGGCGACCTGCTGGCGGCGGAGGCCACCCCGCGCCAGGTGATTCCGGATCCGGACTACATCCACAACGCGGAGACGCCGCGCATCAACTCGATGCCGAAGTACACGGCGTACCTGAAGATTTCGGAAGGGTGCGACAACGCCTGCGCGTTCTGCATCATCCCCACGCTGCGCGGTGGCCAGCGCTCGCGCCCGGTGGCGGACATCATCGCGGAAGCGACCAAGCTCGCGGACAGCGGCGTGCAGGAGCTGAACCTCGTCGCGCAGGACCTGACGGCGTACGGACATGACCTGCCCGGCAAGCCGAAGCTCCACGAGCTGCTCAAGGAACTGGTGAAGGTGGACGTGAAGTGGATCCGCCTGCACTACGCCTATCCGCGCGTGTTCCCGGACGAGCTCATCGACGTCATCGCCACCGAGCCGAAGATCGCCAAGTACCTGGACATGCCGGTGCAGCACGCCAGCGACAAGCTGCTCCTGTCCATGAAGCGCGGCCGCAACTCGGAGTTCCTCAAGAAGCTGCTGGGCAAGCTGCGCGAGCGCGTGCCGAACCTGGTGATGCGCACCTCGCTCATCGTCGGCCTGCCGGGTGAGACGGAGGAGGACTTCGAGCTGCTCAAGGAGTTCGTGAAGGAGCAGCGCTTCCAGCGCCTGGGCGTGTTCCAGTACTCGGATGAGGAGGGCACCGCCGCGTTCGACCTGCCGAACAAGGTCCCGGCGAAGACCATCGAGCGCCGCTGGCGCGAGGTGATGGCCATCCAGAAGCGCATCAACCGCGAGCAGAACAAGAAGCTCGTGGGCCAGAAGCTCACCGTGCTGGTGGAGGGCCCCAGCGAGGAGTCCGAGCACCTGCTGGTGGGCCGCCACGAGGGCCAGGCGCCCGAAATCGACGGGCAGGTCTACATCAACGACGGCCTGGCGTATCCGGGCGAGTTCGTCACCGTGGAGGTGACGGAGGCGCACGACTACGACCTCATCGCCCGCGTGGTGGAGCGTCCGGATCCGAAGCAGCGCGAGCACACCCCGCGGGAGGCCCATCCCGCGCCCATCCCGCTGAAGGCGATGGTGCGTCCGCCCGAGCCGCGGCCGGAGTAGTCCGCGCCGAATCAAGCCGTGCCCCGGGCCCGCCCCGTCCTCTCGCACAGAGGCGGTCGCGGGCCCGAGCCGTTGATGGGAGCTGGTGCGCCGGCGACCGGCCAGCGCTCCCGCCGGTGCGCGCACCTCGCTGGGCGGCGCTCCCGGGCCCGAGCCGTTCCTGGGCATCCGCACGTCGGGAAGCGGCTAACGCCCTGGGCGGACGCCCCCTGCTCCGATGCACGCACCCCGACCGGCGGCGCTCGCGGGCCCGAGCCGTTCATGGATCCTGCTTCGGGTCCTGGGGCTCCGGCTCGCGCTCCTCGACGGGCTCGGGCGTCGGGCCGGAGCTGTACGAGGGCGCTACTTCGGATCCTCGGGCTCCAGCTCGCGCTCCTCGACGGGCGGCGGCTGCGGCCCGGAGCCCTTCGTCGGCACTGCCACGCCCTCGCCCAGGGGCGTCGGCTGGCACTCGCAGACGGTGCGCCGCGACGCGGTCTCCGTGACGAAGGCGCAGGTGGTGGGGCACTCCGGCTGCCGCCCCTCTTCCACCAGCGACACGGCGTAGCTCCGAGCGCCCTGGAGCGCGGCGTGGCACGCAGGCAGGGTCTTCGCCAGGGACGCCCACGGCAGCCGGTGCTGCGTGTTCGCCCCTCGCGTGGTGGTGGGGAAGCTCAGGCCCACCTGACAGCCCGTCTCCAGGCGCTGGCCGTCCGCGCCCCGGGGCTCCACGTACAGGCGCACGCCCTCCGGCACGTCCCGGAACACCTCGCCGGAGAGGGCCACCGCGCCGTCGGGCTCCGCGCGCACGAAGACGCCGTAGCAGGCCTCTTCGCTGAACGCGCCGCCCTCGCCCGCGCACTGCTGCCGGCCTCCGCCCTCGGGCGTCCGCACGTGGGGCCTGCGCAGCATCAGCGCCCCACCCTGCGCGTCCACGGTGGCGGTGAAGCGGCCCCACACGTCTGGCCCCAGGCGGCCCAGGCTGCTCTGTGACGGCCAGCGCCCCGCGGCCTCCATCACCAGCGGCTTCACGCCCAGGCCTTCGGCCACCTCCACCGCGTCCACCGCGAAGGTGCGCGGCGGCAGGCCCGCGGCCGTCTCCAGCGGCTGGAGCCCCTGCGCCAGCGCGGGGTCCACCGCCAGGCGGGAGAAGGGCTCGCGCGTGCCCAGCACGAAGGGGCCGGTGATGCTCGCCCCGTTCTGCGTCACCTGCACGGCCAGGAGCGGCCAGTCCCCCAACGGCTCGCGGCTCAGCTCCACCACCTGCGCCTCGCGCACCGCGTCCGTCGAGCGCAGCTCCGCGTCGTAGGCCTCCCGGGGACGCGACGCGGTGAAGGTCACCTCGCGGCGCAGCGGATCCACCGTGAGGGCGTACGGGGCCAGCACGTCCTGACCCAGCGTCACCGAGCAGCCCGTCTCACCGGAGAGCAGCAACGTGCGCAGGGGCGGCGCAACCGGGCCCACCGTCAGCGGCGGGGCCGGCACCTCCGGCCAGGAGCGATGGCCTCCCGAGGGCTCCGGCACGCGCGCGGTGCCGGCGGGCGAGGGCGGCTCGCCGTCGAAGCAGCTGGTGGACACGAGCGACAGCGGCCGCGTCACGTCCAGCACCACCGGCACGGCCCGGCTCCCCAACCGCCCCGCCACCGTCAGCCGCAGCGCGGGCGACGACAGGAGGGGCAGCGTCTGGCCCACGAAGCTCGTGGGACGTGAAGGGCCCGCGGGCGCGGCGGAGTGGCACCCCGCGCCCAGCAACACGCATCCCGCCAGCAGCACGCCGCGCATGGAGAGCGGGCCGTCCCTACTGCGCCTTCTTGGTGAAGTCGTCCACGCGGGTGCCCTCGGGCGGGTTCAGCTTGAAGCTGTCCGCCGCGATGCCCACGTTCGTCTTCAGGTTCAGGAAGGCGATGGTGTTCTCGCTGCCGTCCGGATCCACCACCGTGCTCTTGAGCACCTGCGCCGTCGCGGGGTCCACCTCCAGGCGCACCTGGCGGAAGCGCGGCTCGTCCTTGAGCGGATCCAGCACCAGCAGCGTGCCCTTGCAGTCCTTGCACTCGCCCTTGGAGATGGCGAACTCGTCCGCCAGCTTCCCCTGGCCGAAGAGGAACGTCACCGACGCGGACAGCTTGCTGGTGTCCATCGCCGCCACCGACAGCGTCTGCGCTTCCGGGTCGTGCATGTACACCTTGTTGCCCGCGAGCACGAACGTCCGCTTGGACGGGTTCTCGTACTCCCAGCGCATCAGGCCCGGCTTCTTGTAGGTCACCGTGCCGGTGGACGTCTGCGTGCGGCGGAAGGCCTTGTACTTGTAGTCCTGCTTGAAGCCCGCCTTGAAGTCGCCCGTCTTCTCGTAGAAGGCCTGCATCTGGTCCACGAGCGTCTTCACCTCGGGCGTCATCGGCTTCGGCGCGGGCTTCGTGGCGCTAGCGGCCACGGACGCGTCACCCTGCTTCGCGGCGGGGGGCATCGCGGGAGTGCCGGCATCCAGGGG
>NZ_RAVW01000319.1 GCF_003611585.1 Corallococcus exercitus | reverse complement strand
CCGCTCCAGCGCCCGGGCGTAGCCGATGCGCGCCTCCATATCGTCGGGCGCGTCCGTCATGGCGGCGCGGTAGAGCGCCAGCGCGCGCGGATGGTCCCCGGCCAGCGACAGGCAGCGGGCCTGGCGCACGCGGGCGTCGGGGAACACCTCCGAGTCCGGGGGCACGCTCGCGAAGTCCTGGGCGGCGACGGTGAAGCGGCGCGTCCGCTCCGCCACGAGGCCCGAGTAGTACGCCAGCCGGGGCTCTTCCGGCGCGTCCTTGCGCGCGGCGTCCAGCACGACCTCCGCGGCGGCGGGCTCTCCCGCGGCCAGGTAGCTGAAGGCCACCCGCACGGCCAATTCCGGCGACGTGGACAGCGACAGCAGCCGGTCGAAGTACGCCCGCGCCCGCGTCACCGACCCGCCCTTCAGCGCGGCGCGGCCCGCGGACAGCAGGACCTCGCGGCTGTCCGGGTCCGCCTCCAGCGCGTGGGCGAGCGCGTCCTCCGCGTCCCTCGCCCGGCCGGACTCCTCGTAGATGCGAGCCAGCGTGGCCCACACCTCCACGTCGCCCGGGTCGCGCTCGGCGGCCTTCTCGAGCAGACGTTCGGCGCGGGCCGCATCGCCGCGCTCGGCGAGGACGAGCCCCAGCCGCCGGTAGCCGGAGGGCTCTCCCGGCAGCGCGTGGGCCAGCGCCTCCACCACCTTCACCGCCTCGTTGGGGTCCTTCGCGTCGAGGTACAGCTGCGACAGGACGAGGTACGCCTCCGGGTCGCGGGGGCGCAGGGCCATGGCGCGGCGCAGGTGCTGGCGGGCTCGCGGCGCGCGGCCGGACTCCATCAGCACGCGGCCCAGGAGCACGTGGGCGGCGTAGTGCGTGGGGGCCTTCTCCACGGCCCGGCGCAGCTCGCGCTCGGCGCGCTCCAGGTCGCCCAGGCGCGCGTACTCCTCGCCCAGCTGGGTGAGGAGGTTCGGGTTGCCGTCGTCGGTGGCGAGCGCCAGCCGCAGCTCGTCCACCGCGCCCCGGTGGTTGCCCTCCAGGTGCATCAGCCGGGACTGGAGGTAGTGCGCGTAGCTGGCGGACGACGCGGACGGCTCGTCGTCGCGGTCGCTCGAGTCCATGGCCTCGCGCATCGCCTCGCGGTCGACGTGCGGAGGCGGGGCCTTCCTCGCGGGCGCGGCCCCCGAACCTCCGGCGGCCAGCGCGAGGCACAACACGGCGGCACGGCTGAGGAGCGGGAGCGGGCGCACGCGGGCTAGTGGACCTCGGGAGGCGGCGCCCCCAGCTTCTCCAGCAGCTTCTCCACCGGATCGCTGTCCTGGCTGACGTCCGCCATGGCGGCCCGGTACTCGATGGAGGTCACCTTCTCCACGTCCGGCATCAGGCGGTTGATGACCGTGCGCGCCGCGTCCGCGTTGCACTCGGGCAGCACCACCGCGAAGACGCCCAGTCCCAGGTGGGCGATGGAGTCCGGGTGGCGCACGCGCTTGCGCATCACGTCCCCCATGTTGGGCGGCATGGCGTCCAGGTCGCGGTCCGGACGGAGCACCGCCAGCGTGAGGGCGCGGTGGTAGCGCCGGCTGCGGGCCACCTCCTGCTCCAGGCGCAGGAGCAGACCGCGGCGGTCGAGCAGGCCCGTCGCCGGGTCGCTGCCGGTGCGGCGCTGGAGCGAGTTCGTCTTGTCCTGCTCCTTCTCACCCTGGCGCAGCTTGAGCGCGCGCTCGGTGCGGTTGAGCAGCTCCACCGCGTTGAAGGGCTTGGCCATGTAGTCCACCGCGCCCAGGTTGAGCGCGCGGACCTTGTCGGCCACGCCCTGGTGGGCGGACAGGAGGATGACGGGGATGTGCGCCGTGTCCGACGACGACTTGAGCGCCATGGCCGCGTCCAGGCCGTCCAGCTTGGGCAGGAACACGTCCATGACCACCAGGTCCGGCCGGGACGCACGCGCCTTCGCCAGGCCCTCCGCGCCGTCGCGCGCCACCTCCACGCGGTACTTCGAGCGCAGCACCTCCGACAGCACGGCGGCGATTTCCGGCTCGTCCTCCACCACCAGCACGCGCGGCTGCTCGGGCGCGGCGCCGGGCGCGGGCTGCGGCCGGGGGTTGCGCGCGGCCTCCTGCGCCAGGGGCAGCGTGAAGACGAAGGTGCAGCCGCCGTCGGCCGGGCTCTCCGCCCAGATTTCACCGCCGTGCAGCTCCACGAACTCCTTGCAGATGGCCAGCCCCAGCCCCGTGCCCTTGGGCCCGTGGCGGTAGCGGTCGAACACGAGGTGCAGCTCGTCCGGCGGGATGCCCACGCCGTTGTCGCTCACCATCACGCGCACCGCGTCGCCGTCCGGGCGGGACAGCCGCTGCGTGCGCACCACGACCGAGCCCGGGTCGCTGGCGTGCTGGATGGCGTTGCTGATGAGGTTCTGCAGCACCTCGTGCAGCTTCACCTCGTCGCCAATCAACATCAGGCTGTCGGGGCACTCGGAGCGCAGCGCCACGGCCTTCTCCGCCGCGAGGATTTCGAGTTCCGCCACGGCGTCGCGGCACAGCTGCGCCACGTCCAGCACGCGGGGCTCGATGGAGAGCCGCGCCGCCTCGCCCTTGCCCTTCTCCAGCAGGGACTCGACCAGGGTGAGGATCTTCCGGCCCTGGCGGATCATCGCGTCCGCGGACTGCTTCTGCTGCGCCTCCAGCGGCCCTTCCAGCAGGAGCCGGCCGTGCCCCAGGAGCACCTGGAGCGGGGCGCGCAGGTCGTGGCTGCACACCGCGATGATCTCATCCTTGAGGCGGTTGAGTTCCTTCAGGCGGCGGTTCGCGTCGTTGAGCTCGCGGTAGCGCTCCACGTACGCCAGCTCCAGGTCCTCGCGCTTCTTCTTCACCGCCGTGTGCAGGCGCGCGTTGCGGATGGAGTTGGCGAGCACGCCCGCCACGGCCTCCGCGAACTCCTGCTCGTCGCGCCCGATGGACGCCTCGCCCTTGGACACGCGCAGGAAGAGCGCGCCCAGCAGGTCGTCCTGGCAGATGAGCGGCTGCACCAGGATGGACTTCACGCCCTGCGGCAGGAGCGACGTGCGCACCTCCGCCATCAGCGGGTCGCGCTGCGCCTCTTCAATCAGGACGGGCTGCCGCGTCTCCAGCGCGCGGCGCAGCTCCGGATAGCGCGCCACCTCGATGTCCAGTTGGACGAGGCTGGGGTCCTCCTGCGTCGCGACGACCGTGGCCGTGCGCGCGTGGCTGCCCTCCACCAGCACCACGGAGCAGCGGTCCGTGCCCGTGACCTGGCCGACCTTCTCCACCGCGATGCGGAGGATCTCCTCCAGCTCCAGGGAGCTGGTGGCCGCCTGGGTGATTTCCAGCAGCATCCCCATGCGCATGCGGATGCGCTCCTCGCGCTCCTTCAGCCGCCAGGCGCGCAGGGCGGACTCCAGCCGGGGCACCAGCTCATCCGCGCCGCGCACGAAGTCGTCCACCGCCAGCCGCTTGAAGGCCTCCGCGGAACGGGCACGGCCCTGATCCACCAGCACCGGCAGGCGCTGGAGCTTGTCCGTCTTGCGCACCGTCTCCAGCAGCTCCGCCGCCCGCTTGGCCGTCACGGCCAGGAGCACCACCTCCGGCTGGAGCTGGTCCACCATCTCCGCCAGCCCGGTCTCCCGTTCGGTGGAGGCGCACTGGTAGCCACTCGCCGTGAGCCGCTCCACCAGCGCGTCACCCGCGGCCTTCGCCGCCAGGACGAGCACCCGCCCCCGCTGCTCCGACGACAGCATCTCGATCCTCACGGCGCGCCTCCGCCCCGCCTGGCCAGGGAACGATGTCGCGGAAACCCGTTGGGTGCGGAAGGGGTCATGGTCGATTCCGGATCATGCCGTCTAACCCGTCCGCGGGCCAGCGGATGGACGGGGCTCTCCTGAGCGAGAGGGGTGAGAAAGGGCGCGCGACGTATACCCCGGCCCGGTGTCCTTCCTCCGGAATCCCGCACGCGCGTGACGGTCCGATGACTGGAGGCCGCCTGCCCAGCCCCTGGAAGGGGTGGAACACCGCAGAAACAGTCAGGCTGTCACTTTCTTCCCATACCACTCTTCGATCCTGGCCGGGGGTATGGCGGGCAGGCAGGCGGCGGCGGGGGTTTCCGGCGGTTCTCGCGATCAGGATTGGGGGTAAAACAGGTGGGTCGTGGCCCCGCCCGCTTCCCAGGGGAGCGCGGTAGAGTGCGAAACCATGCACTCCGTCCCTTCGCGCCCGTTCGCGCAGCGGGCCTTCCTGGCCACGCTGACCTTCTGCGCTTCCGTGTTCGCCGCCTGTGGCGACCCGAAGCCGCCGCCCACCCCGGACCCGCCGGTGGTGACCCTCACCGTGCCACAGCCCAACACGGCGGCCCCGTCACTGACGGTGCGGGTCATCGTGGCCGGGTGCGATTCCGTGGCGCAGGTGGACATCTACGACCGGGACACGTTCCTCAAGACGGTCCCGTACACCAGCGGGTCCATGGACTTCGAGCTGGCGTCGAATGAGATCAAGTACACCCGCGGCCTCGCGGTGAACCTGTCGCTCAACGCGCGGGCGACGTGCTCGGACGGCCGGACCAACGTGTCCCAGCCCCAGGCGGCCACGTTCCTGCCGGTGACGAAGGTGATCAAGGACCCGGATCCCAACGGCCAGGTGGTGACGGACTTCTTCATCGCCGAGGGCAGCGGCACGAACGTCGCCTTCATCGGGTGCGGCAACCCCACCACCGGCTCCGGCACGCTCTTCCGGGTGGACTCGGCGGGCGTGGTGCGCAACTCGGTGGAGATGGGCATCCCGTGCACCGGGAACACGGTCATCACCAGCATCAACCCCACCAGCAAGAAGCGGTGGGTGTGGACGCCGGGCGCGGGCGCGGTGGCGGTGGACGCCGACTTCAAGATCACCGGCCGCACGTCGCCCACGTACTTCCTGGTCAGCCTGTCGGTGATGGCCAACGGCGACGCGCTCGTGCGCGACCGCTACACGGTGTCCCGCCTCAAGCACACCAACGCCGGCGGCACCTTCCAGTGGACGTACAAGGGCGCCGTGCTGGGCCCCATCAGCCCGCCGCAGGAGAAGGGGCAGCAGGTGCTGGTGCCCTACGTGGCGCAGCTGGAGTTCTCCCAGGTGCCGCAGGTCATCGTGGCCTACATCGACGCGAACGGCACGAGCCAGGAGATGCAGCCCGTGCAGGAGAAGAAGATCTTCGCGTACAACGGCGAGCTGGATGAGCCGCCCGTCACCGCGTTCAGCGCGGACGGGTCCACCCTCTACGTCGCGTTCCTCTTCGGCAACAACCAGTCGCGCGTGCAGGCGTGCTCCACGGACCTGGAGGGTTGCGAGGGCTCCGCGCTCAAGTGGGTGAGCGTCACGCTGCCGGTGCCGCTGAACTTCCTGATGCCCTTCTCCGCGGGCTCGCGGCTGGCGGCCATCGGCACGCAGCGCGTGTGGTTCCTGGATGCGTCGAACGGCCTCGTCACCAACAAGGGCGGCACGTCCGTGGACGCGTCCGGCCAGCTGCGCATCATGCAGGTGCAGCTGGGCCAGCCGACGAGCCCGGAGTTCTACCTGCTCAACGGCCCGAACGTGACGGGCGCCATGCCCCAGGAGATCGTCGCGGTGGACTCCGCCGAAAAGGGCGAGCTGTTCCGCTACGAGGTCTCCAGCAGCCTGTCCTGCTCCGTGGATGACAGCGGGCGGCTGTGGATGCGCGTGGGCAACAACCTGGTCCAGGCCCTGCCGCTGAGCGACTACCGCGCCGTCAAGCCGTAGCTGTGGCCCTCAGGGCCTGTCGGCGACGAGGAGCGCCTCCACGTTGCCGGCGGGCCCGGGCACGGGTGAGTCCATCACCCCGCGCACGCTGAGGCCGTGCTCGCGCACGAACGCCGTCACGGTGTCGATGGCGTCCTGCCGCGCCGCGGGGTCGCGCACCACGCCGCCCTTGCCCACCCGGTCCGGCCCCACCTCGAACTGGGGCTTCACCAGGGCGATGAGCAGGCCGCCCGGGACGAGGAACGGCAGCACCGACGGCAGCACCTGGGTGAGCGAGATGAAGCTCACGTCGATGACGACCACGCCCACCTTCTCCGGCAGGTCCTCGTCCGTGAGGTAGCGCGCGTTGACCCGCTCGCGCGATCGGACGCGAGGGTCCACGCGCAGCTTCTCGTGGAGCTGGCCATAGCCCACGTCGATGGCGTGCACGCGCACGGCCCCGTGCTGGAGCAGGCAGTCGGTGAAGCCGCCGGTGCTGGCGCCGATGTCCGCGCCCACGCGGCCCGTCACGTCCAGGCCGAAGCGGTCCATGGCCGCCTTCAGCTTGAGGCCGCCGCGCGACACGTACGGGAGCACCTCGCCCTTGAGGCGCAGTTCGGCCTCCACGGGGACCAGGGAGCCGGGCTTGTCCACGCGCTGGTCCGCGACCACGACCTGGCCCGCGAGGATGAGCGCCTGGGCCTTGGTGCGCGACTCGGCGAGCCCGCGCTCCACGACCAGCACGTCCAGCCGTTCCTTCTTCGGCTTCACCGGCGCTCCTCTCCGAGCAGCGCATGGCCCGCGTGCCGCAGGCCCGCCGCGTCCAGTCCCAGCTGTGTGCGCTGCACCCGCGCGTCTCCGTGAGGCAGGAACACGTCCGGCATGCCCAGGAGCTTCACCCGGGGCGCGATGCCGGCCGCCGCGTACAGCTCCAGCACCGCGCTGCCCAGGCCGCCCCGGACGGTGCCCTCCTCCGCCACCACCACGTGCCCGCCCGCCGCGGCCTCCAGGAGCGCGGCCTCGTCCAGGGGCCACGCCCGGCGCGCGTCCAGCACACTCCAGTCCGGCTCGTTGCGAGCAGCCTCCAGCGCGGACAGGCCCAAGGGCCCGAGCGTCACCAGCGTCAGCCGGGCGCCGGGAACGCGCTTGAGCCAGCGGGCGCCTGAGACCGCGAGCGCGTCTGGAGCCGGCTGCCCAGGGGCGGACGTTGAAGCCCCACCCGGCACGGCGGCGGACAGTGGACGGCCGCTCGTCACGGAGCGCGCGTCTGGCGCCGGCTGTCCATGCGCGGCCGTGACAGCCGGCGCGGAGGGCCCGGTCACCTCGGGCTCCGCGTGCGCCAGTTCCGGCGGAAGGTCCGGCAGCGTCCCTCGCGGGAAGCGCAGCACGGAGGGCCCGGAAGCCTGGAGCGCGGTGGCGAGCATGGGCGCCAGGTCCTCTCCCACCATCGGGGCCCACTGCGTGAGGCCCGGCAGCGGCCGGAGGAAGGACACGTCGTAGGCGCCCTGGTGCGTGGCGCCATCCGCGCCCACGAGCCCCGCCCGGTCCACCGCGAACACGACGGGCAGGCCCGGCAGGCACACGTCGTGGACCACCTGGTCGTACGCGCGCTGGAGGAAGGTGGAGTAGATGACGCAGACCGGCTTCGCCCCCGCCGCGGCCAGCCCCGCGCAGAAGGTCACGGCGTGCTGCTCCGCGATGCCCACGTCGTGCACTCGGTCCGGGAAACGCGCCTTCAGGCCGGTGAGCGCGCTGCCCTCCAGCATCGCGGGCGTCACGGCCACCACGCGCGGGTCCCGCTCCAGCGCCTCACCCAGCACCTGGGCGAAGGCCTCGCTGAACGTGGGCCGGCCCCCGCGCGAGCGCACCAGCTTCCCGTCGCGCCACTCATACGGTCCCATCGCGTGGCCGCGCGTCTGCTCGTCGGCCTCCGCCGGGGGAAAGCCGCGCCCCTTCTTCGTCAGTGCGTGCACCACCACCGGGCGCGATGACGCCTTCGCCTCTCGCAGCGCCCGGGTGAGCGCCCCCAGGTCGTGCCCATCCACCGGGCCCAGGTAGGTGAAGCCCAGCGATTCGAAGAAGGCGCGGGCGTTGCGCGTGCGCAGGAGCGCGGGGATGGCGCCCACGTTCGCGCTGATGGACATCTGGTTGTCGTTGAGCACCACCACGAGCGGCAGCGGACTGCCCCCCGCGTTGTTGAGCCCTTCGAAGCTCAGGCCCCCGGTGAGCGCGCCGTCGCCCACCACGGCGACCACGTGGCCCGGATGGCCCAGCTGCCGCCGGCCGGCGAGCAGGCCCAGCGCCGCGGAGATGGCCGTGCACGCATGCCCCGCCGCCAGCGCGTCGTGGTGGCTCTCGCGCGGATCCAGGAACGGCGCGATGCCGCCCGCCTGCCGCAGCGTGTGCATGCGGTCGCGCCGGCCGGTGAGCAGCTTGTGCGCGTACGCCTGGTGCCCCACGTCGAAGAGGAGCGCGTCCTGCGGCGTGTGGAAGACGCGGTGGAGGGCCACCACCAGCTCCACCGCGCCCAGCGACGCGCCCAGGTGACCGCCCACGCGGCCGCAGGTGGTGATGATGGCCTCGCGCAGCGCCTCGCACAGGCCGGGCAGCGCGGCCTCGGGGAGCGCGCGCACATCCGAGGGAGACGCCACGCCGGACAGCACGTCCGCCATCAGGACTTCCGCTCCACCGAGTAGCGCGCCAGCGCCGCCAGCGGTCCGTCCGCGCCCTCCAGTGGGCGCACCGCCGCCTCCGCCCGGGCCACCAGCTCCGCGGCCATGCGGCGCGACTCATCCAGCCCCACCACCGCCGGGAACGTGAAGCGCCCGGCCTCCGCGTCCGCGCCCACCGGCTTGCCCATCGCCTCCGCGCTCGACGTCACGTCCAGCACGTCGTCGGCGATCTGGAAGGCCAGGCCCACCGCTTCCCCGTACGACACCGCGCTCGCGAGCGCCGCCCCGTCGCCTCCGGCCGCCAGGACCCCCATCCGGCATGCCGCCAGGATGAGCGCGCCCGTCTTCAGCCGGTGCAGCCGCAGGAGGTAGTCCAGCGTCGCGGCCCGATCCTCCGCGATGTCCAGCGCCTGCCCACCCACCATGCCCGCCGCGCCCGCCGCGCGCGCCAGCTCCGCGCACAGCAAGCCGCGCACCGGCTCCGGTCCGGAGGCGAGCAGCGAGAAGGCCTCCGTGAGCAGCCCGTCCCCGGCCAGCAGCGCCAGCGGCTCGCCGTAGACCTTGTGGTTCGTGGGCACGCCCCGGCGCAGGTCGTCGTTGTCCATGGAGGGAAGGTCGTCATGGACCAGCGAGTACGTGTGCACGTACTCCAGCGCGCACGCGGCATCCCGCACGACGGCGGTGTCGGTGCTCGACTTCGTCACCGCGTCCGCGAAGGCCAGGCACAGCACCGGGCGCAGGCGCTTGCCGCCCGCGAGCAGCGAGTAGCGCATGGACTCCGCCAGCCGGGGCGGCGTGCCCGCGGGGCCCCAGCGATCCGCGCTCTCGCGCAGGAGCGTCTCCACCCGCTCCTGCTGCGTGCGCATGAAGGGGTCCAGGTTGAAAGCGGCCATCGGCGTCAGGGCTCCTTCGCCACGTCGGCGGGGATGAGTTGGCGGATGCGCTTGACGAGCGCGTCCAGCTCCAGCGGCTTCACGAAGTAGTCGGCCGCGCCGACCTCCATGCCGCGCCGCTTGTCCTCCGGGTCTCCCCGCCCGCTGATGAAGATGATGGGGATGTCCCGGAACTGCTTGTTCTGCTTCACGGCCTGGCACAGCTCGAAGCCGTTGATCCAGGACATGTTCACGTCCAGGAGGATGGCGTGCGGCCGGTGCAGCTCCAGCGACGCGACGAGTCGCAGGCCGTTGGCCGCGGACATCACCTCGAACCCCTCGGCCCCCAGGGCCTCGGCGAGCAGCTCGCGTGTGTCGCGGTCGTCATCGACAATCGTAATCTTCGGCTTCGACATGCCCGGCCTCCGCCCTTCCCCTGATGCCTAGAACGGGACATCGTCCTCCGGTGGCGGACGCGCCTGCGCGGCCGTCCGGGGTGCAGCCTGGGGAGCGGGCCGGGCCGCCACCGCCAGCGGCGCGACGACCTCCTGGCCATCCTCGTCCACCAGCAGCTGCTCGATGCGCTGCTCGGCTTCCGTGAGCAGCTTCTCGCCCCGGCGGACGAGGCGGATGCCCTCCTCGAACGCCTTGAGTGACTCTTCCAGCGACAGGTCGCCGCTTTCCAGCCGCGCCACCGTCTCTTCCAGGCGCGACACCACGTCCCCGTACTGCTCCGGGGCGGGCTCCACCTTGGGGTTCTTGTCCGACTTCGCCACGGCCATCCACCTCCCCGAGCGGGGCGCGGAATGTAGAGGGTGGCCCGCTAGCAGTCCACCGGGCCTTTCAGGCTGGTAACGGTCGCTTCGATTTCTTCACACCCGCCCAGCGTTTTCGCCCCGTGGGCCGCCAGCTTGATGCCCAGCACGTCCCCCACCGCCACGTCCGCCATGGAACGCACCACCACGCCGTCCCGCTGGCGGAACGTCACCGCGTAGCCGCGCGACATCACCTTCAAGGGGCTCAGGGCGTCCAGCCGGCCCCCCAGCCGTCCGAAGTGCGTCTGCGCGGACGACAGCATGCCCCGCTGCAGCTCCAGGAGCCGCGCTCTCGCCTGCGCCACCTTCGCCCGCTCGGTGGCCACCCGCGCCGTGGGCGAGGCCCGCTCCAGTCCCAGCCGCGCGTCCGCCAGCGCGCCCCGCCGCCGGGACACGCCCGCGCGCGCCGCCTCCGACAGGCGCATGGCCAGCTTGAGCAGATGCGCCCGCTGCTCCGACAGCCGCGTCTGGGGCCGCGCCCGCTGCAGCCGCTCCTGGAGGCCGCGCAGCGTCTCCCGGTCCTGACGCACGCGGGGGCGCAGCACGCGCATCATCGCCTCCACCTGTTCGGACAGGTGCAGGCGCTGGTGGTTCACCTCGCGGCGGGGGTCCGGAAGCCGCGCGCGAAGCTGGCCCTGGCGCTCGCGCAGCTCCAGCACCCGCCGCTCCATGGCCCGGCGCAGCCGGCCGGACTGCGTGGCCAGCGTCAGCTCCAGGTCCGCCAGCACCGGCGCCAGCCGCTCCGCCGCCGCGCTGGGCGTGGGCGCGCGCAGGTCCGCGACGAAGTCGGAGATGGTGAAGTCGATCTCATGGCCGATGGCGGACACCACCGGCACCGGCGAGGCGAAGATGGCGCGCGCCACCCGCTCCTCGTTGAACGTCCAGAGGTCCTCCACGGAGCCTCCGCCGCGCGTCACGACGATGACGTCCACGTCGGTGCGCCCCAGCCGCTCGATGGCCCGCGCCACGTCCTCCGCGGAGCCCTCGCCCTGCACGCGCGCGTCCGCCAGGAGCACGCCCAGCCGGGGGTTGCGCGAGTGCAGCACGCGCAGGAAGTCCTGGAGCGCCGCGCCGGTGCGGCTGGTGACGACGCCGATGCGCCGGGGCAGGAACGGCACGGGCCGGGGTGGCCGCACGCGCCGGTCGCCGATGAGCCCCTCCGCCGCCAGCCGCTGCTTGAGCTGCTCGAACGCGAGCGCCAGCGCGCCCTCGCCCACCGGCTCCAGCCGGGACACGATGAGGCTGTAGCGGCCCTGCGGCTCGTACAGGTCCACGCTGCCCTCGGCCAGCACCTCCATGCCGTCGCGCAGCGCGAAGCGGATGCGGCTGGCCATGGACGCCCACACCTTCGCGTCGATGGAGGCGTCCGCGTCCTTGAGCGTGAAGTACCAGTGGCCGCGCGCGTTGGCGCCCCGGAAGCTGGACACCTCGCCGCGCACCAGCACGCGCGGGAAGCGCGACTCCACCGTCTGCTTGATCTGCCGGGTGAGCTCGCCCACCGACAGCACCGCTGGCTCTTATACACATCTCCGAGCCCACGAGGCATGCGGAG
>NZ_RAVW01000318.1 GCF_003611585.1 Corallococcus exercitus | reverse complement strand
CCCCCAGCCCCCGCGCGCCCGCGGTGCTGGCCATGGCCGCGTCCACCGGAGGCCCCGCCGCGCTCTACCGCATCCTGTCCGACCTGGGCGGACAGGCCACGCCCCCGCCCCCCATCCTGCTGGTGCAGCACATCGCGCTGGGCTTCGGCAACGGCCTGGCCACGTGGCTGGGCACCGCCACGAAGCTGCGCGTGAAGGTGGCCGAGGACGGCGAGCCGCTCACCCCCGGCACCGTGTACCTGGCCCCGGACGACAAGCACCTGGGCGTCACCATGGACCACCGCGCGCAGGTGTCCGGCGCCGCCCCCATCCAGGGCTTCCGCCCTTCCGCCAACTGGCTGTTCCGCGCCGTGGCCCGGGCCTACGGGCAGACGGCCCTGGCCGTGGTGCTCACCGGCATGGGCCAGGACGGCCTGGACGGCATCCGGGACCTCCACCAGGCGGGCGGGAGGGTGATCGCCCAGGACGAGGCGACGTCCGTGGTCTACGGCATGCCCGCCGTGGTGGTGGGCGCCAACCTGGCGCATGAGGTCCTGCCGCTCGGGCAGATCGCCCGCCGGCTGCTGGCGCTCTTCCAGCCCGGGTTGCGCCTTCCCTGAAGTGTTCTCTGAGTGAAACTCATTCTTCGGGGTTCGTGGCCGGAATGACGGTCGTGGGTCGGCGTGTCAATATCGGGTCCAATGGGGCCGCTGTTCGGCCCCATCCCCCCTCATGACTGCTCACACGACTGGTCTGGCCTACGAAGCGGTCTTCGCTGCCATCCCCGACCCTGCCTACCTGCTGGATGGCACGGGCCGGCTGGTGTCGTGCAGCGCCGCGGGTGCCCGGGCGCTCGGGCGCGCGGCGGGAGAGCTGGCGGGGCGGCACTGGAGTGAGCTGGGCCTGCCGCACGAGGCGCTGACGGCGCTGGAGACCGCGCGCGTCCGGGTGGTGACGCTGCGGGAGTCCACCACCGTGGAGGCGCCCTGGCCGGGCGCGCAGGGCGTGCGCCGACACGCGCTGGTGCTCACGCCGCTGGGCACGGACGCGGACGCGTCCCCGGCCGTGCTGGTGACGGCGCGGGCGCTCACGGAAGCCGAGGCCGTCTACTCGCGCGCCCTGGAGCTGGAGCAGGCCGCGCGCGCGGAGGTGGAGACCGCCGAGCGCCGCCGGTCCTTCCTGTACCAGGCGATGACGACGCTGTTCACGCACCCGCCGGACCCGCAGGGCATGTACACGCTGCTCGCGCACCTGGCGGTGCCGGACCTGGCGGACTGGTGTCTGGTGGACGCGCTGGAGCAGGGCCCGTGGGTGGGCCGCGCGGCGGTGGCGTGCCTGGATCCGACGCAGCAGGAGCGCGCCCGGGGCCTGCCCACGCGCACGGAGCTCCGCGAGGACGCGCCGGTGGGCCTCTTGCGCGTGCTGCGCACGGGTGAACCGGAGCTGGTGCCGGCGGTGACGGAGTCGCTCTTGCGCGCGGCGGCGGCGGAGCCCGCGCACCCGGCGATGCTGGAGGCGCTGCAGGCGCGCTCGTACATGATCATCCCGCTGCGCGCGCGCGGCCACACGCTGGGCGCGGTGACGTTCGTGAGCTCCGGCTCCGGTCGCCGCTACGGCCCGGACGACCTGGCGCTGGCGGAGGACCTGTGCCTGCGCGCGAGCCTGGCCATCGACAACGCGCGGCTGGTGGGTGAGTCCCGCCGGGCCGCTCGCGCGCGCGAGGACCTGCTCGCTGTCGTGTCGCACGACCTGAAGAACCCGCTGGGCGTGGTGCAGCTGGGCGCGGCGCTGCTGTTGCGCGGCACCGCGGGCAAGCCGGGCGGCGAGGCGGTGGCGAAGCAGGCCACGCGCATCAACGACGCGGCCGAGCGCATGTCGCGGCTCATCTCCGACCTGCTGGACTGGGGCCGCCTGGAGGCCGGGCACCTGCCGCTGGAGCTGGGCGAGCACACCGCCGTGGCGCTGGCCACCGAGGCGCTGGAGGCCATCCGGCCGCTGGCGGAGGCCAAGGGGCTGCACCTGGAAGCGGACCTGCCCCCGGAAGGCCTGCGCGTGAAGTGCGACCGCAGCCGCGTGCTCCAGGTGATGGGCAACCTGCTGGGCAACGCGGTGAAGTTCACCCCGCCGGGCGGCACGCTGGCGGTGAAGGCGGTGATGCGCGGCGGCGAGGTGTCCTTCGACGTGCGCGACACGGGCAACGGCATCGCGCCGGACGCGCTGCCGCACATCTTCGACCGCTACTGGCAGGCGCGCGACGCGGCTGCCCGCGGCACCGGCCTGGGGCTGGCCATCGCCAAGGGCCTGGTGGAGGCGCACGGCGGCTCCATCCGCGCGGAGAGCATCCTGGGCACCGGCAGCGTCTTCACCTTCACGCTGCCCGTGGCGCACGTGGGCATGGCCGTCGCCGCCCCGCAGGCCGCGGCAGCCGGCGGCATGTCGCGGCCGCGCGACACCTACGAGCACTGACTTCAGCGCCCCTTCCTCCTCGAGGGAGGGGTGAGCACCTGGCGCGCATGCTCCAGGAAGGCGCGCAGCGCGGGTGACACCTGCGCGCGGCTGGGGAAGTAGAGAAAGAGGCCCGGCACGGACGCGGCGTATTCCTCCAGCACGCGGCGCAGCGTGCCCGCCTTCAGCTGCGCCTCCACCTGCGACTCCAGCACGTACGACAGGCCCAGGCCGGCCTCCGCCAGCCCCAGCCAGACGCGCTCGTCGTTGGTGGTGACCGTGCCGCGCACCGGCAGCCGCCACGTGCGCGAGCCCTTCTCCAAATCCCACGGCAGCAACGCGCCCGTGTTGGACGAGCGGTAGGTGAAGCAGTCGTGCCGGAGCAGGTCCTTCGGCTTCAGCGGCGTGCCGTGGCGCTCCAGGTACTCCGGCGCGCCCACCACGATGAAGCGGAACGCGGGCGCGATGCGCACCGCCACCATGTCCCGCTCCAGGTACTCCTCCAGCCGGATGCCCGCGTCGAAGCCCTCCGCGACGATGTCCGCCTTGCGGCTCTCCACCACCAGGTCCAGCTCCACCTGGGGATGGCGCTCGCGGAACGAGGCCAACAGCGGCGTGAGCACGAAGGGCAGCGCGGTGGACGGCAGCGTCAGCCTCAGCGCGCCCGTCAGCGTCCCAGGTCGCGAGGACGCGTCCTTGAGCGCCCCCAGCGCCTGCGCCACGCCCGGCCCGGCCTGCTCCACCAACCGCCGTCCCGCCGCCGTCACCGCCACGCTGCGCGTCGTGCGCGACAACAGCGGCACTCCCAGCCGTTCCTCCAACTGGCGCACCGTGTGGCTCAGCGCGGAGGCGGACACGCCCAGCTCCGCCGCGGCCGCCGCGAAGCTGCGGTGCCGGGCGACGGCGAGGAACTGGTGCAAGGCATTGAGTGGGGTCAGCGCCATTCCTGAGCTTTCTTCAAGAGTCCATCCGGATTCCAGACCTACTCCCGGAAGCGCCCGTCTCCTATCCCTTGCCCTGTCTCGCGAAGGCAGTCCCCTTCCTCAAGCGCGAGCAGGAGTCGTCCCATGGCATCCCCCACCCTCCCCGCCGCTCTTCCCTTGTCCGGCCGCGTCGCCGTCATCACCGGCGCCTCCAGCGGCATTGGCGCCGCCACCGCCCTGCGCCTCGCGCGGGACGGTGCGAGCGTCGCCCTGCTCGCACGCAGCAAGGAGCGGCTGGACGCGCTCGCCACCACCATCACGCAAGGGGGTGGCCGGGCGCTCGCCCTGGGCACCGACGTGGTGGACGCGCGGTCCGTGAAGGAGGCCGCGAAGGCCATCGCGGGCGAGCTGGGCGTCGTGGACCTGGTCCTCAACAACGCCGGGTACATGCGGCCCACGCCGCTGGAGACACACCCCACGGAGGACTGGGAGCGGATGATTGATTTGAACGTGAAGGCCAGCGTGCGCGTCGTGGAGACCTTCGTGGAGCCCCTGCTGGCTGCGGCGAAGGCGGGCGGGCGCTCGGACCTCATCAACGTGTCGTCCGTCGCCGCGCAGGCGGTGTTCCCGAACTTCAACGTCTACGGCGCCACCAAGGCCGCCGTCACCCATCTGTCCCGCCACCTGCGCGCGGAGCTGGGCCCGCGCTTCGTGCGCGTCATGGCCCTGGAGCCGGGGCTGGTGGACACGGCCCTGCACGAGGGCAACACCGACCCGGGCGCGCGGGCCTGGCTGGACAGCGCCCGGAAGTCCCTGACCTGGATGTCGCCCGAGGAGGTCGCGGGCGTCATCGCCTTCGCCACCGCCCTGCCCCGGCACATCAACTTCCAGCAGCTCACCCTCATGCCCACCCAGCAGGCCTGAGCCGCACCCCACGCCTGTTGCCGAGGTGGCCTTCAGCGTGCCATGCAGGCGCCTTATGTCCTTTCTGCATCAGGCGCTGGTGTTCCTGGCCGCCACGGTCGTCGCCGTGCCCCTCTTCAAGAAGCTGGGGCTGGGCTCCGTGCTGGGCTACCTGGCGGCGGGCGCGGCCATCGGGCCGTATGGCGCGGGCCTCATCTCCGACGTGGAGAACATCCTCCACATCGCGGAGCTGGGCGTGGTGCTGCTGCTGTTCGTGATTGGCCTGGAGCTGCAGCCGTCGCGCCTGTGGAACCTGCGCCGCTCCGTGTTCGGCATGGGCGGCGCGCAGGTGGTGCTGACGGGCCTGCTGCTCGCGGTCGTGGGGAAGGTGCTGGGCCTGTCCTGGGGCGCGGCCATCATCGCGGGCTTCGGCCTGTCGCTGTCCTCCACCGCGTTCGCGCTCCAGCTGCTCGCGGAGAAGAACCAGCTCACCACCGAGCACGGCCAGCTCGCCTTCGGCATCCTCCTGTTCCAGGACCTGGCGGTGATTCCCCTCCTGGCCGCGCTGCCGCTGCTGGGCGTGGTGGACACGCCGTCCACGGAGCCCGGGTGGCTGATGGCCGCGAAGGCCGTGGGCGTGGTGGTGCTGGTGGTGCTGGCGGGCCGCTACCTCCTGCGGCCGGTGTTCCGCGCGGTGGCGGGCGTTCACAGCCAGGAGCTGTTCACCGCGACGGCGCTGCTCGTCGTCGTGGGCACCGCGTCGCTGGTCAGCGCGGTGGGGCTGTCCATGGCGCTGGGCGCGTTCCTCGCGGGCGTGCTGCTGTCGGAGTCCGAGTACCGCCACGAGCTGGAGGCGGACATCGAGCCCTTCAAGGGCCTGCTCCTGGGCCTGTTCTTCATCGCCGTGGGCATGTCCGTGAACCTGGCGCTGCTCGCGCGCGAGCCGCTGCGCGTGCTGGCCCTGGTGCTGGGCCTCACCGCCCTCAAGGCGCTGGTGCTGTACGGGCTGGGGCGCGTGGGGCTGCAGAAGCCGGGCTCCGCGGTGAGCCTGGCGGTGGTGATTTCACAGGGCGGTGAGTTCGCCTTCGTCCTCTTCTCCCTGGCGGTGTCCTTCCACGTGATGGACCGCGAGCAGGCGGACCTGCTGGTGCTGGTGGTGGGCCTGTCCATGGTGGTGACGCCCTTCCTGTCCGCCGCGCACGAGCGCTGGGTGGCGCCGCGCTTCCTGAAGAAGGGCCCGCAGCGCGAGTACAACGTGGCCCCGGAAGAGGACCACCCGGTCATCATCGCGGGCATGGGGCGCGTGGGGCAGGTGGTGGCCCGCCTGCTGCGCGCCCGCCGCATCGGGTTCACCGCCATCGACGCGAGCGCGGAGCACATCGACTTCATCCAGCGCTTCGGCAACCAGGTGTTCTACGGCGACGCGTCCCGGCTGGACCTCCTGCGCGCGGCCCGCGCGGAGAAGGCCAGGGTGTTCGTGCTGGCCATCGACGACATGGCCGCGTCCCTGCGCACCGCGCAGATGGTGAAGGAGCACTTCCCGCACCTCACCATCTACGCGCGCGCCCGCAACCGCGAGCACGCGTACCGCCTGCTGGACCTGGGCGTCACCCACCTGGTGCGTGAGACGTTCGACGCGAGCCTCGTCATGGCCGGCGACGTGCTCCAGGAGATGGGCCTCACCTTCGCGGAGGCCCGCCGCTCCGTGGAGCGCTTCCGCGAGCACGACGAGACCCTGATGCTGGAGAGCGCCAAGGTCTTCAAGGACGAGAAGAAGATGATGGAGGTCATCGTCCGCGCCCGCCGCGAGCTGGAGCAGCTGTTCGAGAAGGACGAGGCCGATCAGAAGTCGGTGTGAGGGGGAGGACGACCATGAGCGCCGAAACCACCGGGACGACGGGCCACTCGAAGTCCTCCCGCCTCTACCTGTACGTGCTGGCCGCCATCTTCGCGGGGGGCCTGCTGGGCCACCTCGCGCCGGCCACCGCGGTGAAGCTCAAGCCGCTGGGGGACGCGTTCATCGCGCTGGTGAAGATGCTCATCTCCCCGGTCATCTTCCTGACCGTGGTGCTGGGCGTGGCCAACGTGGCGGACATGAAGAAGGTGGGCCGGGTGGGCGGCAAGGCGCTGCTCTACTTCGAGGTCATCTCCACGTTCGCGCTCATCATCGGCGCGCTGGTGGTGACGGTGCTCAAGCCCGGCTCGGGCTTCAACGTGGACCCTCGCACGCTGGACGCGAGCGCCGTGGCCCGCTTCGCCCAGCAGGCGCATGACCAGTCCACCGCGGGCTTCCTCCTGCACATCATCCCGCGCACCTTCGTGGACGCCTTCACCGGCGAGGGCGACCTGCTCCAGGTGCTGCTGCTGGCGCTGCTGTTCGGCTTCTCGCTGACGGCCATCGGCCCCGTGGCGAAGCCCGTGGTCGTCCTCTTCGAGGCGCTCTCCAAGGCCTTCTTCCACATGATTGGCACGGTGATGAAGCTGGCGCCCATTGGCGCGGGGGCCTCCATGGCCTTCACGCTGGGCGCCTACGGCGTCACCAGCCTGGGGCCGCTGTTGCGCCTCATGGGCTGCTTCTATCTGGCGTGCGTGCTGTTCGTCGTCGGAGTGCTGGGCGTCGTCGCGCGGCTGACGGGCTTCTCCATCCTCAAGTTCCTGCGCTACATCCGCGCGGAGCTGTTCCTGGTGCTGGGCACGTCGTCGTCGGAGTCCGCGCTGGTGCCGCTGATGCAGAAGCTGGAGCGGCTGGGCTGCTCCAAGTCCGTCGTGGGGCTGGTGGTGCCCAGCGGCTACTCGTTCAACCTGGACGGCACCAACATCTACCTGACGATGGCCGCGCTGTTCGTGGCCCAGGCGCTCAACGTGGACCTCACGCTCACGCAGACGGCGACGCTGCTGGGCGTGGCGATGCTCACGTCCAAGGGCGCCTCCGGCGTGACGGGCGCGGGCTTCATCACCCTGGCCGCCACGCTGGCCGTGGTGCCGTCCGTGCCGGTGGCGGGGCTGGCGCTCATCCTGGGCATCGACCGGTTCATGAGCGAAGCGCGAGCGCTCACCAACTTCATTGGCAACGGCGTCGCCAGCATCGTCGTGTCCCGCTGGGAGAACGAGCTGGACCGCGAGCGGCTGCGCGCGGAGCTCAACGGCCAGCCCGTGCCGGAAGCGCCGCCGGCCGACGCGGGAACCCCCGCCTGATCAGGGGTGCGCCACCGCGTCGCGCACCGCGGCCTTCAGCACGTCCAGGTCCACCGGCTTGTCCAGGAGCTGCCGGGCGCCCAGCCGCAGGGCCTCCGCGTGCGTCTCCTCATCCGCGAAGGCGCTGAGCAGCAGCACGGGGCACGCGATGCCCTGGTCACGCAGACGCCCGAGCGCCTCCAGGCCGGTGCGCCCCGGCATGCGCACGTCGCTGACGATGAGGTCCGGCGGGACGAGCGTGCCGCCGTGGCCCTGCATCATCGCCACGTAGTCGCCCAGCTCGTAGCCGTCCTCCACCTCCACCACCGTGTAGCCCGCGCGCCTCAGCGTGCGCACGAGCATCGCGCGCATCGCGTCGTCATCCTCGGCCACCAGGATGCGCGCCGCGGGCGCCGCTTCTTCTTGGGGAGGTGCGTTCGTCATTCGAGTGCGGAGGAGCACGGCGCATGCCACCTGCCTTGCGAGGCCGTGGATCCGTCGTGCCCATGGGGTTGCCGGGGCATCCTGCCCCCGCCGGGGCAATGTGCCCCAGGCATGCATGGCCATCCTGCCTCGCGTTGTCAGCGCGTCACCCGGTGGTGGGGCGGCGGCGCGGGTTGGCATGGCCGATGCTCTAGCCCTTGTCAGCCCCGCACCCCACTTCTCGCGGGCCCTGACACGGAGCCTCTCCATGAAGCGCACTTCCGCCCTCGTCCTCGGTCTGTCCCTGTCCCTCGCCTCCGGCGCCTTCGCCGCCGAGGCCAAGCCCGCCAAGAGCGCGCCCGCCGCCCAGGCGAAGGCCGGCACCAAGGCGAAGAAGACGAAGCAGGGCACCAGCCAGAAGGCCCCCGCCGCTCCGGCCGAAGGCTCGAGCAGCAACTAGTCACACGCCGTCGTGACGCAGCACCCGCGGTACTCGTAGCGTACCTCCCCGGTCCGTGTGTTCCTTCCCCCTCACGCACGAACCGGGGGTTGCCTCTTCCGTGAAGCTCGCTCGTAAATTCACCCTGGCCCTGGTGCTGCTCGCCGTCGCCGTGATGGCCGGATTGCAGGCCTTCCAGGTCAACCGGGAGCTCGCCCGGTCGGAAACCGACACGCAGCACGACCACCGCCTGCTCGGCCACACGCTGGCGGGCTCCATTGGCAAGGCGTGGCAGCTGGCGGGCGAGTCCGAAGCACTCACGCTCCTCAACCAGGCCAACCGCTTCCAGGAGCAGGTGCGGCTGCGTTGGGTATGGCTGGATGGCGGGCCGGGCTCCGGCTTCGCGCCGGCGCTGCCCCCGGCCCTGCTGCTCAGCCTGCGCGCGGGCAATGACGGCTGGATGATGGACGCGTCCACCAGCCCGGGCGTGTTGCGCTCGTACACGCCGGTGTTCCTGGGCCGGCGCATGGGCGCCATTGAAATCACCGAGTCGCTGTCCGAGCAGGAGCAGCACGTGCGCACCACGGTGGTGGGCACCGTCATCGCCACGGCGGCCCTCTCCGTGTTCTTCCTGCTCGCCGCCATGGCCATGGGCCGCCGGCTGGTGGGCCGGCCCGTGGAGCAGCTGGTGCATCTGGCGGGACGGATTGGCGAGGGCGACCTCACCGCGCGCGTGCCCCTGCGGCGCGAGCGCGGCGACGAACTGACGACGCTGGCGGTGGCCATGAACCGGATGGGCGAGCAACTGGAAGAGACGCGGGCGCGGCTGGCGTCGGAGACGGCGGCGCGGCTGGCCACGGTGGAGCACCTGCGCCACGCGGACCGGCTCACCACCGTGGGCAAGCTGGCGTCCGGCGTGGCGCACGAGCTGGGCACGCCGCTCAACGTCGTGATGGGCCGCGCGAAGATGGTGTCCTCCGGCGAGGCGGAGGGCGACGAGGTGAACGAGTGCGCCCGCATCATCTTCCAGCAGGCGCAGCACATGACCGGCATCATCCGGCAGCTGCTGGACTTCGCTCGCCGGCGCACGCCGTCACGCGCGCCGGAGGACCTGTCGCTGCTGGCGGAGCGCACGCTGTCCCTGCTCAAGCCCATGGCCACCAAGCGGAGCGTGACGCTGTCCCAGGAGGTGCCCGCGGGGTTCACCGTGGAGGTGGACGCGGGGCAGTTCCAGCAGGTGCTCACGAACCTGGTGATGAACGGCCTGCACGCGATGCACCGGCCCGGCACCCTGCGGGTGCGCTCGCAGGTCGTGCGCGTCACGCCCCCCGCGGACGTGGGCGGCGCGGAGCAGGACTGGGTGCGGCTGGACGTGGAGGACGAGGGCTCGGGCATCCCGGCGGACGTGCTGCCCCACGTCTTCGAGCCCTTCTTCACCACCAAGGACGTGGGCGAGGGAACAGGGCTGGGACTGTCCGTCTCCTATGGGATGGTGCGGGACCACGGCGGCTGGATTGACGTGAAAAGCGAGCCGGGCCGTGGGAGTTGTTTCTCCATCTACCTGCCGCCGGGGACGCACGCATGCCAGGCCGCATCCTGATTGTCGAAGACGAGCGCGAGATGCGCGCCATGGTGGAGAAGGGCCTCCAGCGCCGGGGCTTCCAGCCCGTGGCCGTGGCCGCCGCGGACGAGGCCCTCCAGCGGCTGTCCGGCGAGGACTTCGACACCGTCCTCACCGACCTGCGCATGCCGGGCATGGACGGCCTGGCGCTGTGCGAGCGCATCGTGCTCAACCGGCCGGACATCCCCGTGGTGGTGGTGACGGCCTTCGGCAGCCTGGAGACGGCGGTGGCCGCCATCCGCGCGGGCGCCTACGACTTCATCACCAAGCCCATCGACCTGGACGCCCTGGTGCTGGTGCTGGAGCGCGCCGTGCAGCACCGCGCCCTGCGCGCGGAGGTGCGACGGCTGCGCGAGGCCCTGGACCAGCGCCAGGACGACGGCGCGCTCGTGGGCGAAAGCCCCGCGCTCAAGCAGGCGTACGCGCTCATCGACCGGGTGGCGGACGTGGACGCCACGGTGCTGATTACCGGTGAGAGCGGCACCGGCAAGGAGGTGGCCGCCAGAGCCCTCCACGCCCGGGGCCGGCGCAAGGAGGGGCCCTTCGTGGCCATCAACTGCGCGGCCATGCCGGAGCAACTGCTGGAGAGCGAGCTGTTCGGCCACGCGAAGGGCGCCTTCACCGACGCGAAGGCGTCGCGCACGGGCCTGTTCGTGAAGGCGAATGGCGGCACGCTGTTCCTGGATGAGGTGGGCGAATTGCCCATGACGCTCCAGCCGAAGCTGTTGCGCGCGTTGCAGGAGCGCGTGGTGCGCCCGGTGGGCGGGGACACGGAGATGCCGTTCGACGCGCGCATCGTCGCGGCGACGAACCGCGACCTGGAGCTGGCGGTGGAGGAGAGCCGCTTCCGCGAGGACCTCTACTACCGGCTCAACGTCATTGGCCTGGAATTGCCCCCGCTGCGCGCGCGCGGCAACGACGTGCTGCTGCTGTCGCAGCGCTTCGTGGAGCAGTTCGCGTCCCGCACGGGCAAGAAGGTGGTGGGACTGTCCCCCGCGGCGGCGCAGCGCCTGCTGGCCTACGGGTGGCCGGGCAACGTGCGCGAGCTGCAGAACTGCATCGAGCGCGCCGTGGCGCTCACGTCCTTCGAGCAGCTCACGGTGGACGACCTGCCGGAGCGCATCCGCAACTACAGCACGCCGCGCGTGGTGCCGGAGAACACGGACGCGTCGGAGCTGGTGACGCTGGAGGAGCTGGAGCGCCGCTACATCCACCGCGTGCTGGAGGCCGTGGGCGGCAGCCGCACGCTCGCCGCGCGCATCCTGGGCGTGGACCGCAAGACGCTGTACCGCAAGCTGGAGCGCGGCGATGCCGAGGCCCGGGAGGCAAAAAAACCCTGACCTGGGAAAAATCCGGGGCCCCGCGGACCCGCCGCCATCCGTTCCGGCCACAACCCTCCGCCATGGCCGCACGGCTGGGGGCCCGGAGGGTGGCGTGCCGCGCGGAAGCCCGTCATCCCTCGGGGTGGGCCCCCGCTTTGCCTTGAGCGGGGTATGGTTCCAGGAGGATGCACTCCGCTCCCGTCCAGACCCCTGTCTTCTGTCGCGTGGCGGACCTCGCGCGCGAAGCAGGCGACAGGTATTTCACTGACCCGTTTCCTACGGGAGGTTTCTCCTTACCCTCGGTAATCCACGAGTCCATGAATCCCGCAACGGGCGGTCAGGACGCCTTCCGCCATCCTGGTTCCGTGTGCTGGCGTTGAAGCCGGGCACGCTCGCGAAGCACGCCGTGTTTTCCACCTGAAGGGACCCCGCTCCCCGTACCCGACGACCCCGCCGATGGCCCACGCTCCCGCC
>NZ_RAVW01000317.1 GCF_003611585.1 Corallococcus exercitus | reverse complement strand
TCGGCGCAGTTGGTTCTTCCAAGCCAGCGTGCGCTCTACGACTCAGCGGTAGCGCCCCAGTCACTCCTTGGTCTCGACACCCGGGCGCGCGATGCGGGCGGCAATGCCGCGCAGGCGAAGCCCGCTTCGGTTCTTCCCGGGGCGTAGGCTTTGTCGGCGTGGAGTTTTCCCGGGCGGAAGCGGCGCTGCCCCGAAGGCATTCGCACTGCGGGCACGGAGTCAACAAGGGGGAAGAGGTCGTGCGTGTCGTGCACGTTGGAGGCAGTCATCGACTCGGTCAGAGGCAGCCCATGGGCCTCTATGAGAAGATGATGCTTGCTACCCGCCTTCGCTCTATCCGTCGGGGTTGGAAGGACGAGGTGCTTTCATGAGAGGCCCTAGGAGCAGCGGACCATAGCCGCGTTTTCAGGCGTTCCAAACGGATCACCGCGAAGGAGGGCTACCCGAGGGCGGCAATGCCTTCCGGTGGATGCAATCCCATGGCGGTCGCCAGGCTCACTTCGGGAAGCGAGCCGTCAATTGCTCCTGCCAGGAGTCCAGCGCCTTGTTCACGTCCATGCGCTCGGTGGCGGTCTCTGCCTTCGCGGCATCGGCGTAGAGGCCCACCAGCTTGCGCGCGAGGTCCGGCGCGACGTCCTGGCCCTGGGTGCGCTTGCGCAGCTCCGCCACCAGCTTGTCCAACCGTTGGGCCAGTCGCTGCTCGGAAGGATTGGTTCGGGGCAGGGTGGGCAGAGGGGGCAGCACCAACGGCGGGACCTTGGGCAGCTCTGGAATGACGGCCACCGGGGGCGCGTCGTGCTGCGCGATGCGCAGGGCCAGCTCCTTCTCGATGCCATCGAGCGCCTGATGGATGCGCGTGCGTTCGGACTCCTTCGTCGCGTCCACGGCGGCGCGGTACTGCTGGATCAACTTGCCGCGCAGCGTTCCTTCCGCGTCCACGTCCTTCGCCCGCGCGCGCAAATGCTTGAACAATCCATACATCCGCCGCGCCAGCTTCTTCTCGGACGCAGTCTCGACGGGCAGCGCAGGCAGTCCGGAGGCCTTGCCCTCCGTCTCCGACGCCGCCTCCACCTCCTCATGCGCCTCCTGCACGGGCTCGCTATTCGCGACCTGAGCAGGAGCCACCACCACCGGATCCGGCGTCTTCACCACCACGGGCGCAACGGGCATGGGCGGACGCGGTGCCAAGCGCGGAGGCGCTTCCCCGGGCCGCGTCAGCCACCAGAGCCCCGTGGCCACCAGGACGGCTCCCGCGACCACCGCCGCCGCGAGCGGAGCCACCTTCCGGCGGTCCGCGAGCAATGCCGCGAGCCCCGGCGGACGGGGCGCCGTGGGCGACGTGGGCTCCTCCCGCTTCGTCACCGCCGGTACGCCAAGCCCCAGCGTGCCCGGAGGCCGCCCCAACGACAGCACCTTCAATCGCTGACGCACCACCTCCGCGGAAGCAGGCCGCTTCGCCGGATCCTTCTCCAGCAGCTGGAGCACCAGCGCGTCGAACTCCGGCGGAATCCCCTCCACCTTCGATGAGAGCCGGGGCGGGGCCTGTTCGACGTGCGCGAACATCACCTGCACGTTCTCACCCTGGAAGGGCCGCGCGCCGGTGAGCATCTGGAACGCCATGATGCCCAGCGCGTACAGGTCCGTGGCCGGGCCCACCGCGCCGCCGCGGATCTGCTCCGGGGCCATGTAGTCCGGCGTCCCCAGCACGGAGCCGTCCGCCAGCGTCAGGCCCTCGCGCGACTGCAACACCTTGGCGATGCCGAAGTCGACCAGCTTGAGCGTGGGCGCCGCGTCCGGCCGCTCCACCATGAAGACGTTCGCCGGCTTCAGGTCCCGGTGCACCACGCCCGCCCGGTGCGCCGCCCCCAGCGGGGAGAGGATCTGCTCCAACATCCAGACCGTCGTCCCCACGTCCAGCCGTCCCCGCGCGCGCAGCACCGCCGCGAGCGACTGGCCCTGGAGCAACTCCATCACCACGTACGGCCGCCCGTCCGGCAGCTTCCCGAAGTTGAAGATGTCCAGGATGCCCGGGTGCCGGATGGCGTTGACCGACCGCGCCTCCACCACCAGCCGCTGCTCCTGCTCCGGCGCCATCAGCTCCGCACGCAACACCTTGATGGCGGCCTGTTTGCCGATGATGGGGTGCTCCGCCCGGTAGACGACCCCCATCCCGCCCGCGCCAATGCGCTCCTGGATGACGAACTCCCCCAGCTGCGCCCCGAGCAGCGGATCCACCTTCGGCGCCACAGGTGCCAACGCCATCGGCACCTCCCGCTCCGTCAGCGCCCGGTGTGCCCCCGTCTCCGGAATTCTTCTTGTCTTCATGGGAAAGCTCGATTTGCGGCGACAGTACCGTGAGCTTTGGGACGCCGTCGCGTGCCCTGGGGGCTTGTCCGCTGTTTGCTCGTTCGCTTGGCGACGCAGTGCTCCGCGCACTTCCAGTGAGCCGGTCCTTTTCCTCTCCGTCACGCTCCGGCGGCCAGAATCTCAAGCAGCCCGCAGGCCCGGCTGATCTTGAGGGGCCGTGGTGCCCGTGGATCCGAACTGTTCAGGGAATGCTCGTCTCCAGAGCGAAAAAGGGTGATCCGCGGGGGGGGCGGCCTCAAGGAAACGGGGGTGACCCGTTGTAGAGTCAGGTCCGTCCTTTCCTGGACGTTCCCGGGTCGCGCTTCCGGATCCCTGCTCCCCAGGGATCGCACCCGAGGGGGAACATGGCACCGGCATACGACGCCCTGGTCATCGGCACCGGGTTTGGCGGCGCGGTGGCGGCCTGTCGGCTCTCGCAGGCGGGCCTTTCCGTGCGCGTGCTCGAACGCGGACTGCGCTACCCGAAGGGCAGCTTCCCTCGCGACTTCGAGGACCCCCGCAACGGCTGGCTGTGGCAGCACCGGCAGGGCCTCTTCGACATCAAGCTCCTCAAGGGGATGAGCGTCGTGCAGGCCGCGGGGTACGGCGGCGGCTCGCTCATCTACGCCAACGTGCACCTGCGCCCGCCTCCGGACGTGTTCGCGTCCGGGTGGCCGGAGGGCTACAGCCGGGAGGCGTTGGATCCGTACTACGACCTGGTCGCGCACATGCTGGACGTGCAGCCCATCACGGCCTCCGCGCGCGGCCTGCCGCCCAAGACGAAGCGGATGCAGGAGGTGGCGAAGAAGCTGGGCCGCGAGGCGCAGTTCTTCCACCCGAACCTCGCCGTGCGCTTCGCCCCCGCGGGCGAGCCGCTGCCCAACAAGTTCGGCGTGCTCCAGGAGGGCTGCAACTACTGCGGCGAGTGCGACATCGGCTGCAACCGGCGCGCGAAGAACACCCTGGACCTGAACTACCTGGCCGTCGCCGAACAGCGCGGCGCGGAGGTCACCACGCAGGCGGAAGTCACGCGCATCGAGCCCCTGTCACCAGGCTACCGCGTCACCTTCACCGACCACGCCAGCGCCGGCATGCAGCGCACCGTGGACGCGCGCCGCGTCTTCCTGTGCGCGGGCGCGGTGAACACCACGGAGCTGCTGCTGCGCAACCGCGACGTGCTCGGCACGCTGCCGGACCTGAGCGCGCGGCTGGGCTCGCGGTACTCGGCCAACGGGGACTTCCTCGCCTTCGCCTTCGACACGAAGGAGCCGTGGGACCCCGCGGTGGGCCCCACCATCACCACCGGCATGGTGGTGGAGGAGGGCCAGGGCAAGGACAAGACCTGGTTCCTCTTCCAGGAGGGCGGTCACCCCGTGCAGGCGGCGGGGCTGATGATGGCCATGGACCCGGACCGCGCGATGACGCTCCCGGCGGACCTGCTCCAGCGCGAGCTGGTGAAGGTGCTGCGCACGCGCTCGAAGGAGATGGCCTCCATCGAGAACGAGCGGGGCCGCTTCCAGGCCGTGTTCCTGGCCATGGGCCGGGACAAGTCCAACGGCCGGCTGTCGCTGTCGCCGATGACTCGCGAGCTCCAGGTGCAGTGGGACGTGCCCGCGAACCTGCCGCTGTACCGCACGCAGGAACAGCTCTGCGAGGACGTGGCCCGCGCGCTGGGCACGCGCGCCGCGTACAACCCGCTCTGGGAGCGGCTGCACCTGCCGGTCTCCGTGCACAACCTGGGCGGCTGCGCGATGGCGGAGGAGCCCGCGTACGGCGTCCTCAAGCCCGACGGCGAGGTGCACGGCTATCCCGGGCTGTATGTGATGGACGGCGCTGCGCTGCCGGTGGGCATCGGCGTCAATCCGTCCTCCAGCATCGCCGCGGTGGCCGAGCGCAACGTGGAGCAGGTCATCCGCCAGGTGAAGGACGCGCCGGGCTGGACGGCGCCGGAGCGCGCGCCCGTGAAGGCCGCGCCCGCGTACCCGCCTCGCGCCAGCATGCGGATGATGCCGGAGGTGGAGACGGTGGCCTCGCCGGTGGTGCCGGGGACGGATCCGCTGGGCGACGTGGTGATTCCTCCCGGCGGCACGGTGGCGTCTCCCACGCCGGTGGTGGGCCTGCGCTTCACGGAGCGGATGAAGGGCTTCCTCCAGCCGGGGCACCCGGCCCCGGACGACTTCGACGGGGCGGCGCGGGCGGGCCAGCGCGCGGGGCAGACGGCGGAGTTCGTCGTCACCATCACGCTGCCCAACCTGGACCGCTTCCTCGCGCAGGAGTCGCACGGCGGCATCGTGCAGGGCACGCTCAACGTGCGCGGCTTCACGCCGCCCGGGGGCGCGCCGGTGGAGAACGGCGTCTTCAACCTCTTCGTGGGCACGGAGCGCTTCTACGAGCGGCGCATGCTGTACCTGCTGCCCTTCACCGGCGTGGACGGCCAGCCGTACCTCCTGGATGGCTACAAGGAGGTCAACGACGACGCGGGCTTCGACGTGTGGAGCGACACGTCCACGCTCTACACCGTGCTGCGCAAGGGCCACGAGCGCTCCGGGCCCGTCGTGGCGAGCGGCATCATCCGCCTGCACCTGCCGGACTTCCTCCAGCAGCTCACCACGTTCTCCGTGCTGGGCACGTCGTCGCCGCTGAAGCAGGCGGACGCGATGCGGCGCTTTGGCGGCATGTTCATGGGCACGCTGTGGGACGTCTTCGCCCGCGCGAAGTTCGACTAGGGGGGAACACACAGTGGGCATGGCGAAGCGGTACGACGTGGTGGTGGTGGGCTCCGGCTTCGGTGGCTCCATCACCGCGTTGCGGCTGGCGCAGAAGGGCAAGTCGGTGGCGGTGCTGGAGCGGGGCCGCCGGTACGCCCCGGGCCAGTTCCCCCGGGATGTCACTCGCGCGGACGAGCTGCTCTGGCACCACCCGGTCCGCCCGGAGGCGCGGGGGCTCTACGACGTGCGCTTCCTGTCCGGCATCGGCACGGTGACGGCGAGCGGCGTGGGCGGCGGGTCGCTCATCTACGCCAACGTGCACGTGCGGCCGGACCCCATCGTCTTCGACCACCCGCGCTGGCCCCGGGGCTTCAGCCGCGAGGCGTTGGATCCGTACTACGACAAGGTGGCGCGCGAGCTGGACGTGAAGCCGTTCCCCGCGTCCATCCCGCTGAAGAAGCGCGACCTGTTCCAGCAGGCCGCCCAGCGCATGGGCCGCCAGACGTTCGACCCGGACGAGGCCGTCTCCTGGACGGAGCCCTCCGCCCCGGGCCGCAAGGCGTGCCAGCGCTGCGCGGAGTGCGAGTTCGGCTGCCAGCACGGCGCCAAGAACACCCTGGACCTCACCTACCTGGCGCGCGCGGAGAAGCTGGGCGCCACGGTGTGGCCGGGCCTGTCCGTGTCCCACGTGCAGCGCGTCGCGGGCGGCTACCGCGTGCACTTCATGGACCTGTCCACCGGGGAGAAGACGTCCGTGGAGGGCAGCCGCGTCGTGCTGTCCGCCGGGGCGCTGGGCACGGTGGAGATATTGCTGCGCAGCCGCGACCGGGCCCGCACGCTGCCCTTGGTGAGCGAGTGGCTGGGCAAGGGGTACTCCGGCAACGGCGACTTCCTGGGCTCGCTGCACGGCAGCCGCGAGGAGATCCTCCCGTGGCAGGGCCCGGACGTGGCCACGGTGATGCGCTTCTTCGACGCGGCGCCGCGCTTCACGATGGTGACGGCCACGTTCAACCAGCCGGCGACGGCGGTGCTCGCGGGGATGGGGCAGCCCCAGCTGGGCCTGCTGGGCGGCGTGGGTTCTCCGCTGTGGACGAAGCTGTGGCCGCTGATGCACGGCGCGTTCGCCAAGGGGCTGTTCAACAAGCCGCTGGGCACCGGCGTGGACCCCTCGCGCACGAGCAACCTGTTCGCCATTGGCCAGGACAACGCCAACGGGCACATGGTGCTCAAGGGCGACCGGCTGGACATCGAGTGGGACTACGCGAACGAGAACGTGGCCCTGGTGAACCGGATGACGGCCGCGATGCGCGAGCTGGCGTCGCAGTACGGCGCCACGTTCGCGCCGCTTGTCACCTGGGAGCTGTTCCGCCGGCCGTTCACGGTGCACTCGCTGGGCGGGGCGCACCTGGCGGAGTCGCCGGCGCGGGGCGTGGTGTCGAAGGAGGGCGAAGTGTTCAACTACCCCGGACTGTACGTGGCGGATGGCTCCGTCATCCCCACGTCCATTGGTTTCCATCCGGTGATGACCATCAGCGCGGTGGCCGAGCGCATCGCGGAGGCGGTGGCCCATGGCTTTTGATTACCGAAGCGGCGAGGCGGTGTCCCGGACGTTGTCGCAGGACGTGACCCTCAAGGGCCTGCCCGTGGCGGAGCGGTACGACTTCCTCGCGGGCGACGGCGTGCCCCTCAAGCTCACCCGCTACGTGGGGGGCACGAAGGGGCCGGTGCTGCTGGTGCACGGCGCGGGCGTGTGGAGCGGCATGTTCATGCTGCCCACGCTGAAGGAGAACTTCGTCCAGCACCTGGTGCGCCACGGCTATGACACGTGGCTCTTGGACTGGCGCGCCAGCGTGCAGCTGCCGCTGCGCCAGTTCACGCTGGACGACGCGGCGGATCACGACATGCCGGCGGCGGTGCGGCGCGTGCGCGAAATCACCGGCGCGGAGTCGGTGCAGGCGGTGGTGCACTGCGCGGGGTCCGCGGCGTTCTTCATGTCCATGGCCGCAGGGCACCTGCCGGACGTGCGCACCGTGGTGGCGTCGCAGGTGGCGCTGCACCACCACACGCCGGCCTCCACGCGCTTCAAGGCGCTGCTGCGCGTGCCGGAGTTCCTGGACGCGGGGCTGGACTCGCTCACGCCGGATGACGCGTCCCGCACGCCGCTGTTCCAGGCGGCCTTCACCAAGGTCGCGGGCTTGCTGCGGATGGAGTGTGACAGCCCGGTGTGCCACCGGCTGTCGTTCATGTATGGCCCGCTGTACCGGCACGCGCGGCTCAATCCGGAGACACACGCGCGGCTGGAGGAGCAGTTCGGCCGGTGCAACCTGCTGACGTTCCGCCACCTGGGGCAGATGTCGCGCGGCGGTCACGCGGTGAAGTTCGACCATGGCCGCGCGGGCAACCTGCTGCGCTACGGGCAGGCCCGGCCGCCGGACTACCTGGATCCGGAGCCCTTCCAGCGGCCCATCACGTTCGTCTCCAGCGAGCGGAACCGCTGCTACCTGCCGTCGTCCACGGAGCGCACCTTCCAGTGGCTCCGTGAGGCGAACGGCGCGCGCTGGTACCAGCGCCGCATGCTGCCCGGCTACGGCCACCTGGACACGTTCATGGGCAGCACCGCCGCCGAGGACACCTACCCGGTGCTGCGCGAGGCGCTGGAGTTCCAGCCCCGCTGACGTTGGGCCTGCCTGCTTTCATTCCCCTGCGTCCGGGGAAGCAGGAGGCGGGGCGACCGCCCGCCGACGATGGCGGCCCCTTCACCGGTGCTTACCGTTGGGCCGTCGTGGGGATTCTCTTCCCCGCTCGCCTGTGTGGAGGCCCGGATGAAAGCAGTCGTGCTGAAAGGCTATGGGGACGTGGATGTGCTCGCGGTGCAGGACATGCCCGAGCCGAAGGTGGGGCCGGGCGAGGTGAAGGTCCGCGTCACCGCCGCGAGCATCAACCCGGTGGACTGGAAGATCCGCCGGGGGGACATGAAGGGGCGGATGGACCTGAAGTTCCCCGCCATCCTCGGCCGCGACGTGTCCGGTGAGGTCGTGGAGGTGGGCACGGGCGTGGAGGCCTTCGAGCCGGGCGACCGCGTGATGGGGCTGGTGAACGCCGGCTACGCGGAGACGGTGGTCGCGCCCACGGAGTGCTGGGCGAAGGTGCCCGACACCCTGGACCTTCAGGACGCCGCGGCGCTGCCGCTGGTGACGCTGACGGGCACGCAGCTCATCGAGGAGCACGTGAGGCCCTCGCATGGGGACACGGTGCTCGTCACGGGCGCGCTGGGCGCGGTGGGGCGCTCGGCCGTCTTCGCGGCGCGGGCAAGGGGCGCGCGCATCTGGGCGGGTGTGCGGAAGAAGCAGGTGGAAGAGGCCCGGAAGCTGGGCGTGGACGGCGTCGTCGCGCTGGATGATCCGAAGGACGTCGCGAGGCTGCCCACGCTGGACGCGGTGGCGGACACGGTGGGTGGTGACGCCGTGGCGGCGGTGCTCGACAAGGTGAAGCACGGTGGGGTCGTGGGCAGCGTGCTGGGGGAGCCGAAGGGCGCGAAGGAGAAGGGGCTCGTCGTGCGCAGCTTCATGGCGCATCCGGATGGGCACCGGCTCTCGCAGATTGCGGAAAGCGCAGCGAAGGGGGACCTGGTCATCCCCATCAGCCGGACGTTCAAGCTGGACGACGCGCGCGAGGCCCAGAAGGTCGCGGAGCAGAGCGGCGTGGGCAAGGTGCTGCTCGTCAATTGACGCCAGGGTTCAGAACGGGGCGGCGCGGGTGAAGGACACGCGCTGCCCCGTCGCCGGGTGCACGAAGGACAGCGTTTCGGCGTGCAGGTGCAGGCGGAGGCCCGCGTGTCCGTACAGCGGGTCTCCCACGATGGGTGAGCCCAGGCCCAGGGGATGGGCCGCGTGGACGCGGAGCTGGTGGGTGCGGCCGGTGCGCGGATGGAAGGCCACGCGCGTGTGGCCCGCTTCGCGGCGGAGGACCTCCCAGTCGGTGACCGCGGGCTTGCCGTGCACGGGGTCGACGATCTGGCGGGGACGGTCGTCCAGGTCGACACGGAGGGGCAGGGTGATGGTGCCTGTGTCTCCCTGCACGGGACCGTCGATGAGCGCCACGTAGCGCTTGGCCACGTCGCGGTGGAGGAACTGGCGCTGGAGGGACGCGTGCGTGCGGCTGTCGAGCGCCGCGACGAGCAGCCCGGAGGTGTCCAGGTCCAGCCGGTGCGCGAGCAGGGGACCCGTAGCGTGCGGATACCGTGCGCGCAGGCGGGTGAGCACCGAGTCCAGGAGGGAGGCGTCCCGTCCCGGCACGGACAGCAGGCCGCAGGGCTTGTCGATGACGACGAGCCACGCGTCCTCGAAGACGATGGAGAGCTCCGGCGTGGGCGCGGGCGGCGGGACGAAGACGCGCGGCGCGGAGACCTCCAGGCCCTCCAGCATGAACGGGAGCAGGGGACCGCACTTGTCGCGGCACGCCGGATAGAACGCGCCCTGGATGCGGCCGCCGGACGCGGGCGGCGTGCCCCACCAGAACTCCGCGAGCGCCACCGGCTGGAGGCCATGCGCGAAGGCGTAGGAGAGCAGCTTCGCGCCCGCGCAGTCACCGGCTCCGGATGGTGGCTCCGCGCCGCCGTAGAGTGAGCGCAAGGGGCGGGTCTCGCCGCGAGCGTTGGTGATGGCGTAGGTGCCGTGGAACTGCTTCATGAAGCCGCGCGAGACGATGCGCCGCAGCCGGTCCAGGGCACGCACGCGACGCTCGGCCTTCGCGCGGGCAGGGGCGAGCTGGCGCCGCGCCTCTTCCTGGGCCGCGTCCCACCGGCGCTTCTCCGCCTTGTCGCCCCGGCTCTCCTGGTCGAGCGCATGCAGTGCCCGGGCGCGTTCAGACTCCGTGAGAACAGAGGCGGTGGGCTTCTCCTGGTCGAGCGTGTGCAGTGCCTGCACGCGTTCAGTCTTGGTTCGCTCGGGGGCTGCCTCGGCGTCCGTTGACGGCAGTGGGGGCAAGGTCTCTGCCGCGCGGGGTTCCGTCTGCACGGGCCTGGCCAGGATCGCCGCCCGGCGTTCGTGTCGCTGGCGGCGGCGGGTCTCATGGCGCTGGCGCATGGCCTCTCGCTCCGTGGCCTCGCGAGCCTGACGGGCGTCATCCTCCTCGCGCAGGCGGCGCAGTTCCTCGGAAGCACTCCATGCTTCGGCTCGGGCCAGCAGGGCCTTCACCGTGGCATCGGCCACCGGCTCCACGCGGGCACGCGCGTCACGGTCGAACACAGGGGGCACGAAGCCCGGCACATCCCAGCGTCCCGCGAGCATCGCGGAGAAGGCTCGCAGCACGCCGAAGGTTCCGTCCGCCTGGCGCACCACGAGCACGCCGAACATCTTCCCGCCGTCTGGACCCTGGAGGCTGTCGCTGACCAACCCGGGGGCGATGAAGCCTTCACGAAGCGTGGCCTGCAGCGACGCCGCCGCCCGGCGTGCGAGGGCGTGCGGGCCCACTGCGTCGAAAGGGCTCGGGAAGGCTCCTGGCACTTCGTCCGCCCCAGGCGCCGGTTCGAGTGCGGTGACAAGCGGGTCCACGGCGCCGGAGTAGCACGAAACCGCAGGTGGCCCCACCGGTCCTGAAGGCCTGGCGGGCAGGCTGGCTGCCATTGCAATCCCATGTGAGGATGACGCGTGCAATTCATGCCCATGCCCCTCTCATCATCCGCGACGATTCGCCTTGCCGGGCACCTCCCGCGCCTCCGGGCCGCCGTGCTCCTGATGGTCCTGGCCACAACTCCGGCGGCCGCCGAGGAGCCACGGGCCCCCACGGTTCCCAGCAAGGTCAGCCAGGACGCATGTCCACCGGCGCTCCACGTCGTGGTGGATCCGCAAGAGCTGAAGAAGCAGGTGCGCGCCGCGAAGACGACCACCGGGTTGCGGAAGCTCCTCCACCCGCTGGGATTGGATTCGGCGTGGGAGCGGCAGGAGTGCCTGCTGCAGGAGGGACCGGCGTCGGCGCAGCTCGACGTCTTCCGTGCGCGCATCATGTCGGCGGACGCGCAGGACTTCATCCTCCAGGCCCGGGGACAGGCGTGCGATGCGCTGAAGCTGTTGTCCGGGGTGGTGCTTCACCCGCTCAGCGGCAAGAACACCTTCTGCGCCACTCCGATGGAGTTCCTGCCAGGCGTGATGGAGAGCGAAGCCTACCGCGTCGTGTTCTCCTTCGAGAACCTCACGGACCCGGTCCGGCAGGTCTTCCGGGTCGAGGAAACCGACGCGGACTCGCGCAACGAATACCAGACGCTGTCGTATTGGGAGGCGCAGGAGGGCTCGCTGCGCTCCATCTTCACCATCGAGTCGGGAAACCACTCCGGCTTCGTCAACGGCTCGACCGAGGCGAAGGTCACGCCGGTGGGCGACGCGTTCCCACGCTTCCTGGAGGTCAAGGAGTCCAGCCGGGAGTGCGGCAAGTTCATCGACATGCCCTCGGGCGAGAGCGTCTATGAGTCCAGTTGCAGGGACGCCGAGAACGAGGTGCGCATGTGCTACCGCCGCAAGTCTCCCGGTGCCCCGGGGGTCTATGACAAGTGCTAAACGACCGCTCATGATTCTCGAACGGCTCGGAGGGTAGCCAAGCGCTGGCGGAGGAAGGAAGGGGCAGGAGCTCGCGTCGTTCGGCCTTGTGTGCGCAAGAACCGGATGAAGAAGCGAGCCCTG
>NZ_RAVW01000316.1 GCF_003611585.1 Corallococcus exercitus | reverse complement strand
CGGTGGGGCTGGGGGTTCACCTGGCGGCCATGGCGTTCTGGGGCGTCGTGTACTCGCTCCTGGACGCGATGTTGCCGGTGGACGGGCGGGGGCGCTGGGAGTTCCAGGCGGCGGTGGGGATGCTCTTCGGCATCTTCGTGTGGCTGGTGGACTTCCAGCTGCTGGCGCGCGGCTACTTCCCCTGGCTCCTGAGCGTTCCGCAGTTCCTCCAGATTGTGTGGCACGCGGTGTTCCTGGGGCTGCCCATGGCGCTGCTGTTCACGGCGGCCGAGCGCCGGCGTTCCCCCGTGGCGGAGCCCACGCCCTGAGAGGGGTCCGGGCCCTGGTGGGAGGTGGGAAAAAACGCCAGAGGTAAGGTGACATGACCCGACCTTCAGGGTTATGCCCTGCGGCCGAGGCCATGGAGGCGCTTCGCACCGGGGACTGGCAAGGGCATGGACACTGAACTGGCGGGAATCCTCGGGGCGGCGGCGCGGACGGTGCGGGTGAAGCTGGGCCTGACGCAGGCGGACGTGGCGGACCGCATCGGCATGGCGTCGGAGGTGTATGGCCGGCTGGAGCGCGGCCACATGCTGCCGAGCGTCCAGAACCTGCGCCGGCTGTGCGTCGTCCTGAACATCCCGCCGCACGACCTGCTGGGGTTGGGGGACGAGTTCGCCGCGCCGCAGCCGAAGGAGAAGCCCCGGCCGCGCGGTGACGAGGAGGTGCCGGAGATGCGGCGGCTGATGCGCAACCTGCGGCGGCTGACGCCGGTGCAGCTGAAGCTGATGAACCTGGTGGCGTCCGCGATGCAGCAGCAGAAGAAGAAGCCCTGAAGGGGCGCGGCGTTAGACTGGGCCCACCATGGTCGAAGAGCTGGTGCGCAGGCTGGACCTCAAGCCCCACCCGGAGGGCGGCTACTACCGGGAGACCTACCGGGCGGCGTTCCAGGTGCAGACGCTCCGGGGGCGCAGGTCCGCGGGGACGGCCATCTACTACCTGCTGCAGCGGGGGGAGTTCTCCGCGTGGCACCGGGTGGTGGGCGCGGATGAGCTGTGGCTGTTCCACGACGGCGAACCCCTGGCGTTGCACCTGGTGCACGAGGATGGCCGGCTGGAGTCCACGGTGCTGGGCCGGGACGTGACGCAGGGCCATCAGCCGCAGGTGCTGGTGCCGGCGGGGGTGCTGCAGGCGGCGGAGCCGCTGGGCGCGTACACGCTGGTGGGCTGCACGGTGTCGCCGGGGTTCGACTTCGCGGACTTCGAGCTGCCGGAGGCGGAGGCGATGGTGTCCCGCCACCCCGCGCACGAGGTGTTGCTGCGGCGGTTGGCCCGGCGCGCGCGGCGCTGAAGCGGGCTTTTACGTGCCCCAGGGGCGCAGGGGCGTGAGCAGCCCCGCGGCCTGGAGGCGCGCCTGGACTTCAGCGGCGAGCGCGACGTGGGCGGGGTTGGAGACGGTGAACCGCTCCTGCGTGAGGGTGATGAGCGTGCCCCGGTCCGGCAGGTGCTCCACCTGGACGGGGGAGGGCAGCGGGGGCACGGGCCCGCGGAAGTCGGCGAGGTACATGACCCAGCCGCCGTAGGTTCCGGGCTTGGGGAACTGCTCGGTCACGATGCTGTCCACGTGCTGGCTGGACGTGGCGAGGGCGAACTCGGGCTCCCACGCGAGCGCCATGGCGCGCACCACGCCGGTCATGACAGGCGCGGTCACCACGCGCTCCGCGACCTTGCTCTGGCCCAGGGGGTTGAGGATGCAATGGGAGTTCACGTACGTCGAGGAGCCGCCGCAGCTGCCATTGACCCCCGAGGTTTCATCCTCCGACTCCCCGGCCCATAGCCAGAACCTGGAGCTGTCGACAATCCGGTTGCTCTTCTGACCCAGGAGCTTCGCGAGCGTCGTGGCATCTGGCTGGACCTGTCGCTTGCGTGCTTTCTCGAAGGTCGCCGCGGATTGATGCCAGCGGTTCCAGGTTGGCTCGAGTGGAGCCATCATTCCGAGGAAGGACTCCAGGCGTCGGGCGCAGGCCTCCACCGGCTCAGGCCGGACCAGCCAGTAGCAAGCCGCGTAATGCGTCTCGAGCATGGCTCCAGCATGCCTCATCGGATCGGCGGGATGGACACCACTTCAATCGGATAGCTGCGATCACTGAAGGCTTTCCGGAGAAGCTCGGCGAATCTTTCCTCCGCCACAATCCAGCGGATGCGCTTCCCCTGAGCCAGATTGAGTTGACGCTCCGCTTGGACAAGCACCTTGTCGAAGCCCCGGTAGAACTCCTTCAGCGTCATGTTGTCCTTGATGAACTTCGCATACCCCGGGCCTTTGGCCTCCAGCAGTAAGTCCTCCACCAGGTCATAGCCGTCGAAGTCGACCTCCTCGTCTCCCTGTTTGAGCCGGTACGCGGAGCCCTTCGGCGCGCCAGTCACCTGTGCCTGGTACTCGCGGGCACGGTCGGACATCGACTCCTTCACCTGTACCCACTTGCCCGGGCCTCCTGAACTGCTCGGAGGAGGCGGGCCCATGGCCGCCATGGTCATCGCCGTGGACGCGAGCGTGACCTCCACCACTCCGTCCACCACCGCCACCGCGCTCACATCCAGCACGCGAGCCACGTTGAAGCCCGCCTGTGTCGTGCCCAGCCGCACCGCGTCCGGGAAGCCCGGCATCCACGTGAGCGCGGATGACAACCCCACCGTCACGCCGTGACTCACCAGCACCGTGACGGCGAGCACGAAGATGCGCGCCACCTCCGGCCCCAGGGCCCGAGCGAAGACCTCCGCCGCCTCCTCCAACTCCTGGAACGTCGTGGCCCTATCGGTCGCCGCCTTCAACGCACCGCACGCCCGCACCACCGTGAGGAACGACTGCACGCCCACGTACGCCAGGAACACGGCGGCAATCACCGCCGCCGCCTTGGTGAACACAGGCTCTGGTGCCGCAGCCAGCACCACCCAGGACGCAATCGCTCCCGAGACCACGGACACGAAGAACGCCGGGTTCACCGTGTCCTCCAGCGCATCCCCAATACTCGCGCGCAACGGATCCAACGACATGCCCACCGCGAGCGTCAGCCGGTCCATCTCGCCGAAGCCCGCCCCATCCTCCAGCAACGACAGACAATCCCCCGGAGCTTCATGCGCGCGGCACCACCGCCCGTACCGGTCCCGCAGCATGAACCCCAGCCCTCGGTCCAGCTCCGCGCCCTTCCTCGCCACCGTGCGAACGACCTTCGGAGACCGCACCGTCAGAGGCACGTCCAACACCAACCGCGCCAACGCCTCCTCGAACTCCCGAGCACCGACCGGCACCCGCCGGTCCCAGCTCACCGGCGCATACGTCCGAGTCCCCCGCTCCGTGCGCAGCCGCACCGTGGGCCCACCGGCGCAGCCCGTGATCAGCACGAACAACAACATCCACACGCCGGCCCTGTGTGCGTCCATGCGGCCCATGACACCCCCAAAGACAACGGGGCGGAAGGCCCGTGAGGACCTCCCGCCCCGTAGGGGCACCGCCGTCAATGACAGACGGCTAGTTGTTCTTCACCGTGAAGCTGAAGCTCTGGATGACGAAGTTGTCCACCGCATCCGTCATCCACACGTCCACCGTGTGCGTGCCATCCAGCAGCTCGCGGGTGTCCAGCTCCGCGGTCCAGTTGCCGTTCGACTGGAGCGTGCCGGCGCGGATGCCCGACCCGTCCCGCGTGAACGCCACGTTCTTGATGCCGCTCAGCGCATCCGTCACGCGCGCCGTCAGCGTCACCACGCCGCTCACCGTGCTGCCTGGCGCGGGCGTCAGCAGCGTCGCCACGGGCGCCTGCGTGTCGTAGCGCACCGTGCGCGTCACGCGCGTCGTGCGTCCCGCCTCGTTCGTCGCGTCGATGGTCAGCGTGTTCACGCCCGACGCCAGCGTCACCGACGTCTGGATTTCACCGCCGCCGCGAGGCAGCTGGAACATCTGGCTGCCCAGCTTCACCGTCGTGGCCGACACGGAGGACACGCGAATCACATACGGCAGCGTGTTGTTGGCGCGCGGTCCGAACGTGGCGCCGTCCACCGGGTCCGTCGTCACCGTGGGGGAGCCGGAGTCCACGAACACGTGCACCACGGCCTCCGTCACGTTGTTCGCGGAGTCCGTCGCGCGCACCAGGATGCCCTGCTCGCCGAAGTTCGGCAGGCTCACGGGGTGCGTCACCGAACCGGTGCCGAACTCCAGCAGCGTGGTGTTCACCCACTGCGTCTGCACGCGCGTCGGCGTCCGGTCGTCGATGAGGCTGGTCACGTCCACCAGCCCGCCCACCACCTGGCCCTGCACCGGCGACTGGATGGTGATGACCGGCGGGATGCGGTCCACCGTCAGGTTGATCTGCTTCGTGGTGACGCCGCCCAGGTTGTCGCGGCCCGTGAGCTGGATGATGTTCGGACCTTCCACCAGCTCCACCGGGATGTAGACCAGACCGCCGCTCAGCTCGGGGTTCACCACCACCGGCGTGCCGCCGTTCACGATGAACGCCGCGTAGGTGATGACCGCGCCGTTGGTGGCCGGCTTCACGAAGCCCCACGCGTTCAGCGTCGTCTCGCGGAGGAACGCGGGCTGGTTGCCCATGATGACCTCCGGCGGCGTGTACGGATACGCGTTGATGTTCAGCGTCTGCGCCGCCGTGCTGCCCAGCAGGTTCTGGCTGTTCGGCTGCAGCGTCACGCCGGAGTACACCGCGCGGTAGTCCTGCGCGCCCGTGGCGGTCCACGTGTCCGTCGCGATGCTCCACGGCAGGCTGAACACGCCGTCGCCGTCCGCGTCGTCATCCGCGCCAATCGCCACGCCCGCCACGAAGAAGGTCACCACGCCCTTCAGCGGCCCCGTCACCACGGTGTTCGACGCGTCCCGCACGCGCGCCGACAGCAGCGTCGCCTGGCCAATGGTCACGCTCGCGTTCGCCGCGGGCGTCAGGATGGCCGTCGTCGTCGCCACGCCCGTCACCGGAGGAGGCGGCGGCGTATACGTCTTCGCGCGAGCCGACGCGGACACGCCCGGCGCGCCACCGGAAGCCGCCGTCACCGTGACCTCCGACAGCAGCGAGGGCAGCAGGTTCGCCGGAGCGCGCACCGTCAGCGTCACCATGGACTCCGCGCCGGAGGCCAGGAACACCGTGGGGCGGCTCAGCGTGGCCGTCCAGCCGGGCAGGCCGCCCGCGGCGCTCAGCGTGTACGTGTCCGCCTGGTAGCCGTGGTTCTTCACCTTGAACGTGAAGGTCGTCTCCTGCGCGGCCGGGTCGTAGATGGGGAACATCTTCGTGTCCTCGCCCACCACGGACACCTCCACGCTGAAGTCGCCGAAGCACGCCAGGCCCAGCGACGCGAACGTCGTCGGGATGTCCGGCGTCGCCGTGCCCGAACCCCAGCTGCCGTCCGCCGCCTGGCGGGACTTCAGCCACTCGATGGCGTTGAACAGGCGCGCGTTGCTGGCCGGCTCCAGGCCCGCGAGGCACAGCGCGTACACGCCAATGCCCGTCGCGAAGTCGTTGGACGCGTCCGAGGGCAGGTTGCCCCAGCCCTTACCGCTCACCGCGGGCATGGCCACCAGCTGGTTCGCCAGCGTGGTGATGGCCGTGGTGTTCACGTTCCCCGTGCCCGGGCCCGCGGCCTTCAAACCCACGATGGCCCACGACTTCTGGAACGTGTACGGCATGCCGTCACCGGTGCCGGACGTGTCGTTGTTGTTGAGGTTCGCGCGCAGGTACGCCGCCGCCTTGTCGATGGCCGTCTGGTATTGCGCCGCCTTCGCCGGGTCCACGCGCTGCTTCGCCTGCGACAGCGCGACGATGAAGCGCGCGGTCAGCGGCACGCTGCCGTGGTCCACCGGGAAGTTGATGTGGTCCTCCGGCCACCGGCCGCTGGCCTGCTGGAGGCCCACGGCCCAGTTGGCCGCCATCACCAGCGCGCTGCTGTACTGCGTGGATACGTACTGGTCGAAGCCCGCCAGGCCGAAGGACGCCCAGCTCGTCTTCTCGTTGGGGTACAGGCTGCCCTCGTGCAGCCAGTTGCCCGCGGGCCGCTGGTCCGTCTTGATGCGCGCGCCCAGGAGGTCCAGGTTGCCCTGGATGGTGCGGCCGTTGGAGGTGGCCTGCGCCATGTTGTAGCCATTGGCCTTGGCGCTCGACAGGCCGAACACCGCCGCGCCCTGTCGGTGACACGCGATGCAGTTCTGCGACGTGGTCCAGTTGGCCACGTCCGCGCTGAGGAACTGGATGGCCTTCTGCGTGGCCTCCGTGTTGGTGGCGGCGGCCGCCGGCAGACTGAAGGCGGACAGCAACAGCGCCGCGAACACGACGAGGCGCGCCGCCCAGGAGGGCGACGAGCGGGGAACGGCTGATGACATGGGGGAACGTCCAGGGACCTACGGGTGGGCACACCCCGGGCGCGGGGAGCAGGGCCCCCAGCGCACACCCCGGCCCGTCCACCCACGCTTCACCTCAGCGCCCCGGTGGTCCACGGCCTGCGTCTGTCTGGAAGAAGCACCCCGCGGGAGGAGTGCGGGGCTAGAATACTCAACAATGTCTGTAAATGTCCAGACAGGGCCAAAGCCAGTCAGACCCGTCAAGTCGGAGCCTGGAAGGGGACCGGGCAGGTTCTGACCCGGGGTGGGTCACTCCGTGGGCTTGACGCCGGTGCGCTTCCACAGCTCGCGCAGGAGAATCACCCCGAACTGCGAGTCATTGAGGATGTAGCGGCGCCACAGGCGCTTGGGCTCGTGGGTGAGGCGGTAGAGCCACTCGAAGCCCGCCTTGGCGATCCACTCCGGCGCGCGCTTGGCGGTGCCGGCGATGAAGTCGAACCCCGCGCCAATGCCGATGGCCACCGTGGGCCCCAGCTTCTGGGCCACCTGGGAAATCCACACCTCCTGCTTGGGGCTGCCCAGCGCGACGAAGAGCAGGTGCGGATCCTTCTCCCGGATGCGCGCGACGATGGGGTCGTTCTGCGCGTCGCCCGCGTCCAGGTTCACCATGGGCGAGTCCCAGCCCACCACTTCGATGCCGGGGTACTGGGCCTGGAACTGCTTGCCCACCTTCTCCGCGACGCCGGGGCCCGCGCCCAGCAGGAAGATGCGCCACTTGCGCTCGGCGCCCAGCTTCACCAGCGGGAGGATGAGGTCGGAGCCGGCGATGCGCTCCGGCAGCGGCACGTCCAGCATGCGCGATGCCCAGACGATGGGCATGCCGTCCACCACGGAGATGGTGGCCTTCTGGTACGCGTCGCGGAAGCGCGTGTTCGTCTCCGCCAGGACGACGTGGTCCACGTTGGCGGTGAAGACGTAGCCGCCCTGGTGCGCGTCCACCAGCTCGCCAATGGCCGTGATGGCCTGGGGGAAGGTGAGCTGGTCGATGGCGAGCTGGCCGATGTTCAGGCGCGGGCGGGAGGAGGCGGCGGCGGGGGCGTGTGCGGTGGTCAAGGCGTCGTCTTCACTTCACCGTGAGGTCCAGCACGGTGATGGAGTAGGGGGGAAGGCGTTGGGACAGGGCCTGCTCGGCCTTCGTGCCGGTGGCCTGTTCGGTGAAACCGCCGGGCGCGCCCGAGTACCCCATGACGCGCACGGTGTTGAGCGAGCCGCAGCCCTTGAACTCCAGCTGCGCCTGGGCGGGCTGCTCGGGGTCGAAGTTGAGCACTACGGCAGTGAGCTTCTTGCCGGTGGCGTCCCGGGACGCGAAGAGGCTGGTGCCCTCCGGCGCGGTGGTGGACAGGCCGTTGTCCTGGAAGCGGCCGCCCTTGCCGTCGAAGTCGCGGTACGCGCGGAACGCCCAGAACGTGGGGCTGTTCTCCGCGGGGTACTGCCAGAAGAACGCGGACGTGAGCCCCTGCTGCCCGAAGCGGCCCAGGGCCTCCGCCTGCGCCAGGCCGCCGCTCATGTGCTTCATGGCGCCGAAGTTGTACTCGCCAATGGACATGCCCCGGCCGGGGTAGTTCTCCGCGATCCACTGCTTCACGCGGGGAATCAGCTGGATGGGCTCGGCGATCCAGGACTCGTCCTTGTAGGTCGGATCCCACAGCGCGCGCGTGGATCGGATCCGCCGCGCGTTGGTGTCAGGGTCGGTGGCGCCCTCCAGGCCCAGGCCCACGTTGGTCTGCGGGTAGAAGTGCACGTCCACCACGTCCAGCAGGCGCACGCCGGTCTTCTTCTCGTAGTCGCGCAGCTCGCGCAGGTACCAGGGCAGGAGGGGCACGTCGCCGTGGGCGCGGCGGTCGGTGTACGGCGGGCGGCCGGGGGCGAAGTCCGCGGCGGACCAGAAGTAGTTCGTCCAGCCCCACTCCGCGGGACCGGCGATGACGGCGTCCGGATCCGCCTTCCGCACGGCGGAGCCGTAGTCGATGGTGCGCTTGAGCAGCTCGTCGTAGGTGAGCGGTTCGGGGTGCACGTCCCGGTGCGTGGAGCTCCAGAGGGCGGGCTCGTTGTCCAGGATGTACATGTTCACGCCGCGCCTGGCGGCCTTGAGCGACTTCACCCACTCGCCAATGAACTCCGGCGGGGCCTGCACGCTGGTGGTGGTGGGCTGTCCGGGCACCAGGGGCGTGCCGTCGCGGCGCACGCCGTTGCCGCCCGCGGGCTCCGTGTCGTCCTGGGCCTGCTGCGGGCCGAACTCGGACACCGGGAAGCCCACGGAGGTCGTGTCCTTGGCCACCCAGCCCAGCAGGGGCAGCGTGAGCGCGGACTGCACGTTGTTCTTCCGGTTGGACTCCAGGAAGTCATCCGCGCCGAAGCCCAGCTGCACGTTGCGGAAGTACCAGTCGTTGCCGGTGTTCCACGCGCGCCCCAGCTTCCAGTTGTAGCGGGACGTGGGGTTGCCGCCCCAGCGGCGGATGGTGGCGCCCAGCTTCCACTGGTGCGTGTCCGTGGTCTCTTTGTTGCCGTCCAGCGCGATGCCGTAGATGAGCGGGTTGATGGGCTTGGACGGCGCGGTGCAGTCGATGATCATCTTCGACTCGCGGCCGTCGCCCCGGCCCATGCGCCCACCGCCCGCGGCCCGAGCCGCTGCGATGTCCGGCGACAGCGGCACCAGGGCCACCTTGTCGAAGAGCACCCAGTCCCGGGCCACCTCCTTCGACGCACGGAACACCAGGCGGTCGAAGGGTTCGCTGCGCGGGTTGAGGACCTCCATGGGCACGACGACCTCCGCCCACTCGCGGTCCTTCTTGACGATGAACTCCGGGCTGATCCGCACGTGCGGGAACGTGGCGGCGCCAGGGGCGTCCAGGCGCACGTCCAGGAACTCGCCGTAGGACTCCGGGGCGGTGAAGCGGAAGCTCAGCGCGCCGTACGCGCCCGGGAGCTTGGGCCGGTAGAGGATCCACCCGCCGTAGTTGAACATCCGCAGGCGCGCGGGCGCGCCCTTGGGCGTCTCACGCGGCGCCCAGCCGATGTCCTTCCATCCCGCCTGGAGGCCGCCGTCGTAGACGGCCACCGTGTCCGTGGGGGCGGGCTGCGCGGCGGTGTCCTTCGAGGGAGCGGCGTCCTTCGCGGCGGCGTTCTGCTGCTGCGCCATCGCCACGCCCGCGCCGCTGCCCAGCACCGCGCAGGTGAGGATGACGGTGCGCTTCCACCGCGCGTGCTTCGCCCTGTCTGCCATGACCTTCTTCAACGCATCCCCCGGAACGAACCCGGCACAGCGGATCAACAATGCACAGCGCGATGGCTACAGCGGGACCTCGTCCTGGTCCTTGCGCGGGAAGATGCGCGCGGGGATGCCCACCGCGACGCTGTCCGGCGGCACGTCCTGGAGCACCACGGCATTCGCGCCAATGCGCGACCGCGCGCCGATGCGCACGGGCCCCAGGATGCGGGCGCCCGCGCCAATCCAGACATCGTCCTCGATGACGGGGTAGCCGTTGTCCTTGGCGGTGCCCACGGTGTTGTTGCCGTAGAAGCGCACGCGGTCGCCGATGCGCGCGTCCCCGCCGATGACGACGCCCAGGCTGTGCACGAAGTACACGCCCTTGCCCAGCGTCACGTCCTTGCCAATCTCGATGCCCATCACCGCCGTCTGGGCCACGCGCAGCACGTGGTTCACCAGCGGGATGTGCAGGGCGAGCGCCGCCTCCCGCGCGCGGTTGAGCGCGGTGATGCGGTACGAATCGCTGGTCAGCACCACCTTGGCGATGGACTTCGCGTCCGACGAACCGGTGGCCGCCTTGGCCATCTCCAGCGCGTCCGAGATGAGGGCTCCGAACATGGCAATCATCCTTGGGGATTTCCCCGGCCCTGCAGGTAGCGCGCGACGCCCTTGGCCACACCCCGCCAGCCGCCGGCCTCCGTGCGGGCCCCGCGCAGGTACTCCATGCCGTACGCCACGGAGGTGCCCGCGAACGCGGCGCCCGTGAGGCCCAGCTTGTCCGCGACGGTGGAGGCCTTCACCACGGCCTCCGTCAGCTTGCGGGATGCTTCCGGCGCCACCACCGCGGAGGCGAGCAGCGGGCGCGACAGCAGGTTCGTCTCGAAGAAGAGGCGCCAGGGGTTCACGCCCTTCACGTCCGGGTGCTTCACGGAGACGTGGGTGTCGAACATGCCGTAGCGGTGGGCGCGGCGGATCCACTTCTCGAAGCTGACGTGGTCGCTGCCGTGCAGCACGTACGCGTCCGGCGCGAAGAGGAACGCGCAGCCGGCCTTCTCCAGGCGCACGCCCAGCTCCACGTCCTCGGACTGGCCCAGCGTCTTGTCGAAGCCGCCCACGCCCACGTAGTCCGCGCGGGGGAAGGACACGTTGCCCGTGTACAGGTGGTTGCCGCGCGCCTTCGCGCCGGGGACGGACAGCTCCTCCGCCATGCGGTTGTTGAGGTACGCGTACCAGCGCTCGAAGAGCGGCATCTCCCCGATTTCGGGGTCCGGCCGGATGCGGCCCAGCACCACGTTGCGCGAGCCCTGCGGGTGGTGGGCCAGGTGGCGCGCGAGGAAGTCGGAGGCCACCTGCATGTCGTCATCCGTGACGAGCACCGTGGTGCCCCGCGCGGCCAGCACGCCCCGGTGCCGCGCGGCGGCGGCGCCCGCGTTCTGCTGCACCTCCACGCGCAGGGTGTAGGGCAGCTTGAGCGCGGAGAGCGGCCCCTTCACGTCGGTGGCGGAGCCGTCGTCCACCACCACCACCTCGAACTGCTCGGGCGGCAGCGTCTGGCCGGCCAGCTGCTGGAGCAGGCGGGTGATGAGGGGCAGCCGGTTGTACGTGGCGATGACGACGCTGAGCCGGGGGGCCGGGCCAGCGGGGGAGTCGGAAGGGCTCATGGCTTCTTCTTCTTGGCGGCGTCGGCGCGCTTCTGCTTCTTCGTGGGAGGCCGGAAGGTCACGCTGCCGGCGAAGCGGTCCTCGCCCACCAGCGCGAGCGTCTTCTGCGCGGAGCCGAAGTCCGTCTCGCCCAGCGTGACGACCAGCAGGGCGGTGTCCGCGGCCAGGGCCAGGGGGAGGCTCGCCGGGTGGGTGAGGAGCGAGTCGATGACGACGATGACCCGCTCCCCCTGCTCCACGCGGCGGCGGACCTCCAGGACCATGCGCGGGGCGCCAGCGGGCTCGATGCCGATGGCGTCCACCAGGCGCAGGGGCGGCTCCGGGTAGGGCGATCCAGCCTCCATCAGCGCCTGGGCCGCGTCCATCGCGGGGGCGCCGGGATGGGCGGGGACGACCACCAGGTAGGTCCAGGCGCGGCGGTCCAGCGCGAACCACAGCCGCGACAGCTCCGGCGAGGGCACGGCGCTCGCGGGCGGGGTCTCCTCGGAGGGTGACGGGG
>NZ_RAVW01000315.1 GCF_003611585.1 Corallococcus exercitus | reverse complement strand
CTCCTGAAGCGCGGGGTACAGGTCGGGGACGACGGGGTGGGGTGCTCGGTCATCGACGTGGATGACCTGGGGCGCATCCTCTGGCGGCTCGCGAGCCGGATGGTGGAGACGCCGCACCCCGAACAGCACGCGCTCAACGTCGCCTATGCACAACCGCTCCTGCGCGGGGAGTTCCTGGGCACGGTGGCGCAGCGGCTGGGCCTGGATCGTCCCACCGTGAAGGTCCGAGCCCCGGCCTGGTTCCCGCGAATCCTGCGGGAGGTCCCCAGCCGGCGTGCCTGGGCGATGGCGGAGCGTCTGGAGTTGCTGACCCAATCACAGTGCCTGGATGTCTCGCGGCTCGCGGAGGTGCTCGGGCCGGAGGACCTGCTGTCGCGGTCTCCGGTGGATGCCCTGCGAAGCGCGCTCAATGACTTTCGTTCCTGAAGGAATCCCTGACATGGCTTCCCCCCTTCCGCTCGTCTCCATGACCGAGGCCGGTGACCCGCAGCACGTCGGCCAGAAGTTCGCGCGCCAGCAGCACCTGGCGAAGCACGGCTTCCCGGTCCCCGAGTTCTTCTGCCTCACCACCACGATGTTCCAGGACGTGGCGAGGCCCCTCCAGTCCGCCATCGACCGGCTCACCACGACGGTGGACCGGACCTCCCATCAGGACATCCGCCGCGTCGCGGAGGAGATTGAAAAGCTCTTCCTCCAGGTCCCCCTGGGCGCGGACCGCGAAGCCTCCATCCTGGCTGCCTTTGACCGGACCTTCGGTGCGGGAGGCATGGTGGCAGTGCGCGCCTCCGTCGTGGGCCGCGCGTTGGAGGAGAGCGAGGACTCGGAGACGGATCCGTTCGCTGGCGTGAGTTCCACGTTCCTCTACGTGCGGAGGGACACTCTGCTGAACAGCATCCGCCGCTGCTGGGCCTCCGCCTACACGCCGGAGGGACTCATCTATCGTCTGGCGCAGGGCCGTGACGTCCGGGGCCTCATGGTGGCGGTGGGCGTGCAGCGGATGATTCCCGGCCGCCGCTCCTTCGTGGCCTTCACGTGCGACCCGAAGACAACCGAGCGGCGCACGCTGGTCGTCGCGGGGCACGGCATCGGGGAGGGCGTGGTCCAGGAGAAGGTGGGCGTGGACCACTACTTCATCCACCCGGAGACGGGCCACATCGACCGGGAGCTGGGGCACAAGGCCGACATGCTTTGCGAGAACCCGGAGCCTGGAGGCGAGCTGGTCCGCCGTCCCGTGCCGGAGCCCCTGCGGGACGCGCCGTGTCTGACGGATGAGGAGCTGAAGCGGCTGGCCGCGCTGGCGAAGGACATCGAGCGCAGCTTTGGCATGCCTCAGGACATCGAGGGCACGTTCACGGAGGACGGCACGCTGCACGTGTTGCAGGCACGGCCCATCGCCTTCGACTTCCGGAAGATCCGTGTGTGGGGTTGCGGCAACGTCTCAGAGAGCTTCCCGGGAGTCACGACGCCGCTGACGTACTCGCTGGCCAGCTACTTCTACGAGGTCATCTTCTACGACCTGCTGCGCCGCATGAAGGGCGCGGACGCGAGAGCCCTGCACGACCAGACGCCCGCCTTCCAGAACATGCTGGGGTTCATCGACGGGCGCGTCTACCACTCGCTGTCGAACCTGATGCACGTCAATGGCATCAACCCGTTCATCGCGGCCACCTCCATGCGGGACCTGGAGGACGTGCTCCAGCGGGACGCATCGCTGGTCATCCGGCTGCCGGGCCACCGTGAGAGCTTCCCCAGCACCGCGAGCTACGCATACGCCCTGGGCCGTTCGGCGTTGGGAGCGCTGACCGTCACCGCGACGTTCCAGCGGGACTTCGAAGCGTTCGAGACATGGTGGAAGCAGACGCTCGCGGGGCTGAGGGCGCTGCCCGTTGAGAAGGAGGACCCGCTGGTCCTCATCCATCACTTCCGGCGTGTCTGGACGGAGGTGGGGAACTGGTGGGGGCTGACGCTCATCAACCACTGGTACATCAACACCTGCTTCGGGCTGGCGCGAAGGCTGCTGCTCAAGTGGACCGGAGCGGACCCCAGCGCGCTGCTGGTGGGCCTGATGTGCGGAGCGAAGCCCGACGCGGGCACGCACGCGCTGCTCTCCGCGGTGGCACTCGCGGAGAGGGTGCGCGCGGATCCAGCGCTGGCGAAGCGCTTCGACGAAGGTGAGGCGGAGGCGCTCTGGAAGAGCATCGACGCCGGGGAGGTGCCGCCTGAGCTCGCCCGAGCCTTCCGCGAACACCTGAGCGAGTACGGAGACCGGGGCGTCCAAGAGCTGAACGTGGAGCGTCCGAACCTGCGGGACACGCCCTGGGACCTGGTGCGGGTCGTCCAGTCCTACGCGCGCACGTCCGTCACGCGCGAGGAGCTGAGGGCGTCGGACAGGGCAAGACGCACGGAGGCGGAGGCGCAGCTGGCCACGCTCCTCCAGGGCCATCCCTTGAAGAAGCTGGCGATCCAGCAGCTCCTGGAGCGCCTGCGGACGGTGATTGGCCTGCGGGAGGACAGCCGGTTCTGGAGAGGCCAGCTCTTCGGCTTCAGCAAGCAGGTGTTCGCGGCGCTGGGGCAGCGGATGGCGGAGCGGGGCGTGTTGGCTGCACCGCTGGACGTGCATTACCTCACGATGCGAGAGGTCCTGGACCACTTCGAGGGCCGCGGCGTCACGAGGAACCTGGGCGAACTCGCGAAGCTGCGCAGGCGCGAGCAGCAGGACAACCAGGAGCGCCAGCCGCCGCGTGACTTCACGACGGTGGGCAGCGTGGCGGACGGAATCCCGAGGGCCGTGGAGGCCGCCAGCGATGACACCTCGCTGTTCAAGGGAATCGGTTCGAGCGCGGGAATCGTGGAGGGCAACGCGCGCATCGTGCTGGACCCGGGGGCGGTGGGCACGTTGGGCAAGGACGACATCCTCATCGCGAAGGAGACGGATCCGGGCTGGCTGTTCCTGATGTTGGCGTCAGGGGGAATCGTCGTGGAGCGAGGCAGCATGCTCTCGCACACGGCCATCGCGGGCCGGAAGTTCGGAATCCCCACGGTGGTGGGCGTGGCGAACGCGACCACACGAATCCCTGACGGAGCAAGGGTCCGGGTAGACGGTTCCACGGGAACGGTCACGCTGGTGGCGGCATGAGCAGGACGGTCATGGAGCGGGCAAGGGCAACGCTGCGTTTCTCGGTGCAGCGTTACCCGCCGCTGTTCTACCTGCTGGTCATCACGCTCTGGTGCGTGAGCCTGGACGGGATGTTCGGAGTGCTCGACGGGGACCGGGGGCTGGCGTTCTCCCCGGACCTGCTGCACGTCGCGCTGAGCATCTTCGGCGTGGGCTACTTCATGCGCATCGTGGATGAGCTGCGCGACTACGAGTACGACCTCGTCCACAACCCGAACCGAGGCCTGGCGAAAGGGGACGTGAGCTTCGGCGACCTGTACGTGGCCCTGGGACTCAACGCGGCCGTGTTGCTGGGGACGAACCTGGCGGTGTCCTGGGTGAGGGCCGCCATCCTCCTGGGCATCATGGTGCACGCGCTGGTGCTCTGGGCGCTGGAGAAGCACTGGGGCGCGTACCAGCGCAGCATGTTCCTGATGATAGGCATTGCCATCCAGCTCCACGTGGGCCACGGCCTCTACGTCTGGGTGGCGCACGCGGAGCGCACCGGAAGGCCACTGAATCCCCAGGGCCTGCTGGCCATCCTGGCCATGGTCTTCCTGTACCTGCACTGGGAGGTCATGCGGAAGACCGCGTGGCCTGGGACCACGAAGCCAGGGGAGAAGCTCTACTCCGACGAAGTGGGGTCCGCGGCCAGCGCCGTGATTGCCTTCGCGGTGATGGCCGGAGCGTCCGGGCTCTATCTGTGGCTGACCAGGAGCTGGCTCTTTCTGCTGCCCCTGGGAATGGCGGTCATCAACCTGACGCTGTTCTTCAAGAACCGCAGGCCCCGTGGCGTTTCGGGAAAGCTCGCGGCCCGGAGCTACTTCGCGTTCCTGTTCGTCATGCTCCTGTGTTCCTCGTTTTGAAGCACACCCGCGAAGCGCTGCCCACTCCGCGAACGCGGGGCACGCCAGGTGTTCGACTGGTGCGCACGGGCCGTCTCATGGAGTCGGCACTTTGCAGAAACCGCCGCTGCATGTGCCAAGCAAGAGTGGGAACGGAGGTGCCACCATGTGATGTTTATGGCATGGCGAACCATTGGCGAGAAGCACGTGGGTCTTTTTCTGAGCCGCTTTATTGATAGGCACGCACTCAACGCTGCACAGCTCCTGGTCGAGTGAGTTGGGGTCCACATTGGCCGTGTAGCCGGATCCACATGCCTTCTGCGCAGCTGCCTTCCACGAATCCCTGACCGGTGGGCCTTGCGCGATGGCGGGGAAGGCGATGGCGAGGATGAAACTGGCAAGCAGCAATCGTTTTTGAGTCATCGGCCTGATGCTATCGCGTCGGCTGGCCAGTGCCCATCCGCTGGACAGGCGTAGAGCTGTAAAATCAGTATATTAATTTTAAACAGTAATTCTGATAGAAGGCATGGAGGAGGATTCCCCATGACGTCAGTCCGTCGTCGCGCCCTTGGCGCATCCGTCGCATTCCTCGCCTGCCTCAACATCTCCCTGCCTGCGGAGGCCGCGCCCCGGCCCGTGTACGCACCAGGCGGTGGCGGGTTCGCTGACCCGACGGTGGTCAGCCACAACGACCAGTTCTACGGCATGTCGACCGGAAGCCTCGCACCGTCGGCCCAGGGCAACATCGGCACCGGACCCTGGCAGTCGGAAGGGCCGGCCCTCACCGCGAAGCCTTCGTGGGCCACGAGCGGCGTCATGTGGGCTCCGGACCTGGAGAAAATCAGCGCGAACGAGTGGGTGCTCTACTTCGCGGCCCCCGTGGACGGACTGGACGAAAACCAGCGCTGCATCGGAGCAGCCACCGCCACCTCGCCGCTGGGGCCGTTCACCCCGGTCGCGGGTGGACCGTTGGTCTGCCCTGGACGTGCCAACACGCCTGCTCCGGATGACACCGTCCCGGACCGGCCCCTGGTGAATGCCGGCGTCATCGACCCGTCCGGCTTCAAGGACAGCGATGGCACGCGCTTCCTGCTCTACAAGACGCAGCAACTGCCCTCGTCGCTGCGCATCGTCCGGCTCAACGCGGCGGGTACTCACGTCGCCAGCGGCGCCACCAGTCGCCAGTTGCTGCGCTCGGACCGCATCGTGGAGAACCCGGTCCTGGTGAAGCGCGCTGGCGATTACATCCTGTTCGCCTCGCGCGGGCCCTACAACCAGTGCACCTACGAGACCATCTGGATGCGGGCCCAGGGCCTGGGCACGAATGCCTTCAACACCGTCACGCAGCACACCCTGCTCACGGATGGGAACACCGGCGGCGTCTGCGGCCCTGGCGGCGCGGACATCACCGCGGCGCTCGATGGCGGGCAGCGCATGTTCTTCCACGGCTGGCTGTGCGGCAGCGGCCCCTGCCCGCTGAACTTCGACGCGCAGACCGACGACGGGGGCCGCCGGGGCATGTACCTGGGCGTACTGGGCTGGGACTCCAATGACAACCCGGTCGTGAACAAGTTCCTCAGCCCGGAGTGATCAGTTCCGCAGCCGCCACACCGTGCGGACCGCTGCGCACCGACTCCTGTTGGATGCGCAGCGGAAATTCATGTCCTGTCAGGGCGTGGCGCGGCCGAAGATGCCCCCGCACTGAATGCCTTCACCCGGGCAGACGGTGAAGTAGCAGTCATCGACGTCGATGCACTCCCGACCGGCACACGGATGCGTTCCGCTGGGGCCGAAGTAGCAGCTCCCGCTCCGACACTGGCCCCAGCCCTCAGAAGTAGGCTCCGAGCACACGGCGGCCTCCTGGGTCTGGAGCGAATCCTCTCCCGCAGGCTGCTCCATACCGCCACAGGCAGACATTGCCATCAACAGCATACCCATCATCAGACGACGCATGGAGGCTCCTTGAGGGTTTGGTGATGCGCCCGGGAGTCTATTCTTGATCGTCTGTGCTTGTGCAAGGAATGGTTTTGGTTTGGGGGATGCTTGCGCTGTGATGGTTGGTCTTGGATTGGATTTGACTCCTTGACCTTTGGAAAACGGTGCTGTCTGAAAGGGATTGCGACGGTGTAGATGAAAGACTTCAGTCAGGCTTGAGGGCTTGCATCCGCCACACCGTGAATGTGTGCAGCCTCCGTCCCCGAAAGACCCCCGTTAGCTTCACGGGGCCCTCCACCGCCCCGAAGCGTTGCACCAGCTCCTCGGGCGGAGCCGCGCCGTTCTCCGAACACCACAGCACGTCCTGCCCGGGCTTCAATTCCAGCTCAGGCCAGAGGTCATACTGGCTCTTGCGCCGCGACGGACCCACCGTGTCCGTCTCCGCGCCCGTCGCGTACGCCACCTGCGAGGCCAGCTGGTACGTGGGCGCGTAGACCGCCGTGGGACCCGGCGCCATGCCCGGGAACAGCTGCTCCGGCGTCCTCAACCGCTCCAGCACGCCCCAGCCGTGCGTCCTCGCCAGCACCACGTCGCGCTCGAACGTCAGCACCGGGAACAGCAGGTGCGACGTCACCGCCAGCACTACTGCCATCCCGCTCCACGCCGCCGCCCGCTGCCACACCGGCCGCATCCCCGCGACGCCAATGCATGCCGCCACATACGCCGCCGCCGGCCAGTTCGCCTCGCCCCGCGTCTTCGCAGCCGCGTAGCCGAAGAACAGCAGCGGAATCACCGCCGCCATGCGCAGCAGGAATTGCTCCCTCGGCCCTCGCACCGCGTACACCAGCGCCAGCGGGAACAGCACCGGCCCGCCCATGGCGAACTGTCCCGCGACGTATTCGCCGAACGTCACCCACCCGCCGCTTCCGCCCAGGCCGTGGTTCAGCTGGAACTTGAAGCCCACCCAGTCATGGCTCGCGTTCCACAACACCACCGGCAGGAAGCACAGCAATGCCAGCCCGGCCGTGAGCCACGCCCCCGCCGGCAGCCTCCGCGCCCGCATCGCCGCGACCATGAACGCGAGCCCCAGCAGCACGGACGGATACTTCGACAGCAGTGCCAGGCCACACGTCAGCCCCGCCAGCACCCACTTCTCGCGGTACAGCGCCCACAACCCCAGCGCCCAGAACAGCAGCATGGGGGAGTCCGGCGTGGCCCAGACGCCGGAGAGGATGCCCACCGGCACCGCGCTCCACAGCGCCACCGCGCGCCAGGCCGCGTCCCTGGACCGGTACACGTCCAGCGCCAGCCCCCACACCGCCACGCCCGTCCCCAGCCCGCACAGGAGCGCCGTCCCCCGGATGCCCAGCGCGGCGATGAGCCACGCCACCATCGGCGGATGGTCGAAATATCCCCATGCGAGATGCCGGGCCCATTGCCAGTAATAGGCTTCGTCGAAGTAGACGTCCGTTCCCAGCGCCAGCGCGAGCCGCACCCCCACGCCCAGTGCCACCAGGGCGAGGCACGTCTTCATTCCCGGGCCGGGGCTGGAGTGGGCGGACGCACGCACGCCCCCGGACAAAGCGCACCGGGAGGCCGTTGGCCAGTGGGGAGTGAGGCCATTTCAGCTTGCCCCCGTGAACCCAGGCTCACAATGTGAAGGGCCCCGAAGCCGCTTCGCACCGGGAGTACCCCATGGATGACCGTCCCCCCTCTGGAAAAACCAACCGTCTGGCCCAGGAGCCGTCGCCTTACCTGCGCCAGCACGCCACGAATCCCGTGGACTGGTACCCCTGGGGGGACGAAGCCCTGGCCCGCGCCCGAGCGGAGAACAAGCCCATCCTGCTCTCCGTGGGCTACTCCGCGTGCCACTGGTGCCACGTCATGGCGCACGAGTCCTTCGAGGACCCCGACATCGCGCGCCTGATGAACGACGGCTTCATCAACATCAAGGTCGACCGCGAGGAACGCCCCGACCTTGACCAGATCTATCAAGGCGTCGTGCAGCTCATGGGACAGGGCGGTGGCTGGCCCCTCACCGTGTTCCTCACCCCGGACCTGCGCCCCTTCTACGGCGGCACCTACTTCCCCCCGTCGGACCGCTACGGCCGCCCCGGCTTCCCGCGCCTGCTCTCCGCGCTGCGCGACGCGTGGGTGAACAAGGCCAGCGACATCGAAGAACAGGCCAGCCGCTTCCAGGAGGGCCTGGGCGAGCTGTCCACGCACGGCCTGGACGCCGCCCCCGCGCACCTGTCCGCGGAGGACATCGTGGCCATGGGCCAGTCCATGCTCAAGCGCATGGACCCGGTGAACGGCGGCTTCGGCAACGCCCCCAAGTTCCCCAACCCCATGAACGTCGCGCTGCTCCTGCGCGCGTGGCGCCGTGGCGGCGGGGAACCCATGAAGGCGGCGGTGTTCCGTACGCTCGAGCGCATGGCCCTGGGCGGCATCTACGACCAGCTGGGCGGCGGCTTCCACCGCTACTCCGTGGACGAGCGCTGGCTGGTGCCCCACTTCGAGAAGATGCTCTACGACAACGCCCAGCTGCTGCACCTGTACTCGGAAGCAGAGCAGGTGGAGTCACGGCCGCTCTGGCGCAAGGTCGTGGAGGAGACCGTCGAGTACGTCCGCCGCGAGATGACCGACCCGGCGGGCGGCTTCTATGCCACGCAGGACGCGGACAGCGAGGGCGAGGAGGGGAAGTTCTTCGTCTGGCGCCCCGAGGAGGTCCGCGCGGCCCTGGCCGTGGGACAGCAGGCGGACACCGTGCTGCGCCACTTCGGCATCAAGCCCGGCGGCAACTTCGAGCACGGCGCCACGGTGCTGGAGGTCGTCGTCCCCGTGGAGCAGCTGGCGAAGGAGCAGGGCCGCCCGGTGGAGGCGGTGGAGAAGGAGCTGGCCGAGGCTCGCCGCGTCCTCTTCCTCCTGCGCGAGCAGCGCGTGAAGCCGGGCCGCGACGACAAGATATTGGCGGGCTGGAACGGGCTGATGATCCGCGGGCTCGCGCTGGCGTCCCGCGTGTTCAACCGCCCGGACTGGGCGAGGCTCGCGGCGAACGCGGCGGACTTCGTGCTCGCGAACATGTGGGACGGCAAGCGGCTGTTGCGCTCGCACCAAGACGGGCAGGGCCGCATCGACGGCTTCCTGGAGGACTACGGCGACTTCGCCTCCGGGCTCACCGCGCTCTATCAGGCCACGTTCGACGCGAAATACCTGGACGCGGCGGACGCGCTCGCGCACCGCGCGGTGGAGCTGTTCTGGGACGAGGAGAAGCAGGCGTACCTCTCCGCGCCCCGGGGACAGAAGGACCTGGTCGTGGCGGCCTTCTCCCTCTTCGACAACGCCTTCCCGTCCGGCGCGTCCACGCTGACGGAGGCGCAGGTGACGCTCTCCGCGCTCACGGGCGACGTGTGCCACCTGGAGCACCCGGAGCACTACGTGGCCAAGCTGCATGATCAGCTGGTGCGCAACCCGCTGGGCTACGGCCACCTGGCGCTCGCGGCGGACTCGCTGCTGGACGGCGCGTCAGGCGTCACCTTCGCGGGCACGCGCGAGGCCGTGGCCCCGCTGCTGGCCTCCGCGAACCGCACCTACGCGCCGGTGTTCTCCTTCGGCTGGCACGACACGGGCTCCACTCCGCCCGCGCGCCTCCAGGAGCTCTTCGAGGGGCGCGACCCGGTGGAAGGCAAGGGCGCCGCGTACCTCTGCCGTGGCTTCGTCTGCGAGCGGCCCATCACGGAAGCAGGCCTGCTCGCGGAGCGCCTGGTGGCGGCCCCGGGCCACTGAACGAACCTGTCCGACAGTCGGACAGGTTTGGAGAACCGCGGCGGCCGGGCCTCCAGGGCGAGGCCCGGAGCCGGCCGCGAACTACTTCACGTCCGTGACCTGCAACGCCCCGATGAGGGGCGTGATCTCCGCGTTCCCCTCGTAGCCCACGTAGAAGTGCGTGGCGTCCGCGACGGGTTGGTTGAACGTCGGGTCCAGCTGGGTCCACTCGCCGACGTAGGCCTCCACCCACTCGTGCCAGTACAGCGCGGGCACGCCGTCGGAGTTCACCATGTAGATGACGCCGTCCACGCGGCGGGCGGGGATGCCGGACGCGCGCAGCATCGCCACCGTGAGCAGCGAGTGCTCCGTGCAGTCGCCCTTCTTCTGGCGCAGCACGTCCGTGGCCCGGTCCGCGCTGGCGCCGTAGTCCTTCTGCAGGTTGCTGTACACCCACGCGGACAGCATCCGCGCCGCCGTGTACGCGTCCTTCTCCTCGCGGATGATGCTCTTGGCCTGCGCCTTGATGGCCGGCGCGTCCGCCTCCACCGCGAGCGTGGACTTGAGGTTCTCCCCCTTGTCCGGATCCGCCACCGGCCGGGGCAGGCGGCCCTTGGGCGAAGGCGGCGCCGCCATCAGCGTGACCTCCACGCGGCCGTCCGGCAGCCGCTTGTACTTCTGCCGGTACGTGTCCTGCTGGAACTTCTCCGGCAGGTTCTTCATCACCAGCTTCACCTGGCCGGGGACCTCGCGCGCCTTCGCGGGCAGCGGCTGCGGCAGCACCACGCGCGTGAGGCCGAACACCTCCACCAGGTCCAGCCGCTTCGCCACCGTCTCCGACTCGGCGCGAGCCTGCATCGTCTGGCCGAAGTCCACCCGCACCATCTTGCCGTCCGTCGTCAGGAAGGCCGCCACCGGCACCTTCTCCTTGTCCGACAGCGTGCTCACCCGCGACAGCTTCACCTTCACGCCGCCCAGCATCTGCTCCTCGGGAGCCTCCACCGTGGTGACGGTGCGGTAGCCCTCCAGGTCCGTGCCGTCCAGCGCCACGCCCTCCACCTTCTGGCCGCGCAGGAGCGCCACGCGCGCCTGGTCCGCGTCTTCCACCGTCTCCTTCGGCAGGGGCAGCGGCTTGAGCACCTCATCCGGCTGGCCCGGGCGCTTGCGCACCACGCGCAACGCGTCGCCCGTCACCGTGCCCACCAGCTCGTTGTCCCCGCCGTCGCCCTTCTGCGTGACGGTGAAGGAGAGCAGCTTGCCGCCCGGCTTCGCTTCGTAGACGCGCACCTCGCGGTGCACGCGCTCCGACACGCGCGTGCCCACCTGCGCCTTGAAGATGAGCTCGTTGATGCTCTGCACCTTGTTGCCCGGCAGCGCCGTCAGGTCGGTGAAGAACCAGCCCACCTTCTTGTCCATCAGGTACAGGCCGAAGTACTCGCCGCCCTTGGGGCGCGGGGCCTTCAGCACGTCGGAGACCTCCTGGGTCTGCGGGGCGCCGGGCGTCTTCGCCTGGGCCTTGGCCGCCGCGGCCTTCGCCTGGTTCTTCAGCGCGGCGGGGGCCTGGGCCCAGGCGGGGGAGGGGGCCCCCGTCAGCAGGGCGAGCAGGCTCAACAATCCCAGACGGGTGCGTCGCATCGGTCGGTTCATGGAAGGCATCTGCCCCCTCCTGACGGGGACCCGGGCGGCGTCTTCACGCCCAGGGGTTGGGACGGCGGGGGACTACATGCGCTTGGTCAGGATGATGAGGTCGTCGCCCTGCTTGTAGAAGTCCTTGATGCGCGCCTCCTCGCCGTACTTCATGGAGGCATAGAAGCCGCGCGTGGGGCCGTAGGCCTCCGTGGCGCTCGTCTCCACGCGGATGATGCGCGCCTTGCGGCGGCGCAGGTCGGCCTCCATGGCGGAGATGAGCCCCGCGCCGATGCCCTGGCCCCGGACTTCCGGCGCGGAGGCGATCCAGTACAGGTCGAAGGTGTTCTCCGTCATCGGCGTGGGGCCGTAGCAGCAGTAGCCCACCAGCCCGCCCCCTGGCTCTTATACACATCT
>NZ_RAVW01000314.1 GCF_003611585.1 Corallococcus exercitus | reverse complement strand
TCCACCGCCCGCCCCCGCAGCGACAGCCTGCCGGCGAAGCCTGAGACCGCGAAGCCGAAGCCCCTGGCCACGCCCGAGCAGCTGCAGGCGGGCAAGAACAACCTCAAGCCCACCGACTACGGCGTGGTGGACCCCAAGCTCCAGGGCATCCGGACCCGCCGTGACAGCGGCCAGTCCGGCGCGGACTTCGCGGACTTCACGCAGGACGTGCGCACCTCCACCAACCGCCTGACGAGCAAGCCCGTCGGCAACCAGATGCTGAATGACATCAACGGCCGCACCCAGGCCGTGAACCCCGGCGCCACGGGCACGCTGCGCCAGCCGCTGACGGCGATGGACGTCTACTCGGGCCGCAACTCGGCGCTGCCCAACTCGCATGTGCCCCGCAACGACGGCACCCTGTCGTCCACCCGCCCGGCGTACCGCTTCGACGGCCAGCCCGGCGCTGGCACGGCCAGCGACGTCAAGTACAACGAGAACGGCGGCGGCCAGCGCTTCAACAGCCTGGGCCATGAGTCGGTCCATGCCTGGCGCGCGTCCAACGGCCTCCAGGTGAGCCCCCTGGCCGCCAGCAAGCACGCGGACGCCCCCGTCTTCAAGCAGTACCCGTCGCACTCGGCCGACATGAAGGAGACCGTCGACGACCGCCTCCGCCTGCGGGAGGAGTTCGAGACCATCGGCCTGCGCCCCACGCCGCACACGAAGACCCAGCCGACCGAGAACGCCATCCGCGCCGAGCACGGCCTGCCGGCCCGCCAGGACTACTCGGGCCTGAAGCCCGACGGGAAGAACAGCAACGACGTGGCCTTCAAGAACTACGACGAGGGCACCGACGCCCGGAACTTCTTCCAGAAGGTGTCCGGCCAGCCGTCGCCCTTCCAGAAGATCGTCGGCGACCTGGAGAAGTGATGCACCGGGGGCCACCGGACCGCTCCACCTGGATGGCCCCCACCCTCGGTCACGTGAACCGCTCGCGGAAGGCCCGCGAGTTCGGTCCGTCCCCTCCCCGTTCCCACACCGCGAACACCACGCGCTCGAAGACTCCTGGAAAGGTGTCCAGGGCTCGGGCGAAGGCGTCCGCCGCGTCGCGCGGGTCGTTGCGGAACGCGCCACAGCCCCACGCTCCCAGCACCAGCGTGCGGTGGCCGTGGTGCGCCGCCACCTGGAGCACATTGGTAGAGCGCCGAGCAACGCGCCAGGTCCTCCTCCTGTGCCTTCGCTCCGCCCAGGAAGCCGCCGCCTGGATTCCTCGCGGACGCGAAGTCACCGGGCCGGTAGAGCACCGTCCCGCGCAGGGCGCGCTCCACCGGCTCCCGGAACCGCACGAGCCGCCCGGACGGCGCCACGTACTCGCCCCGCTCGGCGCCTCGCGGCTGATGAAACAGAAAGCCCCTTTCCGGCACGGACCGGAAAGGGGCTTCCACCTCGGAGACGGTGACCCGGGCGACCACCAGGTCGCCCTCCTCGGGGGACAGGCGTTGGGGGCCCACCAGATGGAACGCACCATCCTCATAACGAGACGGGCGTCATCCCCCACGGGGTAGGTCACGCTCGTGTCATGGGCACCGCGAGCCGCTCCGCGCGGACGGGAGAGGCGGGTTGGCGGCGAATGACCCGCTCGGCCACGGCGAGGTTGATGACCCAGCCGGCGCCCAACAGCAGCGCTCTGGCGAGCTCGCCCGGCGTTCCGACGATGAGGAACCAGGGCACGGAGACCAGCACCTGCGTGCCCGCGCCCAGACCGACCGCGTAACCTCGAATCATCCAGGCCCGGTGGCCGACCATGTCCCGCCGTGGGATCGCGGCCAGCCCCAGGACGAGGAACAGGACCATCGCCGAGCCGAACAGGAGCCGCAGTCCGTCGAGGAGCGCACCGTCGCCTTCGGCACGGGGATAGAACAACGTCATCCACAAGCCCGAGAGCCCTGCCACGAGGCCGCACGCGACCAGGAGCCGCCCAGCAACGCGGTGCCAGCCGGGCCGCCGACGGCGAAAGTCCGGGGCGAACTGGAAGGCTCCCAGGATGCAGTACACGCTGGCGCTGAGGACGTGCAGCACCACCGGGAGGGGCGATGCGAAGAACCGCGCGTTGCTCGGCGTGAGCTCGGCGCCGCCCGCCAGCTCGGCCAGACGGCCGGCGCCGGCCAGGATGGGCACGAGTGAGAGCGCGACCAGCGCGGCGGACACGAGCCGCTCGGCCTTGGGAGTGGAGGTCATGGTCGAACAGATAGCCCTCCGCGGCCACCGACGGAATTGACTGAATTGCTTCTCCTGATATGCGCAAATGCATGGATTGGCGGGCGGTCAATTTTGATTGGAACCGAGCGCGGGCCTTTCTGGTCACCGCCGAAGAGGGCTCGCTCACGGCAGCGGCGCGTGCGCTCGGCATGGCGCAGCCGACCCTCGGGCGTCAGGTGAGCGCGCTCGAGGACGAGCTGGGTGTGGTGCTGTTCGAGCGTGTGGGACGGAACCTCGCGCTGACTCCGAGCGGGCGCGAGCTGCTCGACCACGTTCGCGCCATGGGCGACGCCGCGGGGCGCATCTCGCTCGCGGCCGGCGGACAGTCGCAGAGCATCACCGGGCTGGTCCGCGTCTCGGCCAACGAGATCTACTCGGCCTTCCTGCTGCCGCCCATCGTGGAGAAGCTTCGGCGCGAGGTGCCGGGCATCGACATCGAGCTCGTCGCAACCAACACCGCGGTCGATCTGCGAAGGCGGGAGGCGGATATCGCGATCCGGAACTTCCGCCCCACCCAGCCCGACCTCATCGCCACCAAACTCAGGGACGACCCGATGCGACTGTATGCCGCGACCGGCTACCTTGCGCGCATCGGCAACCCACGTACGCCGAAGGCACTGAGCCGCGCCGACTTCATCGGGTTTGGCGGGACGGACGCCATGCTCAACGGGCTGAACGGGCTGGGCTTGAGCCTGACGCAACGGAATTTCCCGGTGCTGACGGGGAGCCACCTCGTGCACTGGGAGATGGTCAAGCAGGGCATCGGCGTGGGCGTCGCTCCCGAGCGCGTGGGAGACGCCGAGCCGCGGGTCCGGCGGGCCCTCCCCAGCCTCACCCCGTTGTTCCTTCCCATCTGGCTGACGACCCACCGCGAGCTGAACACCAGCAAGCGCATCCGGCGGGTGTTCGATCTGCTCGCGACCGAACTCGGAAGGTGAGTGACGGCGGCGCGGCACCCCGGCGGGCCCATGACGATTCGCCCATCGTGCTGCCGGGGTGAAGGAGCCCGGCGCGGGCGGTGACGGACGCCACCGCCCGCTTCGGTCCTTCAGGGACTACTGGACGGTGTACGCCACCGTGCCGCTGCAGCTCCCGCTGTTGTAGCAGCCGGCGCGGATCTGGAAGGTGCCCGCCGTCGTGGCCTTGAAGCTCGCGTAGGACAGCGTGCCGCAGGCGTCGTCGTTCGAGGCCACCTGGGTGGCTCCGTTGTACAGGCGCAGGTACGTGTCACCCGTGCCGGAGGCTCCCGGCACCGTGCACGTGCCGAACTTGAGGGTCTGCCCCGCGGCCAGGGTGACGTCACGGTTGACGGTGTTCTGGTTGGCGCTGTTGGTGTTGGTGGCGGTGAAGGTGAACGTCACCGGCGTCGGGGGCGGCGGGTAGCCCGCGCACAGGCGCGTGCTGGTCGCCACGCCGCAGTACTCGTCGATGGCCGGCCGAACGTAGGTGATGTCCTCGCCGCGGCAGCCCGTCTCCGTGCAGGTGTTGACGACGTTGCAGCTCCCGCTGGCCTTGTAGTCGGTCTCGCCGCGAACCAGGATGCCGGCCACCGTGTAGCCGTTGTTCTCGTACACGCCCGAGCCCGAGTTGCCGCCGAACGTGTCCGTGGTGCCCACGAAGTAGTCCAGCGTGCCCGCGCGCGCATCACGCACCGAGCCGCCCGAGTCGATCTTGAAGGGAATGCCGCTGCCCGAGCCGATGACCGTCACGTTGGTGCCCACGGGCAGCGCGGCGTTGCCCGCGCGAATGGGCGCGGGCGTGAAGCGCGGGGTGGCCGGCCGGTCCAGCCGGACGATGGCGAAGTCCAGGTTGCGACCGCCCACCGTGGCCTGCTGGCGCGCGACAATCGACTGGCAGGAGAAGATGTCCGCGGTCGTCACCGTCTGCAGGGTGCCGGCGGCGGTGCGGTAGAAGTTGAAGACGAAGCGCGTGCTGGTGCAGGCCGACGCGCTGGTGATGCAGTGGCCCGCCGTGAGCACCAGGTCATCGTCGATGAGCGTGCCGGAGCAGAAGGCCGGGGTCGGGTCGTCCAGGAAGCGCTCGGAGGTGCAGAGGTTGTACGCGGAGCGCAGCGTGGACGCGTTGAAGGTGACGTTGTTGGGGTTGGTCGCGTTGAAGTCCGAAGGGCTCATCAGCGCGACGGTGGACTGCTGAGCGCGGGCGCGCAGCGTGGCGTTCGCGTGCGCGTACACGTCCGTGCGGTTGTCGGTCCCGTAGACGACGGGCTGCTTCTCCGTGCCCAGGGCAGCGTTGTCGGAGGGCTCAGCCTCGGGGGCCGGACCACAGGCCACAAGGGAAAGGGTACACAGCAGCGTTCCGAGCAGCGTCCTACGGCCGGGAGTCCGGGGGATTCGCATGTGCTGAACACTCCTTGAGGGTGAAGACCGCCCGCCAGGGAGGGCGAGCAGCGGACCGCATGCTCGCGCCAAACACGCACTCTCCGCAATATTCACTTAGCGAGAATTAACCGTGTGGAGCTGTCCATGCGGCCCGGCTGGGTTCAGTACCATTTGTAGTTCATCGCAACGCTCGCGCCCTTCATCTTCTCCGTCATGTAGCCCTTCACGTCGTCGGAGGTGATGCCCAGCTGTCCCGGACTCCGGGCAATGAGCTTCACCTGGTCCGCCCGGTCCGCATTCTCGTGCGAGGCATCGCGAAGCGCGGCGGGCACTTCCTTGAGGGACTTCACGTTGTAGTGGGGGAAGAGCTTCTGCTTCACCGAGACCGCGAACTCATCGCTCTGGATGTGCAGGCTCATCTCACCGTCGTACTCCATGCTGCGGTAGCCGAAGTTGGCGCTTCCCACGATGACGTGCTTCGAGTCGATGAGCATCAGCTTCGAGTGCACGTAGATCTTCGTGCTATCGCCGTAGTCGCCGGAGTGCCCCGGGGAGCGGACCGGGCAGTAGAACTGCACACGTGGCGTCACCCCCTCCGCGAACTCCAGGCTCTCGATGGCCTCCAGCGCGACCTGCACCGGCTTGTCCTGGATCTTCACGCCCTCGACGGGCCGGGGCGCCACCTGGAGGCTGGCCTCCTCCATCCAGGTGCCGGACTTCTTCTTGACGACCTTGTGATACATCCCCGGGTCGTTCTGCACCGGCTTTGAGCTGCCCTTGAGCTTGATGCTCTGCAGCGCCACGTCGAGCTTGCCCTTGACGCCCTCCTTTTCCTTGAGGCTCGCCAGGAGCATCCGCGCGTACGCGATGCGGGACAGCTGCGTGTTCGCGTGGGTTGGATCACAGGCGGGGTCTGGAATCACCACGCAGACCTCGAAGGGCTTCCACGCCTTCAGCTTCCGGCAGACCTCGCCGACGATGTCGGGGTCGAAGAACTGGTAGTTCTCCGCATAGAGATACGTCGTGGCGTTCTGGATGAGGGTCTTGATCTCATCACGGATGCTGTGCTCGGTGGACGACACGGCCGAGACGCCCGTCGTCAGCACGGAGATGTGGTGCCCGCCGTCCGTCGGCTGGCTCGATACGGGCCCCCGGACCTCCGCTCGCACCTCCTGGGGTGACTTGGCCCCGAAGGAAATGAGCGGGGACTGCCTCTTCCAGCGGCGCAGCCACTCCTCCTCGATGTGACACGTCGCGGGCCCTTCCACCAGCACCGCCGTGTCGTGCAGGGTGTGGTTGTGCCCTTTGAGGGGGTGGTGGCCCCAGTGATAGCCGGTGTCCCAGTACTCCTCCTCCATGTTGAAGCCGCCGACCAGGGCCTTGAGCTTTCCGCGGATGGAGAAGATGGACATCTTCTGGTGCAAGCCATAGCCCACTCCGCCGATCACCGGATGGCTCTCCAGGTAGACCAGGATCTTTCCCTTGTACCCGTTGAGCGCCGTGTGGACCGCCTTGTTCCCCCGGGCAACCTTCTTCGCGAAGTTGTCATCGCCGCCGGCGTTCGCGGACAGGGCGTCCGGGTCCCAGAGGATGATCTCCACGTGGACGCCCGCGTCCGCCAGCTGCTTCAGGGCGACCTCCATCGTGAAGTGGTGGTCGTCCTGCTTCAGCGAAAGGCCCTTCTCCATCGCCCAGTAGGCCAGCCGCACGTAGGTCGTCGGGGGCACGGGAGCCGGCCCGTCCGCGACCTTTTTTCCCTCGCCCTTCGACAGGGACTCGACCTCGACGGGCTCGGTGGCGCTGCGCTTCACCTCCTCCAGACATGCGGCGAAGGTGCCGAAGAACTCCTCGCCATCCATCAGGAAGGTCGCGCGGTTGTGGTCGCTGGTTCGCTTGCTCATTTCCGAAGTCTACACGCTCCCCGCAAACCAAGATCAGCGAGTTCTCCTGGCCAGCTCGGTCCGTGCGTGATGGCGGGCCCTCAATGTCATTGGCTCCCATGACTGCGCGATGTCTTCCATCCCCCGAAAGCCCCCTGGCGCGCTGTTCGCCGGAGACATCTGCCCCGCCGTCGGATGCCGCGTCCACCGGGCTGCGTTAGCCCCGCGCTCCCCGGGCCAGCAAGCCCGTACGCGGAGGAGCACCCGTGTCCCAGCCCCTGCACCGCAGGACCGTCCTCAAGTGCATCGTCGCCGTCGCGGCGAGCACGGCCGCTGCCTGCCACGATGACGACGACGGCCCCCCGACCGAGGACCGGCAGCGCTTCCCGCAGTCCGTGGCCTCGGGGGACCCGCGCCCGGACCGCGTGGTGCTGTGGACGCGCGCGGTGGACCCCGCGAATGCGGACGCGGATGTCGAACTCACGCTGCAGGTGGCGAGGAGCGCGGACTTCCGCACCCTCGTCCTGGAGCGCAAGGGCTTGCATGCGCTGGCCGAGGATGACCACACCCTGCGCGTGCAGGTGACGAACCTCACGCCGCGCACCGTCTACTTCTACCGGTTCGTGGTGGAGGGTCAGGAGCGCGAGCGCTTCTCGTCCCCCGTGGGACGCACGCGCACCGCACCCTCGGACGACGCGGACGTGCCCGCGCGCTTCGTGGTGGCGGACTGCCAGGACTTCATCGGGCGCTACTACAACGCGTGGCAGCGGCTGCTACAGCTCGACGAGGATCTGGATTTCGTGGTGTTCCTCGGCGACTACATCTACGAGACGGTGCTCACGGATGCCGGGGGGGATCCACGCTCCATCTCCTTCGAGGACCCAGGCTCCGCGCTGCCGCTGCCCACGGCGGCGGGAGGACCGAGGCTCGCCGCGCAGTCGGTGTCCAACTACCGCGACATCTACCGCGCCATCCGCTCCGACCCGCTCCTCCAGCAGGTCCACGAGCGATACCCCTTCATCGTCGTCTGGGACGACCACGAGTTCTCCGACGACTGCTGGGACGCGCACGCCAACTACACGGACGGTCGCGTGGATGAGTTCGAACCGGATCGCAGGCGCAACGCGGAGCAAGCCTTCTTCGAATACCAGCCCCTGGACGTGACGGCCGCGCCCGCGGGCCCCGTCGAGGTGGACTCGATTCCGCGCTACCCGGAGGCGCGCATCTGGAGGGACCTGTCCTTCGGGCGCCACCTGCGGCTGCTCGTGACGGATTACCGCAGCTACCGTCCAGACCACCTCATCCCCGAGGACGCCTGGCCGGGCACGGTGGTGATGGACGCGGCGGTGTTGCTGTCCCTCAACCTGACGGCGGCCTTCGCCGCGGACACGTTCGCGTACGTGGACATCGACGCGGCGGAGAACGCGCCGCAGAAGGCGATCCTGCAGGCCGCGTATGTGCAGCTCGCGGTGGGCGCGGGGCTGTCGCAGGCGGACGCGACCTCTCGCGCGGAGGCAACGGTGCGAGGCAATGTCGCACTCGCCTATGCGAACGCGGTGCTGACGCAGGCCGGGGCGCCGCCCCTGGATCCCACGGGCAAGCCGAGAGGGATCGCCTTCGTGCACCTGGGCAAGACGGACCTGTTCTCCCGCCTGGGCGCCCGCTACGTCGTCATCAAGGACACCTTCGACATCTACGCGGCGTGGAGGTTCGGGATGACGGGCGGGGCGTCGGAGGACGCGCTGGGGCAGGCGCAGGAGGCGTGGCTCCTGGCGGCGGCGCGAGAGCCCGGAACCTGGAAGGTGGTGGTCAGCTCGGTGTCGCCCACGGCGATGATCTGGGACCTGTCCAACAAGGCGGACGTGCCCGCGCAGGTGCGCAACCGGTACGCCTTCGACGTGGACCAGTGGGATGGCTTCCCGGACCGCAAGCGCCAGTTGCTGGAGGGGCTGCGGACGGCGGCGAACGAGCGCGTGGTGTTCGTGGCGGGGGACATCCACGCGTCATTCGCGTCGGTGGAGCTGGGGGTCGCGGCGGTGACGGCGCCGTCCATCTCCTCGTCATCCATCCAGGAGGAGGCGGCCGGCGCGGTGACGGCGGCGGGCTTCCCCCCCGGCTCGGCGGTCTACCGCTACGTCGTCACCGAGCAGCAGGCCACGCTGCGCGAGGGCAACCCGGGCATCGCCTTCGTGGACACGGACTCGCACGGCTTCACGGTGGTGGAGGTGGGGCCGGAGGCGGTGCGCGCGGCGTATCACCTCATCCCCAGCACCGAGGTGCGCACGGACTACTCCACCCGCCCCGAAGACCTGGCGGCCCGCTTCACCCGGAGGGACTTCCGCATCACGCCCGGAGTCATCTCCGCGGGGTGAGCAGTGAGCGTCAAGGCGATTGTCCGCGTGGTTGTTGGCCGCGCTCAACGACCTGCTCGTCTCCCGTCCTTGACCCCATTGGGGCCACCGATAACGTCCGGGGCCCCCATGTCCATCGACACCGCTCCCACCGTCCTCCTCTTGCCGGGCCTCTACAACTCGGGGCCCGAGCACTGGCAGACCTTCTGGGAGCGGGAGCGGACGGACTGCAGGCGCGTCGAGCAGGCGGAGTGGAACACGCCCCGCCGCGAGGATTGGGTGGCCACGCTGGAGCGCGGTCACCACGGCGCCAAGGCCCGTGGTGCTCGCGGCCCACAGCCTCGCGTGCATCACGGTGGCGCACTGGGCCTCGGCCCATCCGTCGACTGCGAGCCGGGTGCATGGCGCGTTGCTCGTCGCGCCCAGTGACACCGAGGCGCCCGGATTTCCTCCGGGCACGGTGGGCTTCGCGCCGATTCCCCGCCTGCGGCTGCCGTTTCCCTCGCTCGTTGTGGCGAGCACCGACGACACCTACATCACGATGGAGCGTGTCACCGGCCTCGCCGTGGACTGGGGCTCGCGGCAGGTGAATGTCGGTGCGAAGGGACACATCGGCAGTGCGGCGAAGCTGGGGTCGTGGCCCGAGGGACAGGCGCTGCTGGAGCAGGTGCTGCGGGGCGCCTGAGGCACGTCAGGGCCGGACGAGGTTCGTCACCAGGCTGGGGAAGTTGGAGAACTCCATCCGTTCCTCGGGCACGCTGCCATCCGGCTCCGCCAGCCGTACCGCCACCAGCTCCGCATCGGGAATCACCACGAGGAACTGCCCCAGCGACCCGAGCGCGGCATAGCCCTGGAGCGCGCCCGCCACCTGGGAGCGCGGTTCGAGCGGCGCGGCCTTCTGCACGAACTCCATGAAGGGCGCCATGCCGCCCAGCGCCGGGACCAGCCCCGTCATGAAGTCCTCCTTCGCCAGGGGGCGGCTCACCCAGGGGCGCAGGCGTGTCACGAGCTCCTCGGACAGGCCTTGGGCTTTCGCCCGCTCCAGCATCTCCGGCTCGATGACCTTCACGGCTTTCTCATACAGCGACCACCACAGCAGTCCGCCCGTCGGACTCAGGGCTGGAACGGAGGGCGTGGTGCACTCGCGGATCCACGCTTCGCTCAGGATGCGCCGGCCCTGCCACTGGCCTCGCTGGAGCAGCAGTTGGCCCAGCTTGGCGAAGTCGAGCGGATGCATGCGCAGACCCGACATGCCCAGTGGGTTGCCAGCAGGGTCCTTCTGCCATGCCACGTCCCGGATGCCGAGCGGTGCGAAGAGACGCCGGCGCAGGTACGCGTCCAGCTTCTCTCCCGATGCGCGCTCCACCACGCCCGCGAGCAGGTTGACGGCCTTGTTGTTGTAGAAGAAGCGACTGCCCGGCGCGTCCACCACCTCCGCCTCCAGCGCGTAGCGCACGAAGTCCGGGGAACGGTAGATGTCCATCGCGGTGCGCTGGGCCTCGAGCCCCGACGTGTGGTTGAGCAGGTGGCGCAGGGTCACCTGGGCCTTGCGGCCCTGCTTCCACTCCGGGAAGAAGGTGGAGACAGGCGCGTCCGCGGAGGCAATCCTCCCCTCGTCGATGAGCAGCCCGATGGCCAGCGCCACCACGCCCTTGGTGGCGGACATGGTCTCGATGCGCCGGGTATCACCGCCGAAGTACCACTCGCCCACGAGGCGGCCGTGGCGCAGCAGCACCAGTCCGGAGGTGCCGCTCTCTTCGGCGGCCTTCAGCAGCGCGGCCAGTGCGTCCGCGGACAGGCCCTCTGCCTCGGGCGTGCTCGCGGGCAGCTCGCTTCCCACGTGGCCCTCGGCGCGGATCCGCCGGGCGTTCTCCTGGACCCGCGTGACGATGGCTTCGAACGCGGGCTGGGCGCGCAGGGCGGAGAGGCTCGGATCCTTCCGCAGGCCGCCCACGTCCGACAAGCCCGCGTTGGAGCTGTGCCGCATCCAGGCGAGCCCCTTCGCCGCGTCGCCCGCGCGGGAGGCAGCGGATGCGGCGCCATAGGCAACGAAGGGGTCGTGGTACCCACTCGCCCAGGTGCCTTCGTATAGCGCGAGCGCCTTCGCGAAGTTCCCTCCCTGGAGGGCCTGCTCGGCATCGATCAAACGCTGGCGGATTTCGGGTGAAGGCTCCCACTGCTTCAACAGGGAAGACTCCGCGGGCCTGTCATCGGGCGCATGGGCGCAAGCCCCCAGCAGGGAACACATCAGGACGAGCAGCAGCGAACGTCGCAAGCGAGGCTCCAGCGAGAGGTGAGGTCGGATCCGTCCCCTGTCTACGAAGGACCACTGTTGCTCATTTCCACCGGGGCTCACCAGCACCGTGGGACTTGGGGTTCTCCCGCCGGAGGGTCCTATGCGGCGGGCGCGACGGGCGTGAACGGGTCGGGGACGACGACGCGGATCGCCGCGGCGAGCTTGGACCCGAGTTGCGACCGCTCGGGATCCTCGAACGCCTGCAAGGCATTGCGCAGCCGTTGGTAGAGCGAAAGGAAGTAGAACGGACTCCGGCCATTGGTGAGCATGCCGCCGCGCCAGCGACTCATCACGTGTGCTTCGATCCGCATGGGCTCGAAGAACGACATCTGGGTCGCCAGTTCGAAGCACCTTTCCTCGGCGCGTTTGGGATGCAGCGCGGCGAGGAGGAGCAGCATCGCTGGCGGATCGTCGCTCGCCAGCCAGGCAGCCGCGACCGTCACGCGATCGACGCCGAGGTCCTGTGGTAACGACCAGTCGCGGGCGCGGGGGGACACCTCAGCCATCAGGTCGGTGAGCGTGCGCCGCGTCGTCATGCGACGACGATACGGCACAGCGCGCGTTGATGGCATCCCTCCGGGAACGCCTGGCCGGCAGGCGCCCACATGATTCGGCAGGGGCGGAACGTGCGCTTCAGTGCTAGTTCATGCCGCCATGTCCGGCGAATCACCCTCCCCCACCTGCCTCTTATACACATCTCCGAGCCCACGAGACATGCGC
>NZ_RAVW01000313.1 GCF_003611585.1 Corallococcus exercitus | reverse complement strand
CCCTGGCCGCCCCCGCGCCCCCGGGCGCCGACGCGACGGCCCAGCCCAGCGCGGTCCCCGCCAACCTGGCGACGGAGGCCCAGAAGGAGCAGGGCTGGAAGGCGCCGGAGACGACCGTCGCGCAGACGAGCAAGAAGGGCTGCGCGGAGGCCACCCTCACCTACCTGGAGCAGGCCGGCGCCGACGAGGAGGTTCCGCTGACGCAGCAGGAGGCCCGGGAGAAGGTGCGCAACAAGGCGGACACCCTGGCCACGTCGGAGACGGCGGGCGTGAAGGACCGCGTGCAGGTGAACCTGGATGACGGCGCGACCCCGGACGAGATGGGCGCCGTGCTGGGCTCCATGGGCATCAAGGTCACCAACGGCTTCGACGAGTGCGACACGGACGCGCTGAGCGGCGCGCTGAAGCACGGGCAGATGGCGCTGGCGCTGGTGGACTCCAACGCGCTGCTCAACACGACCCTGGCGGAAGGCGAGAAGGGCCCGGACAGCGGCGAGCTGCACTGGCTCACCATCGACGGCGTGAATCCGGGCAAGACGAAGAGCACGGACGACGACCTCTACCGCGTGCGCGACCCCGTCAACGGCGCCTACTGGGTGAAGGCCAGCGACCTGAAGAAGAGCATCGCCCAGGCCCAGGAGAAGCACGACAGCGGCGGCGTGATGACCGTGAAGAAGGACCGCACCGCGAACACGAAGGAAGAGCGCGAGGCCCTGGCGCGCACGAACCTGGAGCACACCCAGCCGCTGGGCAAGGGCAACGGCGGCGCCAGCCGGCGCCTCAGCGTGAGCGAGTCCAGCTAGGGCTCGCGCGCGGCTCCCGCATCACCCCAACGCCTTCCCCAGCCATCGCGCCGGGGAAGGCGTTTTCACATCCGGGGAGGCTAGAGCGTCTCGCCCACCACCAGCGTCACGGGGCCGATGCTCTGGACGATGTACTGGTTGCGCGTGCCCACCTGGATGACGCTCTTCAGCCGCGCCTCCCGCCACTTCGTGAAGCCCAGCTCGTACAGCCACCGGTAGTCCTTCGGAGGGCCTTCCGAGGCCTGGGGCGAGGCGCGCTCGCCCAGGATGAAGGCCGCGTAGCGCGTGTACGCCTTGTGGAGGGTGCCGCCGCCCGCGCCCGCGTAGTCCCAGAAGCCCGGCCGCGCGTAGTTCACCTCCGCGCCGCGCGCGACCAGTGACATGGCCCACAGGTGGAAGAGCGAATAGCCGATGGGCGGATCGCGGAGGATCTTCTCCTCGTAGACGCGGCCCTCGTTGGCGGTGCCCGTGCCGGACTCGATGGCGCGGTTGATGACGTCCTTGATGAAGGACGGGTTCGCGTACGCGCCATTGCGACGGTCCGTCCACGCGGTGCCGTCCATCACGTAGCCCGCGAGCGCGGTGTCCTGCAGCGCCACGGACGCGGCCATCAGGCCCGCCAGGCCCCAGCTGAGGTGGTTGTCGGAGCGGTAGCGGGTGAAGGCGCTGGAGGTGGGGTGCGCGTCCGCCCAGCGCGTCCAGGCCTGGAAGCTGGAGTTGACCGCCTCCGCCGTCTTGCGCAGCCACTCGCGCACGGCCGCGTCGTCCGCGGCGGGGAGCGCGTAGCCGTTGCGCTTGAGCAGCACGTACGCGTCGCTGGCGTTGATGAGGCCGTACGCCTGGAACACGCCGTCCAGCGCGAAGTTCCACGGGCGGTCGGAGCAGTAGTCCGTCGTCTGGCCATCCAGCTTCGCCGCCGCGTAGTCCACGTGCAGGTCGTGCAGGTTCACGGGCGTGTGCTGCGACGCCCATGTCGTCAGGAACAGCGCCGCGCGCGCCGCGTACTTCGTGTCTCCGCCGACGGCGTACTGGAGCGCCAGCGTGCGCATCCGGTCCGCGTCGTCCGTGAACTTCCCCGTCGCGTCCGCCAGCGAGTTGTCGATGCCGTCCGTGTCCGGTGAGCACCAGTGGTACGTGATGGTGGAGACATCCGTCATCCGGAACGGCCTGGGCGTGGCCGTCAGCGCCGCGTCCGCGCGCCCCTTCAGGATGCGAGCGTTCTCCGCGTACGGCTCCGTCGTGGCGGTGGCCCGCGTCCTCGCGCGGGTCAACTCCGCCGCCGTGATGAAGATGCCGCCGCCCGCGGTGGGCAGCGCCGTGGCCTCCGCCTCCGCCTGGGACAGCGCCTCATCCGTCGCGCCTTCCGGCCCGCAGGCCGTGCCGACCACCACCACGCCCAGCACCAGGGCCCGCAGCCACCGTGTATCCATCGTCATGTCGTCGGTTCCTTTCCAGAGGGGGTGCGTGGGGAATCAGGTGCCGTCGATAAGGCGGATGGCCAGGTCCGGGCTGAACTGTCCGGCGGGCGTGCCCGGGGCGATGCCGCACTGGCCATCCGAGTCCCCCGGCGTCTTCACCCACAGGAGCAGCTCCGCGCCGCCGCCCGTCTGCGAGGGGACGCCCAGCTTGCGGCCCGCGGGGTTGCACCACTCGCCATTGGAGCCGTTGCCGTTGCGGCTGGTGTCCACGACGTACTGCCGCGTGTAGCCGTAGCGGCTGCTCAGCGCGGCGTTCACCGCGTTGCCGTACGTGGTGGACTCCGCCGTGGGGTAGAAGTTGGAGACGTTGATTGAGAAGCCGCGCACGTTGCCCACGCCCGCGGACTCCAGGCGCTGCGCCATGGTGTCGGCGGCAATCCAGTGCGCGTTGCCGCCGTCCAGGTACGTCCAGGTGTTGGTCGCGCGGTCGCGCAGCTGCTCGGAGGCGTAGCGCAGCAGGCTCAGCCGCGTGGCGCGCTCCGTGTCGTTGGGGAGGCAGTCGAGCTGCGCGACGCCGTCCGGCTCCACGATGACCACCGCGGGCCGGTTGCCGATGGCCGCGGCGAAGGCGGAGATCCAGGCGCGGTACGCGTCCGGGCTGCCAGCCCCGCCGCCGGAGTGGCTGCCGCAGTCACGGCCGGGGATGTTGTAGGCCACCAACACGGGCAGCTTGTCCGCCGCGTCCGCCGCGGCCACGAAGCCGGAGACCGCCTGGGTGATGTCGCCGCTCCAGTTGCCGAACCAGCGGGCCATGGGCTTCGAGGCGATGGACGCGTTGATGCGCGCCGCTCGGCCGTCCCCGCTGTTGTTGCGCACCCACACCGCCGGGTTGGAGTTGGGGTCCACGTAGAAGCCGCTCGTCATCGCCACCGGGCCGGAGCCCGTGCCGCTCTCCGTGGTGAGCGAGATGTCATCCAGCCGCACGGTGACGGCGTTGGCGCGGCCGCCCAGCTGGAACGTCACCTGCCCCTGGCCCGAGGAGAACGACGACGTGAAGGGAAAGGAGAACCGGCGCGACGTGCCGTCCAGCGTGAAGGTCTGCGTGAGCGTGGACGCGTACGGCGCCACCTCCTGCTGCACGGTGGCGCGCGCGGTGATGGAGGCCGTGGCGGTGGCGGTGAACGCCAGCGTGTACGTCTTCCCAGCGGTGAGCGTCAGGCCGCTCTGTCCGACGATGGCGTCCCACGGGTTGGCCGTGTTCGCGGCCACGTCCACCCGCCATTTGCCGCTCTCCACGGACGACTGCGTGCTGGCGTTGTTCCACCACGGCGCCGTGGTGCCGGAGCTGAAGCTGCCGTTGGTGAGCAACTCCGTGAGCGCGGCCTCCTGCGCGGTGAGCGCGGGAGGCTCGGGGGTGACGGGCTCGGAGGGACCGCAGGCCGCGAGCACGAGCAGCGGCACGAACGGAAGCGACAGCCGACGCAGGAACCGGAGGGGACGCATGAAGGGGGAACTCCTCATCAGGGGGAGCATCCTTCATGCGGCGCATCAGTCCGGAATACAAGACTAAGCAGCTATTTCAGCTATTGTCGGAATATTGCTGAGACATTCGCGGCGAGGGGCCAGCCACGACAGGACAAGCCCCTCGCGACGCATGTGTCACGGCCCCTCAGCGCCGGGGCTGGAGTTGCCGCCGTCGGCGACGTAGCGCCACTGGCCGTCGGCCTGCCGGCGCCAGACGGTGAGGTACTTCACGTGGTCCACCTCCGGCTGGCCCTTCTCGTCCTTGCCGGTGGCGATGGCGCGGCCCACCGTGTACGCGAGGTCGCCGGAGCCCGCCGCGTCCCCCAGCACCGGCTCCCAGCGCAGGTCGATTTTGTCGAGCGTGAACGGCGCGTAGGCCTTCGCGACGGCGTCATGGCCGAAGATGCCGGCGGACCCGAGCGGCAGCACCGCGTCCTGCGCGGCCCAGGCGGTGAAGGCCTTGCCCATGCCCTCGGACGTGGACTGCGCGGAGAACGCGCGGTCGGCGGCCTTCGCCTCCTCCAGCACCTGCGCGGGCGCCAGCGCGCGCGGCTCCGGGGCCGGCAGCGTGGACGACGGCGTGAAGCCCGCGGGCGGCGTCATCGCCGTCTTGGAGGCGTTGTGCACCGCCACCGCCACGCGCCACTGCCCGTCCGGCTGGCGCTTCCACGTGGTGAGGTAGCGCCCGGCCGGCCGCACCGACGTGCCGCCCGACTCCACCGACACGTTGCCCAGCGAGTACCCCAGCGTCCCGTCCGCGCTGACGTCCCAGCGCACGGGCGTCCAGCGCACCTTGCCCTCCGCCTCCAGCGGATGCGCGGCCATCCACGCGCGGATGGCCTCCTTGCCCTTCTGCGCGTACGCGCCGTCCACCAGCAGCACCGCGTCGTCCGCGACGAAGTCCGCGAACGCCTGTGCGGAACCGGACTTCTCCGCCGCGTCCGACATGGCCTGATCCGCCGCCCGCAACCCCGCGCGCAGATCCTCCACTGACTGCCGCGCCGTGCCTGCGCTCGCGCCGGCCTCCGCGCCCGGCCCGGAGGCCTTCGCCCCACCGCACCCCAGGGTCCCCAACGCCGCGACGACGAGCGCGCCCGCGAACATCCGTTTCATGTGCTGGTTTCCTTTCGTGAAACACCGGACCCGCGCGCCATGGCTGGCACCCCGGGCTCCGTGGCCCCAAGCCATACACGTAAACACGGAATTCCGCTCGGCTTGCGAGGGGGCGATCCAGGAAGCATGCGTTTCTACAATTAGAAGGGAATTTCTCCCCACCGTGAAAGGAATCCCTCGAATGGCTGGACGTAACAGAAGAACCGCCGGCGCCAGGGTGCTGCCGCTGGTGGCGCTGATGTGCGCCACGGCGTGCGAGCCGCGCGCGGCGACGCCCCCGGCGCCGGAAGGTCCCAAGGCGTCGGTGAAGCTGGCGGCGGGCAGCCTCTCCGCCACGGTGCGCAGGACGGCGCACGGCATCCCCCACGTGCTCGCGGACGACTTCGCGGGCGTGGGCTACGGCTACGGCTACGCGTTCGCGCAGGACAACTTCTGCGAACTGATGGACGCGCTGGTGACCGTGAACGCGCAGCGCGCGCGCTACTTCGGGCCGGACGGCACGTACCTGGCGGCCCTGGGCAGCCAGTACAACAACCTCAAGAGCGACTTCTTCTACCAGGCCATCATCGACGACGGCACGGTGGACACGCTGCTGGCGAAGCCGCCGCCCCTGGGCCCCTCCCAGGACGCGCGCGAGTTGGTGCGCGGCTACACGGCGGGCATCAACCGCTACCTGGCGGAGGTCGGCGCGGACGGGCTGACGGACCCGCGCTGCCGGGGCGCCGCCTGGGTGCGCCCCATCACCGAGCGCGACCTGTACCTGCGCTATTACCAGCTGAGCCTCTTCGCCAGCTCCCTGTTCTTCCTGGACGCGCTGGTGGACGCGAAGCCGCCGTCGCTCCTGCCGGACGGCACGCTGCCGCAGCCGCTGCCCGTGCCCGCGTCGCTGGACCGCAAGGTCTTCCCGAGCTCCGAAGCGCTGGGCCTGGGCAGCAACGCCTTCGGCCTGGGCGCGCAGGCCACGCGCAACGGCAAGGGCATGTTGCTGGCCAACCCGCACTTCCCCTGGGAGGGCTCGGAGCGCTTCTACGAGGCGCACCTCACCGTGCCGGGCAAGCTCAACGTCAGCGGCGTGAGCCTGCTGGGCGTTCCCGCCATCCTGATTGGCCACAACGAGACGCTGGCCTGGAGCCACACCGTCTCCACCGCGTACCGCTTCACCCCGTTCGAGCTGAAGCTCATCCCGGGCGCGCCCACGAAGTACCTGTACGACGGGCAGATCCGCGAGATGACCACCCGCACCGTCACGGTGCAGGCGAAGGAGGCGGACGGGTCGCTCACGCCGCGCCAGCACACCTTCTACCGCTCGCACCTGGGCCCCATGCTGGAGTACCCCTCCGGCCTGATGACGTGGAACGGCCTCACCGGCTACGCGTTCCACGACGCCAACGCCACCAACCTGCGCCTCCTGGACGCCTTCTTCGCCATGGACCGCGCGGCGAACGTGGACCAGCTGCGCACGGCGCAGGACACCTGGCAGGGCATCCCGTGGGTGAACACCATCGCCGCGGACGCGCAGGGCCGCGCGTACTACGCGGACATGAGCGTGGTGCCGCACGTCAGCGACGCGAAGCTCTTGCGCTGCGTGCTGTCCCCCATCCCGCTGCTGGTGCTCCAGTCCGCGGGGCTGCCGGTGCTGGACGGCTCGCGCTCCGACTGCGCCCTGGGCACCGACGCGGACGCGGTGGAGCCGGGCATCTTCGGCCCCGGCAGCCTGCCGCGCCTCCAGCGCGCCGACTACGTCACCAACTCCAACGACAGCTACTGGCTGCCCAACCCCGCCCAGCCGCTCACCGGCTTCCCGCGCATCCTGGGCGGTGAGAAGAACCAGCGCAGCCTGCGCACGCGCATGGGCCTGAAGATGGTGCAGGGCCGCCTGGCGGGCACGGACGGCCTGGAGGGCCAGGGCTTCACGCTGGAGCAACTCCAGACGGTGATGTTCAACAACCGCAACCACTCCGGCGAGCTGCTGCGCGACGCCGCGGTGGCGCTGTGCCGCCGCACGCCCTCCGTGCTGATGCCGGACCTCACCTTCGAGGACCTGCGCCCCGCCTGCCCCGTGCTGGCCGCGTGGGACCTGAAGGGCGACCTGGACAGCCGGGGCGAGCTGCTCTGGCGCGTGTTCATCTTCAACGCGGTGGCCGTCACGGGCGGGCCCTACCTGGTGCCCTTCAACGCGAACGACCCCGTCAACACGCCGCGCACGCTCAACATGCTGAACCCGCAGGTGGCCCAGGCGCTGGGCACCGCCATCCGCACGCTGCGCGAGCGCAACATCCCGCTGGATGCGACGACGGGCTCCGTGCAGGGCAAGCGCAAGAACGGCATCTTCTACCCGGTGCACGGCTGCAGCCACGAAGAGGGCTGCTTCAACCAGATCGCCAACCAGCTCCTGCCGGACCACACCTATGAGCCCATCCTGGGCTCCAGCTTCGTCATGGCCGTGTCCTTCACGGACGCGGGCCCCGTGGCGAAGTCCGTGCTCACCTACTCGCAGTCCTCCAACCCGGCCTCGCCCTGGTACGCGGACCAGACGGCGATGTTCTCCCAGAAGCAGTGGGTGGACCGGCGCTACACGGAGGCGGAGATCGCCGCCGACCCGGCGCTGACCGTCACGCACCTCCAGGAGTAGTCAAAGCCAGACAGCGGGACCTTCGCGGCCCGGTGCCTTCAGGGAAGGTGCCGGGCCGCTGTGTTTTCTTCCGGAGCGCGTCAGTCGCGGGGCGGCAGGTCTTCCGCCGTCCCGTCGATGACGCGCTTCGCGATGGCGAAGGAGAAGCCCGCGCGAGCGAGCGCCGCCAGGTCCTTCTGACGATGGTCAGCGCGCGTGCTGAGGTCGCGCCGGAAGGGGCCCAGCCGCTTCTTGCGCGCCCAGATGCGGGCAGCGGCGTCCTCGGAGACGTCCTGGGTGGCCTCCGCCAGCTTCTCCTGCACCAGCTCCGGCGCCACGCCCTTCATGCGCAGCTTCTGGGTGATGACGCGCGCGCTGCGCCCGGACGCGCGCAGCGAGTGCACGCGCGTCTCCGCGTAGGTCCGGTCGTTGATGAGGCCGTTGCGGATGAGCTTCTCCGCCAGCGCGTCCACCCAGCCCACGGCCTCCGCGCGGTCGCCGCCGTGGAACTTCACGGAGCGGTCCACCCTGCGCATCAGCACGCGCTTGAGCTGGCTCACCGTGGCCGCGTAGCGCTTGAGGTAGTGCAGCGCCGCGTTCTCCAGGTAGCGCTGCGACACCTTCCGCGGTGGCTTCGGCTTGCGAGGCTCCCGTCGGCGTTCGGTGTCCCTGTCGGTGGTGTCATCCATGGCGGGACAGCTCTACCACCCGGGTCCGACCCATGGGGCCACGTCCGGTGTCCCTCCAGGGTGCCCACCCGGGGCCCGTCCGCCCGGTTGCTCTCAAGAGGCGTGTCACGGCGCCACCTGCTCCCGCGCGTAATGCGTGGGCGGCAGTCCGACGTGGCGGGTGAAGGCCACGCTGAAGGTGCTCGCGGAGCTGTAGCCGACCTGCTCCGCGACCTCCGCGACGGTGATCTCCTTCTTGCGCCGCAGCAGGTCCTTCGCCTTGGCCATGCGCCAGCCGAGCAGGTACTCCATCGGGGTGACGCCCACCGCGCGGCTGAAGCGCTCGAAGAACGCCGAACGCGACAGCGCGGCCTCCTTCGCCAGCTGCGCCACGGTCCACGCCCGGGTCGGGTGCTCGTGCATCCGGCGGATCGCCACGGCCAGGCGCTCGTCGGCGAGCCCGCGCAGCAGGCCCGGCGACGCCTCGGTGCGCGCCGTGGAGCGGAGCGCTTCGAGGAGGAGCACCTCCATGAGGCGGGCGAGCATGACCTCGCGCGCGGGCCGCCGTTCGCGGGACTCCTCCCGCACGAGTTCCACGAGCGTGGAGAGCCGCTGCTCGCCGCGGATGTGCACGAACTGGGGGAGGAGCGAGACGAGCAGGCTCGCGTCCGGAGAGGCGAAGGCGCAGTACCCCACCATCATCCGGACGTCGGGCGGGCCCTGGAAATCGCCGTTCCGGATCTCCCCATCGGGCAGCACCATGCGCGGGGTCTCATGCCTTCCCTTCGGCGGCTCGATGCTCGACGTCGTGAAGTCGAACGCCGCGGGGATCAAGACGAAGTCCCCCTTCTCGAGGATCACTGGCTCGCGTCCGTCGATCGCGAGGCGGCTCCGCCCCATGAGGACCGCGCAGTAGAAGGGCCTCCCCGCTTCCGCGCGCCGCACCCGCCATTTGCCCGCGGCGCTGACGAACTTCGAGAACGGGGCGCCCGGCTGGAGCAGCGTGACCACCTCCGCGAGCGGATCCACCATGGCCGGACTCCTGCGAATGAAATCTGGACTCCCTGTTGTAGCAGGTCCGGATGGCGCTCCGTATACCTGTCACCGAACCCGCACTGACAGGAACCGCCATGAAGACCATCTTGATCACCGGCTGCTCGTCCGGCTTCGGCCTCGACACCGCCCGCTACTTCCTCGAGCGCGGCTGGAAGGTCATCGCCACGATGCGCACGCCGCGCGAGGACGTGCTGCCCCGCTCCGAGCACCTGCGCGTGATCCCGCTCGACGTCACCCAGCCCCAGAGCATCCACGCGCTGGTGGAGGCCGCCGGTCCCATCGACGTGCTGGTCAACAACGCGGGCGTCGGCCTGATGGGTGTCTTCGAGGGCACCTCGATGGAGACGGTCCGCAGCACCTTCGAAACGAACACCCTCGGCGCGATGGCCGTGACCCACGCGTTCCTGCCCGGGTTCAGGCAGCGCAAGGCGGGGCACATCGTGAACGTCTCGTCGGGCACGACGTTCAAGCCGCTCCCGCTGCTCGCCGTCTACACCGCGAGCAAGGCGGCGCTCAACGCGTTCACGGAGTCGCTGGCGCTGGAGCTCCAGCCCCTCAATGTGCGGGTGAGCCTGGTGATTCCGGGACGGTCCCCGGAGACGCCCTTCGCCCAGAACGCACAGTCCCGGGGCGTCACCGTCCCCGAGGCGTACGCCGGCTTCGTGCGGAGCATCTTCGAGCAGAGGACGGCGCATGCTTCAGGGCCGGTCACCCGGTCGCTCGACGTGGCGGAGGCCATCTGGCGCGCGGTGAACGACCCGTCGGCTCCGCTCCGCCTGCCCGCCGGCGCGGACGCGGTGGAGATGGCCGGGACACGCACCTAGGATGGAGGCATGCGCTCCTCCCTCATGAAGGCCCTCGGTCTCACGCTGACGTTCCTGGGCGGAACGTCCGCGTGGGCGAAGGACGACCTGCGTCCCATCCACCAGCGGCTCACGAAGCCCGAACAGGTTCGTGAGTGGCAGCAGTTCTGCCGCAAGACGTCGGACTTCGACCTGCGCACCGGCCCCGACGCGCTCAACAACGTCCTGGTCTCCCTGGGCAAGGAGGGTTGGGAGCTGGTGCTGATGGACACGCAGGTGGGACTGGTGTGCTTCAGGCGTCCCGCCTCCTGAAATTCCCCGTGTCGATCCACGGCGCGGCCATTCGTCGTGGGGATGTAAGCCACGCCCCCCACCCCAGGAGTCCCCATGCGCTTCATGCTCATCCCCCGCCCTTCCACTCTCGAGCCCACGCACTCGGAAGCCGCCTTCGACGAGGCCGTCTTCATCGCGCAGATGAAGTTCAACGAGGAGATGCACAAGGCCGGCGTGCTCATCGCCTCCGAGGGCCTCAGCCCCTCCCCGGGCGCGCACGTCGTCTTCAAGGACGGCAAGTCCACCGTGAAGGATGGCCCCTACGCGGAGACGAAGGAGCTCATCGGCGGCTTCTACGTGCTGGAGGTGAAGTCGAAGGAGGAGGCCATCGAGTGGGCCCGCCGCTACCCGGGTGGCATGGGCAACGACGACGTGATGGAGGTCCGTCCCCTCACCGGCGCCGACGACATCCCGCCGGAGCTGGTGGCGCTCATCGAGAAGGTGGCCCCCACCTGGAGCAAGACCTTCAAGTAGTCCCCGTGCCCCCTCCCCCGTCCTGAGTTCGACACGCGCGCTGTCCTCTACTTCCCGGTGTCCCGCGAGGTCATCGTGCGGAACGGCGACTCCGGCTACGACTCCCGGGAGTGATGGCTCGACACCCGGCGAAGACGCTCACTGCGGTCTGCATCCTCTGCGTGGGCGGCTTCGCGTGGGCCGCCTCGCCCTCGGAGCTGCCTCCGGGGGTGAGGCCCTTGCTGGAGACCGCGCAGGCCATCAACAACGGCCTCACCCAGACGAGCTACGCGTACACGCAGGCGCCGGATGGCCAGCCGCTCATCCAGCGGCGGGAGGACGGCTGGACGGCGTACACGGACTGCTCGGGCTGGGTGAGCTACCTCGTGGGCAAGGTGCTGCCCACGCAGTACGCGGCGGTGATGAAGTTCAAGACGGAGCGGTTCCCGCGCGAGACGAAGTGGAACTGGCCCCGGGCCTTCGTCTGGGAGGCCTGGTTCCACGGCCTGGGCGCGGCGCCGGCCCCGAGCGCGGCTTTCACGGCGGTGACGGACCTGCGGCAGGTGCGGCCCGGGGACATCATCGCGTGGTGCCTGGGGGACTGGTGCAGCGCCAGTCACCTCCAGACACGCAAGAGCGCCAGGGGCCTCAACAAGGACACCGGCCACATCCTGCTGGTGATGGGGACCGCGAAGCAGGTGTCGCCCGCGAGCGACGGCACGCCCGCGGTCTACTCGGTGCCGGTGCTCGACGCGTCGAACCTGAAACACCACGCGGCGGAGGGCGCCTCCGTGCTGCCGCTCAAGGCCGTGCGGAGCTACGCGGGCTGCGGGCCGGGAGCGAAGGACTACGACCCGCGCGCGTACCAGCCCGGTCAGACGCCCACCTGCGGCGGCGTGGGCCCGGGCGCCATCTACTTCCAGGTGGATGCCCGAGGCGCCCCCACGGGGTTCCAGTTCGGTCCTCGCGACGCCTTCCATCCGAAGCCGCTGGAGCAGGGGCGCATCTCCATCGGCCGGCCGGTGACGCAGGCCGCAACGCGCTGAACCTCCCCGCCTGCTGACCATGGGAGGAGGCCCGCTGGCGCCTCCCCGTCCCACCCG
>NZ_RAVW01000312.1 GCF_003611585.1 Corallococcus exercitus | reverse complement strand
TCCCCGCCCCCGTCTCCCCTGAACGCCACGCGGCCCTGCATGGCCCGCTGCTCTCCTGGTACGACCGGAACAAGCGCGACCTGCCCTGGCGCCGCACCCGCGACCCGTACGCCATCTGGCTCAGCGAGGTCATGCTCCAGCAGACGCAGGTGTCCACGGTCATCCCGTACTGGGAGCGTTTCCTCGCGCGCTTTCCCACGGTGAAGGCCCTGGCCTCCGCGCCCCTGGACGACGTGCTCTCCGGGTGGAAGGGGCTGGGCTACTACTCGCGCGCGCGCAACCTGCACCGCGCGGCGCAGGAGGTGGTGGAGCGCTTCGGCGGAAAGCTCCCCTCCACGGCGGAGGACCTGCTCACCCTGCCCGGCTTCGGGCGCTACACCGCCGGGGCCGTGGCCTCCATCGCGTTTGGCGAAGAAGCGCCCATCGTGGACGGCAACGTGGCGCGCGTGCTGTCGCGCCTCTTCGAGGTGGAGGGCCTGCCCGGGGACCGCGACCGCGAGGCCACGCTGTGGGCGCTGGCCTCCGCGCTGGTGAAGGGCGAGCGGCCCGGGGACTTCAATCAGGCGCTGATGGAGCACGGCGCCACGGTGTGCCGGCCGGAGTCTCCGTTGTGCCTGCTGTGCCCCGTGCGTGACGGGTGCATCGCGTTCAAGAAGGGCCGCGTGGACGAGCTGCCTCCGGCCAAGGTGCGCGCCGCGCCCCGCAAGCTGTTCCTGGCGCTGGCCGTGTGGCCGCACGCGGGCACGCTCCTCTTCGCGCGTCGCGCGGACAAGGGACTCTTCGGCGGCCTGTGGGAGCTGCCCGCCGTGGAGGTGGAGGAGGACACGCCGGAGGCGGAGGCGACGCAGCGGCTGTCCACGACGCTGGGCGCGACGCTCACGCTGGAGGGCACGCTGGACAGCGTGCGCCGGCAGCTCACGCACCGCGACCTCACGCTGCGGCTGTTGCGCGTGACGGGCGACACGCGCCCCTCGAAGTCCGCCGCGTTCCAGGAGCTGCGCTGGTGCACGCCCCAGGAGGCGGAGGCGCTGGGCATGAGCACCGCGATGCAGCGCGCGCTCGACGCGGCGCTGGGCCATGGCGTGATGGGCGCGGATGCCCTGCCCCCGACGCCCTCCGCGAAGAAGACGCCAGGCCGGAGTGCGAAGAAGGCGGCGCGCGGCTGAGCGGGTGCGCGGCTTCGGAGCGCGCGGTGAGCCTCGACGCCAGGAAGGCAGCCGGCCGCTGAAGCGTCTGGCGCCTTTCAATTCGCGGACCGCGCGTACAGGCCCCCTTCGCTGATGGATTTTCCGAGCGGGATGGCCCGTTGGTCCCTCAACACTTCGCGACCTGGGATGTCGCTCCGGCAACCCCGAACGCCGTGGGTCTCTTCCGCGATGCGGGGGTGCGTCCGAAGCTTCAGGCCGCCTTTTCCAGGAGGAAGCCCGATGGCTCGTCAGAACGCGCAGAAGTCGCAACCGAACCCCGCGCCCAAGGCCGCTCCCGAGCGGACCGAAGACAAGAAGCCGGTGGCCGCGGCGAGCGCGCCCACGAACAAGACCGCGGCGCCCACGCAGGAGCAGATTGCCCGCCGCGCCTACGAGATCTTCCAGGCCCGGGGCGGCACGCAGGGCAACCCCGAGCAGGACTGGCACCAGGCCGAACGCGAGCTGCGGCTCGGCCGTCAGTAGTCCGTCGCTTCCGGCCGCCCGCGCTTTCAGTGCGCGGGCGGCAGTCCCTGGAGGGCCGGGCGCTCGGACTCGAGTGCCCGCTTCAGCCGGCGCTGCGACTGCTTCAGCTCCTCCAGGATGCGCTCCGCGTCCACCACCGAGCGCATCGCCAGGCCGCACGCGGGCGTCAGCAGCACCGTGGACAGCGCGCGCGAGAAGCCGATGTCACCCGGCAGCGCCGCCTTCAGCGACGCCTCCACCGAGTCCGCCAGCTCCTCCACCGAATACGTGGACGCCAGGTCCGTGGGGATGACGCCCAGGCTCAGCGTGGCGCCGGAATCCAGGAAGCGCTTCAGCGCGTCCGTCTCCTCCAGCATCGCGTCCAGCGACAGCCGCACGTCCAGCGAGATCAGGTCCGCCTGCGCGTCCAGCAGCACGCCCCAGTCCGTGTTGCCGCAGCAGTGGATGCCCACGAGCGCGCCCTCGCGCTGCAGCGCCACCACCAGGAGCCGCAGCTCCTGCTGCGCCAGCAGGTGCTGCGGGTTCAGCCGCACGTAGGCGTAGAGGCCGGGCTCGTCCAGGTAGAACAGCGGCGTGGTTCCCGTGCGCTTGAGGGCGCGCACCATGGCCAGCGCGCGCACCATCACCAGCCGGTACAGCGCCGCGTCCAGGCCCGGCACCGACAGGACCGGTTCGCCCGTCGCGGTGCGCACCACGGAGCGCACCGTGAAGGGGCCGGACAGCTGCGCCTTCGCGAAGGCGAGCTTGCGGTGCTCCACCTCCCAGAGGAACGGCTTCCACGCGCGGCACGCGTCCGCGGTGGGCTCGAAGGACTCCAGGTCCCCGGAGGCGAGCGCCGCGTCCAGCCGCGCCTCGAAGGCCGCGCGCCCGTTGTTCCACGCGTCCACGTCCACCGTGCAGACGCCGTCCTCGTCGAAGCGCAGGCCCGGCAGGCCCTCCAGCGCGGCGGGGATCATCAGCTCCGACGGATGCCCAACCGGCAGCTGCGGCAGGAACGGGATGTCCATGGCGAGCGCGGCTTGCAGACCCAGTTCCACCTGGGTGTGCGGCAGGCTGCCGATGCCCGTCGTGGCACACGCGGGCAGGAGCTGGACGGCGCGACGGATGGTGGGCGAAGGCATGGCGGCAATCTAACCCGTCCGGCGCGGCAGGGCCCGGGCTTCGGGCCCCCGACGCATCAAGTCACCGAGAAATACGTCGCGTTCGGGTGGTGGAAGACGATGGCGGACACGCTCGCCTCCGGCTCCATCATGCAGCCGTCGGTGAGCTGCACGCCGATCTCCTCCGGCTTGAGCGCGGCGAAGAGCTTCGTCTGGTCCTCCAGCCGGGGACACGCCGGGTAGCCGAACGAGTAGCGCTTGCCGGTGTACTCCGCGCGGAAGCGCTCCAGCATCGTCATGTCCGCCCGGTCCGGGAAGCCCCACATGCTGCGCAGCTGCGTGTGCAGCAGCTCCGCGTAGCCCTCCGCCGTCTCCAGCGCCAGGGCCTGCACCGCGTGCATCTTGAGGAACTCGCCCTTCGCCTTGAAGCCTTCGGACAGCTCGCGGATGCCCGAGCCCGCCGTGGTGACGAACAGCGACAGCGCGTCCACCGGCTTGCCGTTGTGCAGCGGCTTCACGTAGTCCGCCAGGCACAGGCCATTGTCCTTGTCCTGCCGGGGGAAGTCGAAGGACGTCACCGGCTCGCCCGTCGTGCCGTCGAAGAGGAGCACGCGGTCGCCGTCGCTGGCCGCCTTGAAGAACTGGAACACCGAGCGCGCCTGCATCACGCCGCCGCGCAGGAGCGTCTTCAGCTCATCCACCGCCTCCTTCAGAGCCAGCGCCTTGCGCCCTTCCTCCGTCTTCGCGAGCTCCGCCTCCGCCGGCGTCCCCAGTGCGCGCGACGACGTGCGCAGGCCCAGGTGGCGGCCGTAGAGCATCACCGGGTTGATGAACTTCCAGATGTGATCCAGCGGCGTGTTGGTGAGCACGTGCCGCGCGAAGTCCGGCGCGGGCGGCACCGCGTCCAGCACCGGCACCTCCGTGCTGCGCGAGCGGCGCACCGGGGCGGCGGGCGCGGGACGGTCCTTCGCCTCCTGCGCCAGCTTCAGCCGGCGCGCGGCCAGGTCATCCCGCAGCTTCGCGTGCGCGCCCGGCTCCACGATCTGCTTCGCCAGCTCCAGGCCGTTCATCGCGTCCTGCGCGTAGGCCACCGTGCCGCCGCCGTAGGCCGGGGCGATGTTGCGGTCCACGAAGTTGCGGCTGAGCGCCGCGCCGCCCACCAGGATGGGCGTCTCCACGCCCGCGCGCTTCAGGTCCTCCGCGGTGGCCACCATCTGGTGCGCGCTCTTCACCAGCAGGCCCGACAGGCCCAGGATGTCCGGCCGGTGCTCCTTCACCGCCAGCACCAGCTGCTCGGGCGGGACCTTGATGCCCAGGTTCACCACCTGGAAGCCGTTGTTGGCGAGGATGATCTCCACCAGGTTCTTGCCGATGTCGTGCACGTCCCCCTTCACCGTCGCGAGCACGATCTTGCCGCGCGACGCCGCCTGGGTCTTGCTCATGTGCGGTTCCAGGTGACTCACCGCCGCCTTCATGGACTCCGCGCTCTGGAGCACCTCCGCGACGATGAGCTCGTTGGCGCCGAAGAGGCGGCCCACCTCGTCCATGCCCTTCATCAGCGGCCCGTTGATGATCTCCAGCGGCGCCATCTCCTTCATCGCCAGGTCCAGGTCCGCGGTGAGGCCGTCGCGCGTGCCCTCGATGATGTAGCGCTGAAGCCGCTCGTTCAGCGGCAGGCTGCTCACCTGGGCGCGCGCGGGCTTGCGCTCGCGGAAGTGCGCCGCGAAGGGCGTCACCGGATCCGTGCCCCGGTTGTAGATGAGGTCCTCGGACAGCTTGCGCTCCTCCTCCGGAAGCGAAGGGTAGCGCTCCAGCTTCTCCGAGTTGACGAGCGCCATGTCCAGGCCCGCCTGCACGCAGTGGTACAGGAACACGGAGTTGAGCACCTCGCGGCCCGCGGTGGGCAGGCCGAAGGACACGTTGCTGATGCCCAGCACCGTGCGGCACTGCGGGAAGCGCTGCTTGATGAGGCGCACGCCTTCAATCGTCTCCACGCCGCTGCCGGTGTACTGCGCGTCGCCGGAGGCGCAGGGGAACACGAGCGGGTCGAAGTACAGGTCCTCCGCGCGCATGCCGTACTTCTGGGTGAGCAGCTCGAAGCTGCGCTCGGCCACGGCGAGCTTGCGGTCGCGCGTGACGGCCATGCCCACCTCGTCGATGCAGCCCACCACCAGCGCCGCGCCGAACGCCTTCGCCAGGGGGACGACCTTCTCGAAGCGCTCCTCGCCGTCCTCCAGGTTGACGGAGTTGATGATGGCCTTGCCCTGGCAGTACGTGAGCGCCATGGCGATGACCTTCTCGTCCGTCGAGTCGATCATCAGCGGCACGCGCACCTTCTTGACCACCACCTCCAGGAAGTGGCGCATGTCCTCCAGCTCGTCCCGGTCCGGGTTCGCCAGGCAGATGTCGATGACCTGCGCCGCCCGCCGCACCTGGGCGCGGGCAATCTCCGACGCGTCGTCGAACTGGCCCGCGACGATGAGCTCCTTGAACTTCTTGCTGCCGATGACGTTGGTGCGCTCGCCCACGATGATGGGGCGCTGCTCGTCCGTCACCTCCAGGTAGTCCACGCCGGACAGCGACGAGCGCGGCTTCGGCGTCTCCGTGCGCGGCTTCAAGCCCTTCACCATCGCGGCGAGCGACTCGATGTGGCCCGCGTGCGTGCCGCAACAGCCGCCCACCACGTTGAGCCACCCGTTGTCACAGAAGCGCTTGAGCGACCGGGAGATCATCTCCGGCGATTCCAGGTACTGACCGTTCTCGTCCGGCAGACCCGCGTTGGGCACGCACGACACGGGGAACGGGCTCATGGACGACAGCGAGCGGATGTGGTCCGTCATGAAGTCCGGACCCGTGGCGCAGTTGAGCCCCAGGTACAAGAGGTCCGTGTGCTCCAGCGACGTGGCCAGGCTCTCCACGGACTGGCCCGCGAGCATCGTGCCCATGGGTTCAATCGTGCCGGACACCGCCACCGGCAGCTTCCAGCCCAGCTTCTGGAACGCCCGGTCGATGCCCAGCAGCGCCGCCTTCACGTTGCGCGTGTCCTGCGCCGTCTCCACCAGGAGGTAGTCGGAGCCGCCCACGGCCAGCCCTTCGGCCTGCACGGCGAAGTTGTCCACCAGCTCCTCGAAGGTGATGCCGCCCGTGACGCTGATGGCCTTGGTGGTGGGGCCAATGGAGCCCGCCACCCAGCGCATGCGGCCGTCCTTCGCCTCCGCGGCCCTGGCGGCCTTCAGCGCCAGCCGGGACGCGGCGATGTTGATCTCCATCGCCTTGTGCCCCAGGTCGAACTCCGCCAGCACCACCGGCGTGCCGCCGAAGCTGTCCGTCTCCGTCACGTCCGCGCCCGCGGCGAAGTACTTCGCGTGGATGCCCTCGATGATGTCCGGGCGGGTGAGGACCAGGTGCTCGTTGCAGCCCTCGTACTCCGCGCCGCCGAAGTCCGCCGCCACCAGGTGGTGGTTCTGCAGGAGCGTGCCCATGGCGCCATCCAGCACCAGGATGCGCTCGCGCATCGCGGCCTTCAGCGCCTCCACGCGCTGGCCGTGCTCCCCGGGGGGAAGCGGCAGGGGGTGGGCGATGTGGCTCGTCATGACGGTTTGACTCCGGTCAGCAGGAAGACGCGGAAGGGACTGGCCCCGTCGCGCGCGTGCGTCTCGCGGGTGAACGACGTGAAGCCGGCCTCGCGAAGGGCCGCTTCGAGGACTTCGGGCGAAAAGCCCAGGTGCCGGTGCCCCAACCGCTCCAGCACCCACTTCTCTTCGTGCGGCATCAGCTCCAGCACCACCAGCCGGCCGCCGGGCTTGAGCAGCCGCGCCGCCTCCGCCACCACCGCCGAAGGCGATTCCACGTGGTGCAGGCTCTGCGAAATCACCACCAGGTCCATGCGCCCACCGGCCAGCGACAGCCGGTGCAGGTCCTCGCGCAGGAACGTGATGTTCTTCAGTTCGTCACGCAGGGCCAGAGTTCGAGCCTGGGACAGCGCGTCCTCGCTCTGGTCGATGGCCCACACGTGCCGCGCCCACCGCGCCATCGCCCGGCTGAACACGCCCGTGCCACAGCCGAAGTCCGCCACGTCCAGGGGCGGCAGCAGCGACGCCAGCGCGCCCGCCCAGAGGAACCACGACTGGCCGGGCTCCAGGAGCCGCTCGTTGAGCGCCTGCCGGTCCTCCCGGGCGCGCAAGAGGTCGTTGAGCCGCGCCGAGTCCCCCGCCGCGTCCTCCGCCTCGCGGGCCAGCCGGACGAGCGGCCAGCGCGAGTCATCCGACTCCAGCGCCAGCGAGTAGTAGGTGAACCCCGCCTGCCGCTCCTCCCGGATGAGCCCCAGCCCCTTGAGCTTCGACAGGTGGTGCGACACCGACGACTGGGCCACCCCCACCAGCGACACCAGCTCCGTCACGTTCAGCGGCGCCTGGGCCACCAGCCGCAGGATGCGCAGCCGCGTCGTGTCCCCCAGGACACGGAAGGATTGGGAGAGGACGTCCATATCGAGCCATCAACATATATCGATGCTCTGACTCCGGCACAATGGGCCCGGCAACGCATTGCGTTGCCTTGGGTTGCACCCATCCCGTAGAAATCCGGCATGGCGCCCTCCTCCACGCTGCACTCCCTGCTCGACGGCAAGCGGTTCGGGCTGGTCCTCTCCGCGGGCTACTTCGGCTTCTACGGCCACGCGGGCTTCTTGAAGGGGCTGCACGGCTCCGGCCTGAAGCCGCACGCCTACGCGGGCACGTCCGCGGGCGGGATGGTGGCGGCGTACGCGGCGGCGGGCATGCCCATGCCGAAGCTGGAGGAGCTGGTGCTCAGCCAGACGCGGGCCAACTTCTGGGACCCGGACCCCCTTGGCGCGGTGCTCAACGTGGCGTCCCAGGGGCACGGCTTCACGGGGCTGCTCAAGGGCGAGCGCTTCCGGCGCCTCCTCGAGTCCACGCTGCCGGTGTCCACCTTCGAGGACCTGCCGCACCCGCTGCTGCTCACCGCGGCCAACCTCACCCACGGCACGCACCAGGTGTTCACCACCGGGGAGCTGGCCCCGCGCGTCCACGCCACCTGCGCGTACCCGGGCCTGTTCCGCGCGGTGCCGCTGGACGGCCAGCTGTTCTGGGACGGCGGCCTCGTGGACAAGGCGCCCGCGCTGTCGCTCCAGGAGAGCGCCATCGGTAAGGACCTGGACGCCATCCTCGTGCACTTCCTGCCCAGCCGGACGCGCAAGGTGGTGGGCGGCCCCATGGCCTATCCGCAGGGCCTGGCGGCCGGGTCCGCCGCGCTCCGGCGAGACCACTTCCGCCTCCAGCTCACCGTGCTCCAGACGCGCAACGTGCCCGTCTACGTCGTGACCTCCAACCTGCCGCCGGTGACGCCCGCCACCCTGGAGCGCGGCTTCGACGCCCTGGACCAGGCCCGGCTGTCCGCCGAGCGCGCCCTGGCCCGGCCCCCCGTCCCGTTCGAGCAGAGCATCTGAGGGTTTTCGCACGCCCAACGGGTTCAACGAGGGCCGAATAAATCAACAGGACAGAAATAACAGAATAGCCTGATTTGAACGACAGACCGGCGTGGCATGGTGGGGATGCTGTCCATCCCGGAGGAAGTCCATGCTGAAGTCGACGCTGTCCCTGCGCCCCCTGCGTGGCGCGGTCATGGCTGTGTCCCTGCTGGCGTTGGCCCCTGCTGCTGGAGCCGCGCCCAAGCTGGCGCCGCGTGCGCTCGTCGCGAAGCCCACGGGGCGGGAGCTGCCCGCGGGGACGTTCGTGGAGCGGCTGGTGGTGAAGTTCCACGAGGGCAGCCACGTGCGCCTGCGCGGCGACGCGCTGCGCGCCCTCGCCTCCGAGCGGAGCACCGGCGAGCGGGAGCTGCTGTCCGGCCTGCGCCTGGACGGCGCGCGCGTGGAGGCGGACGTGGCGGAGGTGGTGGCGCTGCTGGAGCGTGCGCCGCGCATCGGTTCGCTGGACCGCGTGTTCCAGGCCGAGGAGGCCGCGCTGGACGCGAGCAAGGTGTCCGGCGAGGCGAAGAGCGGCGAGCAGCTGGCGGACCTGAACCTGTACTTCGAAGTACCGCTGCTGCCCGGCACCACCGCGGACACCGTGGCGGACCTGGTGGCGGCGCTCAACCGCGTTTCCAGCGTGGAGACGGCCTACGCGGCGCCGCCCGCGGAGCCGGCGATGGTGAACTTCGCCATGGAGGCGGGGCTGCGCGCGCTGCTGTCGGCCGCGGACCTGCCGCCCACCACGCCGCTGTACCAGGCCAACCAGGGCTACCTCAACGCGGCGCCCTCCGGCGTCAACGCGACGTACGCGTGGACGGTGACGGGCGGCCGGGGCACCAACGTGAAGTTCGTGGACATCGAGGGTGGCTGGCGCACCACGCACGAGGACTTCCCCACGTTCTTCCGCGTGGGCGGCACGCAGTTCAACGACCTGAGCTGGCGCAACCACGGCACCGCGGTGCTGGGTGAAATCATCGGCACGTCCAACGGCTACGGCGTGACGGGCATCGCGAACGCGGCGACGCCGGGCGTGGAGGCCATTGGCGCGCAGAGCACCGCGAGCGCCATCACCAACGCGGCGGCGGCGGTGGGCGCGGGCGGCGTCATCCTCATCGAGCTGCACGCGGGCGGCCCCAACGACGGCACGGCCTGCACGTGCAACACGTCCCAGTGCAACTACATCGCGATGGAGTACTGGCAGGACAACTTCGACGCCATCCGCAACGCCACCGCCAACGGCGTCGTCGTGGTGGAGGCGGCGGGCAACGGCAGCGCGAACCTGGACGCGGCGGCCTACGGCGGCCTGTTCAACCCGGCCACGCGTGACTCGGGCGCCATCATCGTGGGCGCCAGCACCGCCACCACGCGCGTGCCCATGTGCTGGACCAACTTCGGCCAGCGCGTGAACGTGCACGGCTGGGGCGAGTCCGTCGTCACCACCGGCTACGGCGACCGCTTCGGCAGCGCGTACGGCGAGGACCAGTACTACACGTCCACCTTCAGCGGCACGTCCAGCGCGTCGCCCATCATCGTGGGCACCGCGGTCAGCGCCCAGGGCGTGGCGAAGGCCAACGGCCGGCTGCTGACGTCCGTGCAGATGCGCGGCCTGCTGCGCAACAACGGCACGGCCCAGGCCGCGGACTCGCGGCAGATTGGCCCGCTGCCGGACCTGCAGAAGGCGCTGCCCAAGGTCATCTCCGGCAACTACTGAGCCTGACAGAAGGCCGCCGCCCTCCACGCGCGGCCTCGCGGCCCTCCGTGCCCTTCGGGTGCGGAGGGCCGTTGTCTTTCCGGCCGGAGCCGTCAGCGCCCGCTGTAGCGGCGGTGGTCCACCATCAGGCAGCGGTCCTGCACCACGCGGATGCCGGCGGCCGCCAGCTTCCGGGCCGCGTCGTCGTTGCGGATGCCGGACTGGAACCACACCGCCTTGGGCTTCTTCGCGATGATGTCGTCCACGTGCTGGTCGATGTCGCCGGGCCTGCGGAACACGTCCACGACGTCGATGTCGCCCGGGATGTCCACGAGCTTGCGGTACACGGGCTTGCCCAGAATCACCTTCGCGTCCGGGTAGTAGACGGGCACCGGCACCACGTCCACGCCCGCCTTCGCCAGGTACTCCGGCACGTAGTACGCGGGCTGGGCGGAGTGGTCCTCCGTCTTGATGCCCAGCACCGCCACGCGCCTGGCTTCCTGCACCACGCGCTTCACACCCGCGTCGTCCTCGATGAGGTACTCGTCGTGGCTCATGGCCCTTCCTCCTGGAGCATTTCCGCCTGGGACTCGGTGGTGAGCGTCAGCGTCCCGCCCTTCCCAACCGCCTTCACCTTCAACAGGCGGCGCACCGGGATGAACCGGCCCCACGCCACCACCTGCTCGCCTTCACACGTCACGCCCTTCGCAAGCTCCGGTGAGCCGGCCTCCGTCCACGCGGCCCGCAGCTCCGCGGGCGCCTTGGCCGGCAGCGCGTCCAGGCACTTGAGCGACAGCACCACCGCATCGCCGAACGTCGTGGGCCGCGTGCCCTCCACCGTGCGCTCCAGCAGGTAGGCCCGCTCCTCGCCGTCCACGGCCACGAAGTCCACCGCCCACGTGCGCTGGCCCTCCACCAGGTTGCGCTGCAAGAGGCCCGCGTACTTCGCCTCCCACTCGCGGCGCGTGCGCGTTTCCAGCGCCTCCGGGGTGAAGAAGCGCTCCACCTCCGGCAGGCCGGTGCCTTCCGGCGCCACCTGCCGCAGCGCCTCCTGCGCGGCCTCCGGGCCCACCAGCTTCACGAAGGTGCCGTCCGCCGCCAGCTGCATGCGCAGCGTGAAGCGCTCCAGCACGGCGCCGGACAGCGACGGCACGTCCTGCCCGTCATGCACCTGGCGCGGGGTGCGCACGGCCTGGGCCACGCGCCAGCCGCCGTCGGACGGGGTGAAGCGCGTCTCGGTGGTGAACGCGGCCTCGTCGCGCACCTCCGGCTGGCCCTCGCGCTGGAGGGTCTGGGTGGCGCGCACGGATTCGGTGAGGAGGCGGTCCACGGGGGGCTTGAAGTCCAGACGCACCGGCGGCGGCAGCCCCGGCGCGGGGTTGAGCGGCGGATACCGGGACTTGCACCCGGCAGCCAGCGACAGCACGAGACAGCACCACAGGAGACCAGGACGCATGCGCTCGCGAACGCTGGCAGAAAGCCAGGGCGCCCGCGAGCGTCTTGCACCGTTCCGCTGAAGGTGTCACCGCGCGGGCGACACTACGGGTGACGCGTCTCCCCGTTGGAGGCACCCTCGATGCGATCGCGCCCGATGTTGCGACGGTCGCGGTCCACGCCGTCGTCGTCCTTCAGGCCGTTCATCGCGAAGCGACGTTCGGCCTCCGCCAGGTCGCGCAGCACATGCTCGCGCAACATGTACTCCTGCTGCGGCAGGGACTTGAGGATGTTGATGATGTCGACCGGGGCCTCGCTGTCCGCGGCGGCCTCGACGAGTTCCTCACGCGTCGCCGGGTACTCCACCCCATCCAGATGCGGGGTGATGGAGCGCGCCGGATCCTCCGCCTTTCCGTAAGCCATCGTGCCTTCCACCTTTCTTGCGCCCGGGCGTCCATGCCCGAGCGTCCATCCAGGGAACAACGTGGGGATGACGCCCGCCCCGGGCCACCCTGGCC